>NZ_SPQC01000001.1 GCF_004569295.1 Rothia nasimurium
CTTGAGGGGGTGGGGGAGGCGGTAGAGGCGGGGGCTGCCATGTATGTGACAGTAGCTTCAGCCAGGGCCTGGAACTCGGCTGCCTCGGCTTCACCCTTGAGGATGACGGTGGTTCCGTCCACCTCACCGATATAGAAGGTGGTGACCTTGCTCTTGTCGTCAGCGTCCACGAGAGAGCGCACCTCCCAGTCCACCCCCCAAGCCTGCACTGTGGCCTCGGGCACGGCCTGCCCTACGGTCTGGGCAACCCAGGTGGGGTTGGTGTTGGTGGCCTGAATGAGCTCGATGAAGTCGTTGGAGGGGGTGACCTGGCCGGTGGACCAGTAGTTGATGCCGTCTGCCTGGCCGGTGTTCCAGCGGGCGTAGTTGTAGTGCCAACCTTCCTGCTCGGCGGCTGCAACCGGGTAGCCTGCCTGGGCGCTGGCCTCGTAGGCAATCACTGGGAGGTCAACGGTGGGTCGGTAGGGGTTTTTGTTGGGCTGCGGCATCAGCCAGATGACCGGCAGCAGCAAGAGCACCATGACGATCATCGAAATCACCATATTGTGGGCGGGCGCATTGATGCGGCGGGCCTGCTTTTCGGTAATTTGCGGGACTACCTGCTCGGTGGCGTCCGGGGCCTGGGTTTCAGGGGCGGACGCCTGGGGTAGGGGCTGGTTGCTGGGGTTAGTCGATGAAGTCACGCCTTCTATTCTGGTCTAAAGGGGGCGCCCTGTGCCACTTGCGAGCGAGAATTGCCGGCGTCATCTGTGTCAAGTAGGGGCGCACCGGCCCGTAACACGGCGGGGAAGCGAGTAGTCTAGAGGGTGGAGGCTGAGCGCCCCGCGCAGGGAGCCAGCTGGCACTGTTAGAAGCTACTCGAAGGTGAGTCATGTCAAACGTAAGTAACGAAGATCGTAACCTGGCGCTGGAACTGGTGCGCGCAACTGAGGCTGCTGCTATTGCCTCGGGCCCGCTGGTGGGTGCAGGCGATAAGAACATGGCCGATGGTGCTGCTGTCGATGCCATGCGCGCCCGCCTCAAGACCGTTCACTTTAACGGCACCGTGGTGATTGGTGAGGGCGAGAAGGACGAGGCTCCCATGCTTTTCAACGGGGAGCAGGTGGGCGACGGCTCAGGAGCTAAGTTCGATGTTGCTGTTGACCCTATCGACGGTACCCGCCTGACCGCTCTGGGTATGGATAACGCCCTCTCTGTCATTGCGGTAGCTGAAGGCGGCACCATGTTTGACCCTTCCGCTGTTTTCTACATGGAGAAGCTGGTTACCGGCCCCGAGGCGGCTGACCTGGTCGATTTGCGCCTGCCGGTCAAGCAGAACCTGCACCTGGTTGCTAAGGCTAAGGGCACCAGCATTAACCAGCTCACTGTCTGCGTACTGGATCGCCCCCGCCACGCCAAGCTCGTTGAAGAGATTCGCGCAACCGGTGCTCGTACCCGAATGATTCTTGACGGCGATGTGGCTGGTGCTATTGCTGCCTGCCGTGAGGGCACCGGCGTGGATTTGATGATGGGCACCGGCGGTACTCCCGAGGGCATTGTGGCTGCCTGCGCTATCAAGGCCACCGGCGGCATTATCCAGGGTCGCCTTGCTCCTATCGATGATGCTGAACGCCAGAAGGCCCTGGACGCTGGCCATGACCTGGACGCCGTGCTGACCACCGACGAACTGGTCACCACCGATAATTGCTTCTTTGCCGCAACCGGCATCACCGACGGTAAGCTTCTGCGCGGTGTGCGTTACGGCCGCGACACCGTCACCACCCAGTCCCTGGTCATGCGCTCGAAGTCAGGCACCGTGCGCCTGATTGAGGCCGAGCACAAGCTCTCCCGCTACTCGGCAATGATTGCCGGGACTCTGAATCGTTAGAACTCTAGAGCAGATTTAGGTTCGGATACTAGAGATTGAGCAGGTCTTCTCGAAAGCCGACTGGCTGGGGCTGGCATGAATTGGGCGAGCGCCCAGCGCGAGCCCAAGAAGGTTAGTCGGCGAAGGGAAGACTTGCTCAATCTTATTTACCGATACGCGCGCGAACCTTGCCGACGGCGTCCTTGGCCTTTGGGAGCAGGGTGCCGGTGGCGAACTTCTTGCCCTGGGCTAGGGCTTCGCGGCCTGCGCGGATGCCCTGGTAGGCCTTGTAGCCAGCGGTTGAGACGGGTAAGTCCCAGGTGCCGGGGTAGGCTACCGAGGTGCCGCCGAAGGACTTCTTGAACTTGGTGAAGCCCGCCCACTCGTGGTTGGGGTCGTCGTTGGGGGCGATGCCGAAGAGGTCCATGTAGGTTAGGCCCTTTTCTTTGGCGTCCAGGATGATGGTGGAGAGCAGGGGGTTGCCGACCTTGAGTTTGCGGTGCCCATAGGAGGTGGCGGTGTGGGCGTAGACGCGGGTGTCGTCTGAATCGTAGATGAGGGAGGCGCCGATAGGCTCGCCGTCTACCTTGGCGATGAAGAGGGTGGCGGCATCGGCGGGCATGAGGACCTGGGCGACGCGGGTGAGGTAGTCGTCCTGCTGGCGGTTGAAGCCTGCGCGACCGGCGGTTTCGTCGAGGTACTTGAGCAGAATCTTGATATCTGCGGGGTCCTGGGATTTCTCGAAGGTTACGCCCTTTTTGTGGATGTTGCGGTGCAGGTTGCGGTTGCTTGAGCCGATGTTTTTGAGTAGCTCTTCTTCGGTCAGTGTCAGGTCGATGATTTGGGTGTGGCCGGGCTGTACCTGGCGGGGTGAGAGGGTGAAGCCGCGGGCTGCGAGGAAGGCTTCGCCGCTTTGGGCGCCCCAGATTGCATCATTGATGGGCTCAACGCGGATGAACCAGCACTTGTTGTCGGCTGCTACGCGCTTCATATCTGCGATGGCTGCGTCGAAGGCGGCGGCGTTGCCGGCCTCGGGCCCGTAGGGGGCGTAGAGGTAGCGGCCGGTGGAGCCGCCTTCGAGGGTGGCCATGTATTGCCAGCCTTCACCTTTGCCGCGGAAGACCTGGTGGCCGTTGGCTTCTTGGAGCTGGGCCCAAATATCTGACTGCAGAATTGTACTCATGGGCACCAGCTTACCGCTTTGCTGCTGGCCGTGGGGTTAGGGGACGGAGCAGGTGCCGTTCTCGCTGAGTTCTGAGGTGAGTTGTGCGCGGTAGGCGGCGGTTTCGATCACGTCGAGGCCGGAGGAGACAGATGCTGCTGGGCTGGTGCTTGCGGCGGCAGTGGCGGCAGTGGGTTGGATGCCTGAGGCTGAGTCTGCAATGACCTGCTGGACTGCGGTGTGGAGCTGGTCGAAGTCGGGGTAGGTGGGGAAGAGAGTGTCGAAGTAGGGTGGGCCCGCTGCGAACTGGATTAGGTCGTAGTTTTTGGATTTGAGGGCAACATCACCGAGGGCTGCGAGGCCGCTTTGGGGGATGTTGGTTTCGATGACCTGTTCGCCGGCGGCGGTGATGTCTGCGAATTTGGTGAGCACGTTGGCGGGGTCGAGCTGCTTGAGCATGGCTGCCTGTACGCAGCGCTGGCGGGCCTGACGGTCGTAGTCTGAGGCCCCTTCGCGGGAGCGGGCGTACCAGAGGGCGTGGAAGCCGTCGAGGTGCTGTACACCGGGTTCGATGTAGCCGTCGATGGGGTTGGGTAGGCCGGTGATTTCGTCGGTGCCGCCGCCGATGGGGACGTAGCCGCCTACGTCGATGGTGATGCCGCCCAGGGCGTCGATGAGCTGTTCGAAGCCCGACATGTCGATGAGGATGTAGTTCTCGACGGTGATGCCGAGGACGCCTGAGACGGCATCCATGGTTGCTTCTGCGCCGGGGTCGTCGGAGCCGGGGTAGAGGTCAGCGTAGTCGGCGGTGACGGTGGGGTAGAGGGCGTTGAGGATGCATTCGTCCCCGCAGTTGAAGCCTTCTGGGTAGACGTCCCAGAGGGGGGAGCCGTCTTCAAAGATGGCGTTTTGTAGGTTGCGGGGTACTGAGATGGTGATGGCCTGGCCGGTGGTGGCGTCGATGGATACCACGGTCATGGAGTCGGGGCGGCGACCCACGCGGTCGGCGCCGGCGTCCCCGCCCATGAGTAGGATGTTGTAGCGGCCGTCCTGTTCTTTGATGGGGGTGCCGCCGGCGAAGATGTTGCCGAGTGCACCGCGCCCCACCCAGGTGATGTAGGCGGCGTAGCCTAGCCCGCCGCCGGTGAGGGCGATGCAGGCGACCAGGGCCAGGGTAACCAGGGGCTTGGAGCGGCCTTCGAGCAGGCCCGGCCGAATGGCGCGCAGGGTTGCTAGGAAGAGGTAGACCCAGCCGATAGCTAGGCCGAGGAGGGCAAGAACCACAAGTAGCAGCACCCAGGTGTTGGTGACTAGGGAAAGTACCAGGGTGCGGCGAATCATCCAGAGCAGTAGGAGAGCCAGTACAAGGCCCCAGACGGTAAAGGTGACCTTCAGGGCTCGACGGCCCAGGGTTTTCTGCCCGGTTAGTAGCTGGGCAGAGCCCGGGAAGAAGAGGGTGAGCAGGAGCAGGAGCCAGGCCCGGCGGGTACGGACGGAGGCCGATGCCGCTTCGGGGTGCCGCAGCGGGTCGGTGTAGGTGGGGTCTACCAGGTGCTGGCCTCGCCCCCTGATACCCGTGATCGGGGCCGCGGAGCGTGGGCGCTTGCGCTCACCGGACATGTGTTTGCCTCCCTGGCGTGGTGGGGCCTGAAAAATAACCGAGTGTGGTTGAGTAGCTTGAAATCTACTCAACCACACTACTGAAAGAAGCTGGATGCTCCCGGGGTGGTCTTCCTGAACTTGCCGAAGGGGCAGGCCGGAGTGCCCGGTATCGGGTTAGGGAGCGTAGGGGGTCTTCTGCTGGCCGTCTTGCTCGTTGTTGTGGGCCGGGGCTGGTGCCGCCTGGGTGGGGCGGGGTGCGGCGTCCTCATCGAGTTCTGCCTTGTGCTCTTCGACCTTGGCGCGCAGGGCTGCGCCCTTGTCCATGGCGGTCTGGCGCAGGGAGGTGGCAAAGTCTACGAGGTCGGCCCGTACCTGGCGGGCAAAGTCGTCGCTGCCTGAACCCAGCATACGCAGGGCTAGCAGGCCGGCGTTGCGGGCGCCGTCGATGGAGACGGTTGCGACGGGCACACCGGCAGGCATCTGCACGATGGACAGGAGGGAGTCCATGCCGTCAAGGGACTTGAGCTTGACCGGCACACCGATGACGGGCAGGGGGGTAACAGAGGCCAGCATGCCGGGTAGGTGGGCTGCGCCGCCGGCACCGGCAATGATGACGCGGATGCCGCGGTCTGCTGCTTCACGCCCGTAGGCAATCATGTCTTCGGGCATGCGGTGGGCTGAGACCACGTCTGCCTCGTAGGGGATGCCGAATTCTTCGAGGACTTCAGCGGCTGCTTCCATGACCGGCCAGTCTGAGTCTGAGCCCATCACGATGCCGACAATGGGGTTATTGGAGTCGTAGGGGGAGGTCATCTTGCTCCTTGAAGGTAGGGGTGGTGCGGACGCCCGCCCCACCTGGGTAGGGCCGGGCTGGGCCTGCGGAGTTAGGGGGTAGAAGGGCCGTCGGTGAGCAGGGAGGCTGCCGCGGTGGCCTGCTGGCGGAGGGTGGCGAGCTCGTCTGCGGGGCCGGTCATATTGATGTGCCCAATCTTGCGGCCGGGCTTGACTGCCTTGCCGTAGTAGTGGACCTTGGCGGCCGGGTAGTCTTCCATGAGCTGCGGGTAGACACCGAAGATATCGTCGTTGGTGCCACCCAAGAAATTCTTCATCAAGGCAACCTCTCCCTTGATTCCGGTGCTACCCAGAGGGTAGTTAGCAACGGCCCGCAGGTGCTGCTCAAACTGGCTGGTGACCGAGCCGTCCTGGGTCCAGTGTCCGGAGTTGTGGGGGCGCATGGCGAATTCGTTAATGAGGAAACCCGCCTCAGAGCCGGGAACTTCAAAGAGTTCAGCGGCCATCACACCGGTGACGCCCAACTCGGTTGCAACCTTAAGGGCGGCTGCCTGGGCAGCTTCTGCTACCTCAGGGGAGATACCGGGGGCAGGGGCAATGACTTCGTCGCAGACCGAATTCACCTGAGTGGACTCAGCTATGGGCCAGGCCATAATCTGCCCAGAATCACGGCGGGCTGCCAGGGCAGAGAGCTCGCGGGTAAAGGGAACCTTTTCCTCTACCAAAAGCGCTGAAAAATCGGTGCGGGCAGGCAGCTGCTCAAACCAGGGCGCTGACTTCTCGCGGGCATCCTGCTCATCATCAAGCACCATCACGCCCTTGCCGTCATAGCCACCGCGCGGTGTTTTGAGGACGACCGGCCAGCCGCCCTCATTGCCAAAGGAGAGGAGCTCATCCAGGGTGCGTACTTCGGCCCAGCGGGGGTTGGGCAGGCCCAAGCGGTCAACGGCCTTGCGCATCTCAATCTTGTCCTGGGCATAGACTAGGGCAGCGGGGCGGGGCTGAACATTGACGCCCTCATCCATCAGCCGCTGTAGAAAATCAGTGGGAACATGCTCATGATCGAAAGTGAGCACATCAACCTCGCGGGCAAAAGCTGCCAGCGTATCGTAATCGTGGTAATCACCCACCGGAGCGAAAGGCACCGCCCGGCGGGCACAGACGTCTTCACTCTCAGCCAGAATACGAAGGTCAAAGCCAAGCTCGGTAGCGGCGGGCGCCATCATACGCGCCAGCTGACCGCCACCCACAACACCAATTTTTGGTCCAGTCATAGGGTAAGTCACATTCACTAGGCTACCTGGGTGGACGGTGCTTGTAAAAGCCCCAGCTATATGCTGAACAGGCACCGCCATACCGGGCTATCTCCCAGGTAATGCTCCGCTATCTGTGAGCAAAACACTACCCCGGTAAGCGGGGTGGCAGCAGGGCCGCGCCTGTACTATGTGAACAGAATAAGACCTGCTCCCCAGTTCAGTTCGGTGCGTTGAGACGTTCCTTGCCGAACTCATATCAGTTCCCGCCGGGAGGGGCCCGCACCATACGACGAGGGAGAGAAACTATGAGCGCACTCAAACAGCGTCTAGAGACCCTGTGGCACAGTCACGGCCGGGAGATAGCCCAGTTCCTGAGCGTCGGTGGCCTGGCCTTCATCATTAACTCGGCGGTGACCTGGTCGCTCATGCACTCTATCTTTTCCGACGGGCACGCCAAGGCCAAGGTCGTAGCCGGCATTGTTGCCACCATCTTCTCCTGGGTAGCAAACCGTCTGTGGGCCTTCCGCGAAAAACGCACCGGCAACAAGGTGCGCGAGGCTATCGAATTCGGCATCGTCAACGCCATCGGCATCGGTGTTGAGGCCTCCTGCGTGCTCTTTAGCGTCTATGTACTGGGTCTAACCAGCCCGCGGGCCTCCTTCATCTCGGGCACCATCATTGGCACCATCTTGGGCACCATCGTGCGCTACTTCCTCTACAAGTTCTGGGTCTTCTCGCAGAGCAAGAGCCACAGCGACGATAAGACCGCCGAAGAAAAGCGGGCCGAGCTGATCGAAGAGGCCACCAAGATTATGACCGGCTCCCTGCCTATCGTTGAGAAGGCAGAGACCGGGCCCGTTCGTCGCCCAAAACTCGACTAAGACGGCTCTGTTCCCAGGTCACTGCCGGGTCGAGAACCAGAGCTGCCCGGCCTGAAGCCATGACCGCCAGGGCCTGCTCTAGGTAAGCGGCATCGAAGTGCTCCCCCGGAACCTGGAGGGCGGCTACCTCAGGCTCGTGTTTAGCACCCAGGGCTCTAGCCTGCTCGGTGAGCTGCTCCATCAGCTGGCCATAGCTGGTGCCCTCCCATGCCTGGTCCTCTGCTGCTGGGGCAGTCCAGCCCGTATAGACGTCGGGGTGGTACCTCACCTCAGCAGCATAATCAAGCACCTCAGATGGTAGCTGCCCCATAAACCGGGGCGCCAGCGGCTCAGCGGCGACAGCCAGCAGATACTCTGCCCCGGCCCCCTCTAGCTCTGCCGTATCAAAGGCGGCGCGGACGTCCGCCCCCGCCTGCTGTCCCCAGGCCAGGGTTGCCCCGACCCGCAGGCTAGCTGCCGCCAAAACCAGCGACCGCCAGTGCAGGCGCTGGGGGAGCGCTAGTAGGGAGCCGGGCTCAACCTCGCACTCATCCACCAAAAAATTAGCGGTCTTTGCAACCCAGTTGTCAAAAACCCGGCCCGAAAGCTCAATCCGCTCACCGGGAGTCGAATACCAGAGCAGGGCAGGGGACTGGCGCTGAGCCAAAAGAGCCATGAACTGCGGAAAAGAAGAACCGACCTGGGAAAATGAAGCTGTCATGCTCCCTACTCTAAGGCACCGCCCGCCCCGCAGCCAGAGAGCCCCCGCTGCACCAAATGCATATACCACAGAGAAACGCAAATTTTTGTGAGAGAATCTCGTGTGAAGAAGATTTTTTTAATCCCAGCTTGACGAACGGGCCGTTACACGCGTGTAATTAGGTGCAGGGAAATTTTTTATTCTGTCCTCTGTTTGGGATATGAAAGGGAAGAATATGGGCCTCCACAGCCGCCTACCTCAGGGCGCTGCAGGGCGCACGCCTGATGTGGCCCAGTACCACACTATGCACTCTGCCCAGTACTTAGAAGACCAGGCTACCGCTTTGCTCGACGCCGCAGCCCCCAAAAGCCGCGGCCGCGCAAACTCACTCGCCAGCAGCTCAGCTACCGACATGTTCTCCACAGACTCCGACGCCCTCTCCCTCTGGCAGCAGGCCGCCGGCATCTACAGCACAGACGGTGACGACGGCGAACTCTCCTGGCAGGCAGATGCCCTCTGCGCCCAGACCGACCCCGAGGCCTTCTTCCCTGAAAAGGGCGGATCAACCCGCGACGCTAAGCGAGTATGCAGCGAATGCCCCGTTCGTGAAGCCTGCCTAGAATACGCCATGGAAAACGACGAGCGCTTCGGTATCTGGGGCGGCTTATCAGAGCGTGAACGCCGCCGCCTCCGCAAGCAAGCTATCTAAGAAAGAAGGGCTTGATTCATGGCAATCACCCGCCAGTGCTCACGCCAAACCTGCCAGCGTGAGGCTATTTTCACGCTCACCTACGCCTACGCCCAGTCAACCGCTGTGATTGGCCCCCTCTCCGTGCACCGGGAGCCCCACGCCTACGACCTATGCGAATTCCACGCCGACCGACTCACCGCCCCGCAGGGGTGGGACGTCGTGCGCCTGGACGCTCCCGCCACCAGCCCCGCGGCAGAAAAGCAGACGGACGCGTCCTACCCGCCCCTGCGCTCAGTCTAAAACCTGAGCCCGCGCAACCCGTTGGCCTTCCGCCAACGGGTTTTCTTGTAGCCGCTATATCAAAAACAACCCCCATCCGATAAACTTTGACGAGCACACAACACACTCGCGCCCACAGTACGTGATATAAGGAAGATAAGTTCGTGGTCAACCCCATCAACGCAGCCAACCGAGACGCCTTTACCCGCCGGTCCTTCGTAGCCGTCGGAGCCCTGGGCACCGTGACCCTGGCAGCCTGCTCCACCTCAGAGAGCACCACCGCCAGCAGCGCGAGTGCTACCGCAAGCGCCACCCCCAGCCCCACTGCCAAGTTCTCCGGCACTGTAGAGGTTTACCCCGCCCTCGACGAGGTAGAAATCAACCCCATCGAGACCGTCACCGTCACCACCACTGACTCGACCCTCACCAAGGTCACCGTCACCACCGCAAAGGGCGAAGAGCTCGCCGGCGAACTGGCAGCAGATGGCAAGAGCTGGGCCTCCACCGACCGCATGCTCTTCCACAGCGATTACACCGTAGAGTGGGAAGCCGAAGATGCTGCAGGCACCGCGGGTACCGGTGAAAGCACCTTCTCTACCGTCTCAGCCGCCTACGAAGTAGACACCCTCATGAACTTCGACGAGGGCGCTACCTACGGCATCGGTAAAATCATCCAGTTCAACTTCTCCGAGCCAATTCTGAACAAGGCTGAGGTAGAAAAGCGTATTACCATCAAGGGCGGCGGCGACCAGGCCGGTAAGTTCCGCTGGTACAGCGACTACATGGTGCGCTACCGCCCCGAAGACAAGTGGGCCACCAACTCCACCATCTCCGTTACCGTCGATATTTTCGGCCTTGACGTGGGCAACGGCATGATTGGCAACCACACCACCACCCGCACCTTCAAGACCTGGAACAAGCGCTACGCTTTTGCAGACAACAACACCAAGACCATCAAGATGTACGTTGATGATGTCATGGTGCGCGAAGCCTACATCACCCTGGGCAACTCTGACTGGCCCTCAGTTGTTGGCCAGCTGGTCATCATGGAAAAGGCCGAGAGCTACTATTTCAACCCCGGCTCCCTCGACCTAAAAGAAAACGATACCCACTACTACGAACCCTTCTGGGCCTCCTGGACCTCCCGCCTGACCTCCGGCGGCGTATTCGTGCACCAGGCCCTGCCCTCAGCCTGGTCTTCGGTAGGCCGTGTGAACGTCTCCCACGGCTGCATCGGTATGCTGCCCGATGACGCTAAGTTCTTCTACAACACCTTCGGCGTAGGCGATGTGGTGGAGACCGTTAACACCGGCTACCCCCAGGCTGACCCCGATGACGGCTACGGTGACTGGAACATCCCCTTCGCCAACTACCACGACTCAAGCTGGAAGGGTAACTGGTAAGACCAGAGCCTGACCGGCACAGACTGAGAAATCCCCGCCCCTAGCACCGCCCTGGTGCCCGGGCGGGAGTTTTTGGTTTCTAGCGCGTAGAATACACAGGCAGACGCATCCTAGACACCCGGGAGGAAACCCGCCGTGGCCCAGCAGCCCGACCAGAACCAGGAGTGGAAGAAACTCAGCCCCGCCGTCACCCCGCCTAAGGCCGATAGCCTACTGTCGGCCCGCAGGGCTGAGCGCGGTATTCAGACTCCGGCTCCTACCGCCCATGAGGTAGGCGGCACCAGCCCGTCGGCAGAGCAGACCGGTGCGGACGCTCCCTCCGAGGCCACTCCCTGGATCGCCCCCCTGGCCGCGGTGGCAGTCCCCGAAGGTAGCGAATCCGCCCCCGAAACTACCCCGGCTGCAGAACGCGCCGAAGCCCGCGAAGTCGCGGTAGACGACACGCCCCGCCTGCTGGGGCTGCGCCGGGCCCTCATCGCCCTGGCCGTTCCTGTGCTCACCATCATGCTAGCCGTCCGTGCGGTCGCCAGCCCCGCCTTCCTCTGGCTCGAATACCACCGCACCGGCTTCCCAACAGACAGCTATGGCTTCGATACTCAAGAAAGACTGCGTCTGGGCTCCTACGGGCTGGATTATATCTTGAACTTTGCCCCCCACACCTACCTGGCCGATATCACCACTGGCAGCAAAGCTGCCTTTCTCGCCAGCGAAGTTGAGCACATGACCGACGTCAAGCGGGTCATGCTAATCAGTATGACCTTTGCCATCCTCATGCTGGTGCTGGCCCTGCTCTCAGCCCGAACCCTGCGCCTGCGGACCCCGGGCGTCCTGCGCTCCTCGCTCTTCACAGGCGCCTGGCTCACCCTAGCCCTGCTCATCGGTCTGGGCGTTGCCGGCGCTATCGGCTGGGAAACCTTCTTCACCGCCTTCCACGAGGTCTTCTTCCCCCAGGGCAACTGGCAGTTCCGCATGAGCGATACCCTCATTCGTCTCTACCCGCCCCAGTTCTGGGTGGACGCTGCCGCCACCGCAAGTGCCCTTACCCTCCTCATCACGGTTGCCGTCCTCGCCATGACCTGGCCTACCCGCTACCGCAAGCAGCTAGCCCTCAAGCGCCGGGCAGAGCGTCAGGAGCTCAAAGACCTCCTGACCAAGTAAGCCCCTAAATCCAGGCGTCAAACCACATGCGCTCGCGCCACTCGGTGTAGGGGACGGTCTGGGCTGTCCAAATAGGCCAGTAGTAGATAGAGACTAACAGCGCGAAGACCACAAAGAGCCCTACCACCAGTAGCCCTGCCCGGCGGCGGCGTACGCTGTCGCCGGGGCGTCCTAGCGCCAGCCCCAAAATACCTGCCAGCATAAGAATCAGGTAGGGCTCGAAGGAGAGAGCGTAGAAGAAGAACATGGTGCGCTCGGGGTAGGCAAACCAGGGGAAATAGCCCACCGCGAAGACCGCGAAAAGGGCCGCAAAACGCCAGTCGCGGCGCAGCAGCACAATGAGCAGGGACAGGGCCGCAACGATGATGAAGGACCACCAGATGAGCGGGTTGCCGATATTCAGCACCGCCTCAGAGCAGGAGTCAACCGCACAGCCGTTAACCCCCAGGTCAGGGGATTCATAGTAGTAGCTGGTGGGGCGACCCAAAATCAGCCACTGCCAGGCCGGGGACTCGTAGGTGTGGGGGGAATCCAACCCCGAATGGAAGGCATAGGCAGAGCGGTGGTACTCCCACAGCGAGCGCAGAGATTCTGGCAACCAGAGAAGGCCCTCGCCGGGGTGCTCTGCTGCCCAGTTACGGTCGTAGGCGGAGTCTGAGAGGAACCAGCCGGTCCAGGTCGCCAGGTAGGTGAGCAAGCCGGTGCCGATGAGGGCGAAGAAGGCAAGGACGCCGTCGCGCAGGAAGCCCGCGACATACCAGCGGCGGATGCCAGCAATGCGGCGGGCGTTAGCGTCCCAGAAGACCGTGAGCAGGCCGAAGATAGCGATGAAGAAGAGGGCGTTCCATTTGACGCCGACCGCCAGCCCCGCGCAGATACCGGCGATGAACCGCCAGTAGCGGAAGCCTAGCCAGGGGCCGTAAAGCATAAAGTCGTCGGTGGGGGCACCCTTGTGCTCGCGGGCGTGGGCTGCGATTCGGGCAGCAAGCTGGCGCCTGCCCTGGTAACGGTCAAGCAGTAGGACCACGAAGGTGGCCAGCAGCCAGAACATGAGGAAGATATCGAGCAGGGCAAAACGGGACTGCACAAAGTGCAGGCCGTCGATAGAAATCAGCAGGCCGGCAAGGGTTGCTACCGTCACTGAGCGGAAGAGCAGCCAACCAGCCAGCATGACTAGACCTACCGACAGGGTGCCGGTGAGTGCTGCGGCAAAGCGCCAGCCGAAGGGGTTATCGTCACCAAAAATGGCCATGCCGAAGGCAATCATCCACTTACCAACCGGCGGGTGAACCACATATTCGGCGGTTTCAAGGATGCCTGATGGGGCTCCGGCAACGAAAGTCTCGTTGGCTGTATCAGACCAGTTGCGCTCATACCCAAAGTGCAGCAGGGAATAGGCGTCTTTAGCGTAGTAGGTTTCGTCAAAGACGATGGCGTTAGGGTTAGCCAGGTTTACAAAACGCATGAGCCCGGCCAGTATCAGCACAAGGAGGGGCGCCACCCAGCCGTAGCGGGGCAGCGGTACCGCTGTTACAGCTAGCCGCGCCCGGAGGGCTGATTCGGTGAAAGCGTCTTTGAGGGTCAGGACGGCAGAGGTTGGGTTAGATGTCACCCTAGCTATGCTACCCGGGGCAGCAGAATCGTGCGCGGATGCGGAGCACCGAACCCCACAGGGCGTAAAAGTAGTAGGGTTTAACCCTATGGAATCCTCCTCTCATACCACGCCCGCTGCGCCGGCCGAAGGCGGCGCCCTCATCCTTGGCGGAACCCCCATTGGCAACCTAGCCGATGCCTCCCCGCGCCTGCGCGAGGCGCTCGCGTCCGCCGACGTCCTCGCTGTTGAAGACAGCCGCACCCTGCGTAAACTAGCCGCCGGGCTAGGCGTCACCACCCGGGGGCGGGTGCTGGTCAACCACGACCACAACGAGGCTGACCGTGCCGGGCAGATTGTTGAGGCTGTGGCAGCCGGGCAGACTGTGCTGCTCATGTCGGACGCCGGTATGCCCGCTGTCTCCGACCCCGGCTATGTCGCAGCCGCTGCCGTAGCCAACGCTGGCCTGATTGTCACCGCCCTGCCGGGGCCCTCAGCCGTCGTCACCGCGATTGCTGTTTCCGGCCTGCCCTCGGGGCGTTTCACTTTTGAGGGCTTCCTCGCCCGTAAGGGCTCCGACCGTACCCGGCGCCTGGCCGCGCTCGCTAGCGAAGAGCGCACTATGGTCTTCCACGAGTCCCCCCACCGGCTGCCTGCGACCCTGCACGATTTTGCCGAAGCCTTCGGGGCAGAGCGTCGCGCCGCTGTCTGCCGGGAACTGACCAAGCTGCATGAAGAGGTTGCCCGCGGCAGCCTGCAAGAGCTCATTACCTGGGCCGAATCTAAGCAGATCAGGGGCGAAATCGCCATCGTGGTGGAGGGCGCCGCCGAACCCGAGGCTGAAGAGGCAGAGAACCTGACCGACCTCGTTCTGGAGCTTGTGGCCGGTGGCATCCGTCTGAAAGCCGCCTGCGCCCAGGTCGCCGAAGCTCACGGGGTGTCTAAGCGCGACCTCTACCAGGCAACCCTGGCCGTCAAAGATTCAGAAAGCTAAACCTATGTGTACCGACCACACCCTGACCAACGCCGAACTCCGAGAACTTGCCGAGCGCTTTGCCTCCTACCTGCCCAGTGAGGCCGAGCAGACCGCCACCATCTTTGAGACCCCAGAGCCGATTCTGGAGGGCGAAGTACCCCCGGCCTACCAGGCTGACCGCTATAGCACCGCGGGCGAGCCCAGCGGGGAGGGAACCCGCCGCCGCGGCGAGAAGGGGGAGGACGGACGCCGCCGCAACCTGGTCTTCCCGCCTGCTCCCGCGCCCCTGCCCTACGCCATCGTCGATAACCACACCCACATGGACCTGCTCGACGGTGAGGTCGCCGTCACCGCCCGCGACGCCCTCGATACCGGCGAAGCTCTGGGCATCGGTGCGATTGTGCAGGTGGGGTGTGATGTTCCCAGCTCTCTCTATGCTGTGCGCGCTGCCCAGGCTGATTCCCGCGTCCTGGCCGCTGTGGCTCTGCACCCTAACGAAGCTCCCAAGCTGGCAGAAGCTGGCCAGCTAGAGGCAGCCCTGGCCGCTATCGATGCGCTGGCAGCTGACCCGCGCGTCCGTGCCGTGGGCGAGACCGGCCTGGACTACTTCCGCACCGGTGAGGAGGGGAAGGAAGCCCAGGAGGAGTCCTTCCGCGCCCATATCCGTATGGCGAAGAAGCACGGTAAGGCCGTGCAGATTCACGACCGCGACGCGCACGAGGACGTCGTCCGCATTCTGCTCGATGAGGGCGCGCCCGAGACCGTGATTTTCCACTGCTACTCCGGCGGGCCTGACCTGGCTGAAATCTGTAACGAGCAGGGCTGGTACATGAGCTTTGCTGGCACCGTGACCTTCAAGAACTCGCACGGTATTCAGGAGTCCCTGAGGCTAGCCCGCCGGGAGTTGATTCTGGCTGAGACCGACGCGCCCTTCCTGACCCCCCACCCCTTCCGGGGGCGTCCTAATGCCAGCTACATGACCAACTACACCGTCCGCTTTATGGCCGGCCATCTGGGTGCCGACCTTGAAGAGCTTTGCCGGGATATCCGAGCTAACTCCCTGGCAGCTTACGGGAGCTGGGGGATTGAGGGCTTCTAGCCCCTAGAGCCAGGTAGGCGACCGCCCAGGCAACCGGCAGGGCATGTAAGAGAGCAAGGTGCTCGGGCCACTCGTTGCCGCCCCAGTCGTGCCCGCCAAACCAGACCGCAAAGGGCATGGCAAAGATGAGCACACCGGTGGCGGCCAGGTAGAGGTAGCCGGTGTGCGCGGTGCGCCAGCCGTAGAGGGCCGCGAAGACCAAGAAGGTGACGAACCAGACCCAATGGTGGGTCCAGGAGATGGGGGAGAGCAGCAGCCCCAGCGCCGCAACGCAGGAGGCTGCCCCCAGGTAGGCGCCGCGGACGTCCTGCCCGGCGAGCCTGCGCACGGCCAGGTAGGTGAGCACCGCCGACCCCAGGGCGGTGATGGCAAAAAGGACGCCGGTGAGCCAGGAGGGGAAGAGCATAGCCCAGGTGCCGAGCAGGTTATAGTTCAGCGCCCCGGTAATTGACCCCACGCGGGAGGATTCAAAGATTTTCTCGGTGAAGTATTCGCGGGCTACCTCGAAATCCACGGCGAAGCTCAGCAGGATAGATGCGAGGCCGGTGCCCACGAACCGGGCCAGGGACTTCCAATCGCGGGTGGCGATGAAGAGCAGCCCGAAGATAGCCGGGGTGAGCTTGATGCAGGCGGTGAGGGCAATCAGCACCCCGTGCCAGCGGGTGTTCTTGAGGTAGATGACGTCGGTGAGAATCAGCAGTACCAAAAAGAGGTTGATCTGCCCCAGTTCCATGTTGAAGCTGATAGGGAAGAACTTGAGTAGTAGGGGAGTGAGCCAGAGCCCGGCAGCTAGGGCGGGGCGCTTGCCTACCCCCATACCCCGGCAGGAGAGGTAGACCAGGGCCACCAGCGCGGCAATGTTGAGCAGCAGGAATATAGGCCCTGCGGTATCTGCACTGGTGAGCAGCACAAAGGGGGTGAAAACTAGGGCAGCAAAGGGCGGGTAGGTGAACCCGTAGATTTCTTCGGGCGGCAGAGCCCAATTGTAGAGCTGGCCGGTTTCTAGCCAGTGGGCAACCCCGCCGTAGTAGACCTGTAAGTCGAAGAATTCCCGAGCCACCATTTTTTCGTCCCAGAGGAAGGGGTAGGCGCTGATGAGGGTCAGCGCCAGGGCAGTGACTAGGGCGGGTGTGCTGGTGAGCGCTCGGGTAAGGGCGGCAATGGGCGGACGCTGGTGGGCGGCAGGTGCTACAGGCATGGGGTTCCCGGGGTTGGGTGGCTTGGTACGAGCAGTAATTCTACCGGGGGTGTTCTGGGAGTAAGGAAACCTATGTGCATATACAGACCCGGTAGACTAGAGACCGTGACTGAACAGCAATCTCCCGCGCCCGATGCCCTGTTGGGCCCCCAAGAAATTCGTGACCTGGCAGCTCAGCTCGGCATCCGTCCCACTAAGACCCTGGGGCAGAACTTCGTGATTGATCCCAATACGATTCGTCGTATTATCGCTGCCGCCGATATTAGCCCCGATGAGACGGTGGTTGAGGTCGGCCCGGGCCTGGGATCCCTTACCCTGGGTATTTTGGACGCTGCCCGCGACATGATTGCTGTTGAGATTGACCCGCCCCTGGCTGAGCAGTTGCCCGCTACTATCGCCAAGTTCCGCCCCGGCTCAGAAGACCGTATCGACGTGGTGCTCTCCGATGCTATGAAGGTCACTGAGCTGCCGCGCACCCCGTCCGCCCTGGTCGCCAATCTGCCCTACAACGTGGCGGTGCCGGTGCTCCTGCATATGTTCGCGACCTTCCCCTCGATTGAGCACGCTCTGGTCATGGTTCAGGACGAGGTCGCCGACCGCCTCTCGGCTAAGCCCGGTTCAAAGATTTACGGGGTACCCTCGGTCAAGGCCAACTGGTTTGCCGAAGTGTCTAAGGCCGGTGTTATCGGCACCAATGTTTTCTGGCCTGCCCCCAAAATCAAGTCGGGTCTAGTGGCTTTTAAACGTCGCCCCGAGCTACTGTCTGACCTGCCTCGTGAAGAGGTCTTTGCCATTGTCGATGCCGCCTTTGCCCAGCGCCGTAAGACCCTGCGGGCCGCCCTCGCCGGCTGGGCTGGTTCTGCTGCCCGCGCCGGTGAGATTCTTGAGGCTGCCGGTATTGACCCGCGGCTGCGCGGTGAGAAGCTCGATATTTTTGATTTCATCAAGATTGCCGAATCCGCCCGGCAGGTACCTGCCCCTGCCGACCAGAGCGGGGAGGGTGCGTCCGCATGACTCTGAGTGTTTCTGCTACCGCCCCCGGCAAGGTCAATCTGTATTTTGCGGTGGGGCCCCTGCGGGAGGACGGCTACCACGAGGTTGCCTCACTCTACGCCGCTACCGATGTGCTGGAGCTCGTGACGATTTCTTCGGCTCAAGAGCCGGGTATCGCTCAGTCTATGAGCGTTGCTGAGGGCTCTCCTGTGGCGGAGCAGGTTGTTGCCGGGGCTTTTGACCCGGCTGTGGTTCCGCTCGACGAATCTAACCTGGCCTATCGCGGCGCAGCAGCGGTGCTGGGGGAGTGCGGCCTGGAGCCCACGAACGTCGCTGTCCAGCTTCACATTGATAAGGCTGTGCCGGTTGCCGGTGGTATGGGCGGTGGTTCAGCCGACGCTGCTGCTGCCATGAAGGCGATGAATGACTACCTGGTACAGGCCGGTCTTGCTGCTGCGCCTCTTGGGCTTGAGCGCCTGTTGGGGTTGGCCGCTCCGCTGGGCGCAGATGTGCCTTTCGCCCTGTTGGGCGGCTTGGCTGTGGGTACCGGGGTGGGGGATAAGCTCACTCCGATTGAGGTACCTGAGGGTGTGGAGCCGCTGAGGTTCGGGTTTGTGCCCTCAACAGCTGGGTTATCGACCCCTGCGGTGTTTAGGGAGCTGGATGCCGGCCGGGCTGAGGGGCGCTACCCTGCTCCGGACGCCACCCTGCAGGTTTCGCAGGAGCTGTTAGACCTGCTGACCTCGGCCGAGCCGCTGCAGAGGCGCCTGTCGGCTATCGCCGGGCTTCTGCGCAACGACTTGGCTGCGCCTGCTGTTGCCTTGTTGCCTGAACTGGCAGAAACACTGAAACAGGCCGAAGCCCATCCCGAAACCGCCGCAAGTTTCGTATCGGGGTCGGGGCCTACCGTAGTGCGTATTTACAACACATAAGCGGTACAAAGACGGGGCAGATTATAGTTTCTATCTACCCCGTCTTTTTACGCAATTACTTCGCTGAGTTCTATCCAGCGCATTTCTAGTTCATCGATCTCATCCTGAATGCCCTGTTGCTCAGCAGAGAGAGCCGCCAAACCTTCATAGTCTGAAGGGTCGTGGCTGGCCATCTTCTCATCCAGCTTGGATTTTTGATCTGTCAGCTTAGCCAGCTTGCGGTCAATCTGGTTGATTTCCTTCTGGGCTGCCCGTACCTCAGATCCGCTAGCTTTAGCCGCCGAGCTGCTACCGGCGTCCTGCTTACCTAGAGGCGAAGAATCAACGGCCTTCGTCGACGGAGCGGCAGCTGCAGACGTCGAAAGCTGCAGATACTCGTCAACGCCACCCGGCAGATGCCTAAAAGTACCGTCAATCAATGCGTACTGCTGGTCGGTGACACGTTCCATTAGATAGCGGTCATGTGAAACCACCAGGAGCGTGCCGGGCCAGGTATCGAGAAGGTCCTCCATGGCCGCCAGCATGTCGGTGTCGAGATCGTTGGAAGGTTCGTCAAGAATAAGGACGTTGGGTTCATCCAACAGAATCAGCAGGAGCTGAAGACGGCGCTTCTGACCGCCTGACAGGTCTTTAACCGGGGTTGATAGCTGGGCTGACGTAAACCCTAGACGTTCTAGAAGCTGCCCCGGAGTCATCTCCTTACCGCCAGCTACATAAGAGGTGCGCTTGCGCCCAATGACATCTGATGCCCGGTCATTCTCGACCTCGCGTAGCTCATCGAGTTGCTGGGTCAGCGTAGCGACCTTTACAGTTTTCCCGTGCTTAACCCGCCCGCGGGTGGGCTGTACAGAGCCAGTCACAAGGCCTAGCAGTGTTGATTTACCTGCGCCGTTGACGCCCATGATGCCGGTACGCTCACCCGGGGCGATGCGCCAGGTAACCTTCTTCAGCACGTCCTTGGTCACGCCTGGCGTGCTGGCATCGGGGTAGCTGACATCGACGTCCTTAATATCCACGACGTCCTTACCCAGGCGAGACACAGCCATCTGCGACAGCTCCACCTTGTTGCGTACCGGCGGTACGTCGGCAATCAGAGCATTAGCAGCGTCAATGCGGAACTTGGGCTTGGACGTGCGTGCGGGGGCCCCGCGGCGCAGCCAGGCAAGTTCCTTACGCATGAGGTTCTGGCGTTTTGCCTCGGTGGCAGCAGCCTGGCGGTCGCGCTCAACGCGCTGCAGAATGTAGGCAGCGTATCCGCCTTCAAAGGGTTCTACGATGCCGTCGTGAACTTCCCAGGTGTCGGTACAAATTTCGTCGAGGAACCAGCGGTCGTGGGTGACGGTTAATAGGCCACCCGCGTTCTTGGACCAGCGGGTTTTGAGATGGTTAGCAAGCCAGGTAATAGCCTCAACATCGAGATGGTTGGTGGGCTCGTCGAGCATGAGGACGTCCCAGTCACCTGCCAGCAGAGTGGCAAGGGCAACGCGGCGGCGCTGGCCGCCAGAGAGAGAAGAGACGGACGCATTCCAGTCGAGGTCCGACACCAGCCCCGAAATGACGTCGCGAATCTTAGAATCTGAAGCCCACTCGTATTCAGGTGTGTCACCGACAATAGCCTGGCCTACAGTGAGCGAATCATCGAGCATATCAGCCTGGTCAAGGAAGCCAATCCGGGTGCCGGATCGCACCGTGACCTTGCCTGAATCGGGGGTAAGCCGCCCGCCGAGAAGAGAGAGAAGGGTCGACTTACCGTCACCGTTACGGCCCACGATGCCGATGCGATCGCCTTCGTTCAGGCCAACCGTGATGCCCTCAAAAATGGTACGGGTAGGGAATTCAATATACAGGTCTTCGCCGCCAAGTAGATGTGCCACCCTTCTAGGCTACAAGGTAGGGGAGTTCTCTGTCAGCTATAGTGAATCTACTTTGCTACAACAAATGTAAATGTCTGTTAGGTTTAGTAGTTAGACAATTATCAGACAAGTAGAATGGGGAATTTCTGCAGTTCGCCTGGCTGACTTTTCTCAACTTTGTCACGGAGGTAGATATGGCGCTTTTTAACGTCGGAGCACTGCTTAAAAACAGGAATCCTGCTGCGCCTACAGAATCCGAAAGTCAGAAGCCTGGAAAGAAAATCCTATTTGTCTGTACAGGTAACATCGCACGCAGCGCTTCCGCTCAGTATCTATCTGAACATCTTCTACCATCTAGTTCTGAATGGGTTTTTGATAGCGCTGGAACCGGGGCAGTGGTCGGTTCTGGGGTAGCGCCCTTCATTGACGAGGAACTAAAAAGGCGAGGTGTCGAGTTCCAGAGTCACCAGGCAAAACAAATTACAGAATCCTTGCTTGCTGAGTCTGCTCTTGTTCTCGTAATGGAAAAAGAACATCGTGACTGGATTGTGCGTGAATGGCCTCAGTACCACTCTAGAGTTCACCTATTGAAGCAGATGGCCAGAGTTAAAGAAACTGCTGGACGTAGAGCAGACCCCATTGCTTTTATGCTTCACCATGACGATCCTCCGCAGGCCCGTGACCGGATCGCAGACCCCTACCGCAAGGGGCCGGACGCGGCCCGGCAAGCAGTTGCTGAAATTGAAGATGCTCTCACCAAGATCATTCCTTGGCTTGGTGCTTAGCTGGTGAAGGTAGCGAAACACTCATAGGCCATCATTTCGTTCTAGGCATGAGACTTGGTAATATCTAGATTCGTCCGTACTGCTTCGCTGAAGTAGACAGGACGATAATCCGCCATGGTGTAATTGGCAACACAGCGGCCTTTGGAGCCGTTATTCAAGGTTCGAGTCCTTGTGGCGGAGCTCAACACCCCCATCATTTCGCAATTAGTATTGGGGGACTCACTCGCCCAAGGAGTACCAACTAGTGACTGCTACTGCTTCAGTTCCGTCCGCTGTTATTGTTCTAGCCGCCGGAGCTGGAACCCGTATGAAGTCTTCTACCCCCAAGGTCATGCACCCCATCGGCGGGCGCTCCATGGTAGAGCACGCAGTAGCTGTGGCTCGTGAACTTACCCCCAAGAACCTGGCCGTTGTTGTGCGTCACCAGCGCGATAAGGTAGCTGCTCACGTCACCGCTTTTGACGCTGACGTCACTATTGTTGACCAGGACGAGGTTCCCGGTACCGGCCGTGCCGTTGAAGTTGGCCTGCTGGGGCTGGATGCTGAATCTGGAGAAGTCGAAGGTACCGTTGTGGTGACCTACGGTGACGTTCCTCTGCTGAAGACCGAGACTCTGCGCAAACTCATTGCCTTCCACGAAGAGGGCAAGAATGCTGTTACTGTTCTGACAACCCACATCGATGAGCCCGGGTCCTACGGCCGTATCGTCCGCAACGAAGCTGGCGAAGTAACCGCTATCGTGGAAGCCAAGGACGCTACCCCTGAGCAGCTTGCCATCACCGAGATTAACTCCGGTATTTATGCTTTTGACGCAAAGGTTCTGCGCGACTCGCTGACCCGTGTCACCACTAACAACGCCCAGGGCGAAAAGTACATCACCGACGTCCTTTCCATCGCCCGTGAGGACGGCTACCGCACCAGCGCTCTCGATATTGAGGACCGCTGGGAAGTTGAGGGTGCTAACGACCGTGTCCAGCTAGCCCAGCTGGGACGCAAGCTCAACGACCGTCTAACCCACGCGCACATGGTCGCAGGCGTCACTATTGTTGATCCTGAATCCACCTGGATTGACGTCACTGTAACTATCGAAAACGATGTAACCATTCTGCCCGGTACCCACCTGCGCGGCACCACCCACATCGCAACTGGCTCCGTCATCGGCCCCGATACCACTCTGACCAACGTCAAGGTAGGGGAGAACGTGACTATCTCCCGCACCGAGGGTTCTGACTCAGAAATCGCTGACGGCGCTACCGTTGGCCCCTTCGCTTACCTGCGCCCCGGTACCGAGCTTGGCCCCAAAGGCAAGATTGGCACCTTCGTTGAAACCAAGAACGCCAAAATTGGCGCCGGTTCAAAGCTGCCCCACCTCTCCTATGCAGGGGACGTAACCATCGGCGAAAATTCTAATATCGGTGCAGCATCAATCTTTGTGAACTACGACGGCGTGAATAAGCATCGCTCCACCGTAGGGAACAATGTCCGAATGGGGTCTGACAACATGTATGTCGCACCCGTACATATCGGAGATGGCGCGTATTCTGGAGCTGGAACCGTCATCCGCAAGGACGTCCCTGCAGGCGCCCTAGCAATTAACGAAGCCCCTCAGCGCAACATTGAACGCTGGGTCATTGAAAAGCGAGCCGGTACTGAAGCCGCAGAAGCAGCCCAAGCTGCACTGGATGCGGAATCAGCCAGCTCAGTTAAGGAAAGCGAATAGCAGTAATGACTGAGATTACGAATCCAGGCGAAAAGAAGATGGCGCTGGTCTCAGGCCGCGCCCACCCCGAACTCGCTGAACAGATTGCAGCGGAACTGGGGAACGAAGTTCTTCCTTCATCCGCCTACACCTTCGCGAACGGGGAAACCTACGTCCGTTTCGAGGATTCAGTGCGAGGGAAGGACGCTTTCGTAATCCAGTCCCACCCGGCACCGATTAACGACGCCATCATGGAACAGCTGATCATGATTGACTCCCTCAAACGTGCCTCAGCCCGTTCCATCACCGTGGTCTCCCCCTTCTACCCCTACGCCCGTCAGGATAAGAAGCACAAGGGCCGCGAACCCATCTCAGCCCGCCTGATTTCAGACCTCTACAAGACCGCCGGGGCCCACCGCCTCATGAGCGTTGACCTGCATACCGCTCAGATTCAGGGTTTCTTCGACGGCCCCGTTGACCACCTGATGGCTATCCCCCTGCTCGCTGAGTACGTAGCAAGCAAGGTCGATACCGATAACGTCACCGTGGTTTCACCCGACACCGGCCGTGTACGCGTTGCTGAACAGTGGGCTGAACTTCTTGGCGGCGCTCCGCTGGCTTTCGTCCACAAGACTCGCGATGTCAACGTGCCTAATCAGGCTGTTTCTAAGACCGTTGTGGGTGATATCGAGGGCCGCACCTGCGTGCTCATTGACGACATGATTGATACCGGTGGCACTATCGCCGGCGCCGTACGTGTACTCAAGGAGCACGGTGCTAAGGACGTCATCATCGCAGCTACCCATGCTGTTTTCTCGGACCCTGCTGCTGAACGTCTTGCTAACTGCGGGGCTAACGAAGTCGTTGTTACCAACACTCTGCCCCTCAAGCCCGAGCAGACTTTCGATAATCTGACTGTACTGTCAATTGCTCCCTTGCTAGCTCGTGCTATCAAGGAAGTCTTTGATGAAGGATCTGTCACTAGTTTATTTGATGGTAGAGCAAACTAGCATTCAGAAATACAAAGCTGACGCTGGGGTCATGCACTTAGTGCATGACCCCTCACTGTATCTATAGGAGGAGGGGGAGAATGGCTGAAAGAACTTTAGCTCAGAGAGGTGCACGTGGAGGGGCTAACGCTGTTGGCGGTCAGCTGGCGAAAATTGTCATTAATCTTGTTTCACTCGCAATTTTGGCAAGACTTATCAGTCCTGGAGAGTATGGGCTAGTTGCTATGGTTATGGCTGTAATGGCAATAGCTGATGTATTTAGAGATTTCGGTCTAACATCAGCTACCATCCAAGCAAAAACGATTTCGCCTCAGGAACGAAGTAATTTATGGTGGCTAAATACCACAATGGGAGCAGTAGTTGCTGTTGCTATAGCACTTCTTGCCCCTGTTGTTGCAGCAATATATAGCGATGATAGGCTGATTTTAATAACTCTTGTAATGTCACTAAATTTTGTTATTTCTGGGATGTCAACTCAGTATTTTGCAAACCTTCAGCGAGAGATCCAGTTTGGCAAGATTGCAGTGAATAATATTATTTCTAATATAATTGGATTGATTGCTGCAGTGATCATGGCTTTGAATGGATTTGGGGTCTGGTCTCTAGTATTTCAAGGATTAGTAATAGCTATCGCCAGCTTATTGATCTTTATTATTCAGACTAGGTGGATTCCCGGAGGCTACAATAGGTCAGTATCTATGCGTAGATTCTTGAATTTTGGGATGCCTCTCATGTTTTCTAATCTGCTAAACTATTTCTCAGGTTTAGTTGATGTTTATATGATTGGTCATGTTGCGGGGCCTGAGGTGCTTGGGTATTTCAACAGATCTTCTCAGGCTGTTCGCACGCCACTGAATAGTTTGAGGTCACCACTAAATAATGTTGCCTTTTCTACTTTGTCGAAAAAACAATCATCCAATGCAGAAATCGTTACTTCAATAGAAAAAGGTCAGATTCTTCTGGCCTACCCTCTAACCTTAATTGCAGGCGGCTTGGCAGCGGCATCCTCGTCACTGGTTGTCTTTTTTCTGGGTGAAAGTTGGCAAGCAGCTGCGCCATTTTTTGCTTGGATTGCGATTACCGAGGGGCTTAATTGCCTTGCGATGACAGCGGGATGGATTTTTCTTATTCGAGGCAAGTCTAAAGGACTTATGAATCTAACGATTTTCAGCTCGATTAATAGAACTATTTTTGTTATTGCAGGTGCTTTGGTGATGGGTCCGCTAGGAGCCGTGGTGGGGCAAGCAGTGGCTGTGATGATTCAATGGCCCTTGTCTTTGCTGTGGGTTCAGAGAGTAACGGGGGTATCCACTAAAGGTCTACTGGTTAACTCATATCGAATATTTGCTGTTGTATTATTCTCCACTGCATTAAATTATTATGTTCTTCAGGGGATGTCGGTGAATACAGTTGCCTCCATTGTTCTTGGCGTTGTGCTGCAATTGGTTCTTGCCGTAGCCTGTGCTGTCATTCCATCAGTGAGAAAGGATTATATATATATTATCAAATTTACAAAATCTTTGAAAAAATAGTAGATTCTCTGCCGGCAGAAATCAGTATAAATTATTTTTCGTTTCAAGATTTACGAGCCGTTGGATATTTTGGCGTAATTTTTGCTTTCGGCGGAGTGTATGATTTTTTGAAAAGATTCTACAAATTTTACATTTATTGTAATTTTTAGATGTGCTGGCAGTGCGTAATTCTATATTTGTTTATGGGGTTAGATTTCATTTTTAAGATTGGAAAAATATTGAAATTCTGATAGAATGGTATTGAAATTTTCAATTTTTCTATAGTGTGTCAATTCTGAGGGGGGATGACTTCGATGGATAATAATATGGTGGATCTGTCAATCGTCATACCTTTTTATGGAGATCCGGCAGATACTTTAAACCTTGTGGATCAGATTCAGGCGCAGGAGTCTGTGGCTTCGGTGCAGATTATTGTTTCTGATGATGCCTCTCCGCAACCTTTTCCCGAACTCAGCGGTGTAACTACTGTTCGTCGCGAATTCAATGGTGGGTTCGGCGTCAACGTCAATACGGGTGTTGCTGTTGCTGAAGGTAAATGGGTGCTTATCCTTAACAGTGATTTAACCCTGCCTGACGGTTTTATTGATGATATCTGTAAAGCAGCAGAGGAAGAACAAGCTTTTTATGGGGGAAGGGGGGTTATGGTTGCTCCTCACATCGTGGGGCATGACAACGAGTCACAGTGGGTTGGCCGATTCTTCCCCAAAACGCGTCACCACGCCTGGGAATGGTTCACCCCAGTAGCTCGCTTCCGGCCCACCAGGGTTTGGCATGCAATGGCTGGTCACGATTTAGCATGTACCACTGGCAAACGGGCAGAACCTGATTGGCTCATGGGTGCCTGTATGATGATTCGCCGAGAAGACTTCAATACAGTCGGAGGGATGGACGAACGATTCTTCATGAACAGCGAAGAAGTTGACTTGCAGCGCAGGCTCGCCACCCATGGTATCAGACGTATCTTTCGAGGCGATATAGTAATAGAACACGTAGGTGGCGGCTCATCTGGAGCTTCTGTCCAGCGTCGTCAATGGGTTCTCGACTCTCGCTTTATTTACAACTCAAAGTGGATTGAAGGTAAGCATCTGGCTACTGCCTTGAGGATTGTATCTATTGGCAATTTCCTCTTTAATTCCATCCGTGCGGTCCGCAACCGGACTGTTACTCCTTACATGACTCTCCACGAAGAACTAACCTACATCAAGAAAGCAGAAAGCAGAAAGCAAACGATAAATGGCAGAGAAACTTCTCATCATTAGCCCTGCTTTCCATGGCTATTGCTACTCCATCGCAGAGGGCTTCACTCAACTAGGATACGATGTAACGGTACACCGCTACGACGCCTTCGACACCGTCAAGGACAAGCTGCGCAATAAAGCCCTCTACGAGCTCCCTTCAAAGGTTGGCTTCGACGGGCAAAAAGCTGCTGAAAAAGCGGCTACTGCTAAAGCCCTGCAAGTTCTCCGTAACCTTAGTCCCGACAAGCTTATTGTTATAAAAGGTGACGCCTTAGGGGATAGCTTTTGGCAGGCTGTTGCAGACCGCAAAATTCCCTACATCCTTTGGCTATACGATGATCTCAAGCGCTGTCGCTACACCAAGAAATTCTTACAGGAGTTACCTCTGGTAGTTAGTTATGCCCGTACGGAAGCTGAGGAACTCGCTTCAGATGGAATAAACGCGCATTTTGTCGCCAACGGCTATGATCCGGCTCTAGCTGGTTTTCCACAAAAACGAAACAACGAGATTGTATTCGTAGGGTCACGGTATAAAAACCGGGAAGAAATGATAGTCAAACTATCAAATTCTGGGGTTCCGGTACGAGCCTACGGCCGTGCATGGTCCCATCACCCCTTCGACCGTTTGCGTACCTGGGAAATAAAACGTCCAAACATTCCTTCTGAGCGAGATATCACCTTGGCGCAGGCTTATGAAGTTCAGGCGTCTGCTGCTGCTGCACTTAACATTCACGGTCTACAGGCTGGTCTAGCTATGCGTACCTTTGAGGTGCCTGGTATGAATGGCCTTCAGCTGATTGACAGGCCAGATGTTGAAGAGTTCTATGATGTTGGCTCTGAAGTGCTCGTCTACCAGAGCACAGAAGACCTTATTGAACTGTGCCAGCGTATTATCAGTGACCCCACCTGGAGCGACTCTATTCGAGCGGCTGGTCTCAAACGTAGCCAGGCTGAACACACTTTCTTCCATCGTGCACAGAAAATGGATACCCTGTGGGTCTAGTTTATCCTGAAGATCTCGAAGGTTGGAGTAAGTGGCAAGCTAACGCTCATCCTATCCGTAGAGCTAAAGTTGCGATAAAGGAAGTGCCAGCCGGAGTACGCAATCACAGAGAGCTTTCTAACTTATCTACCTCTGTATCGGGTTATCTACATACAGTAGGTAAAACCCCTCAGACTCTTATTGCGCTTGACTCCACATCGCCCACCTCTTTAGGCTCGTTGGTACGACCAGCTCATTTCCTTTCAGCTGAATCGTATGCGGTGTGGGCTCCCGAGGACGTTACTGCCCACCTCTCTGAGGGTGAGTGGGCTGTTACCCGCTTAGATGAGGTCGAACTCTATAATAAACTAGTTTCTCTCCGCCAGGTTCTTGCATTAGGGCACTACATGGCATGGGGCGGCGCGGCTTACCGGCTGGCCCAGCGTATGGGCGCTCGTTTCATTACCGTCCAGCACGGTTTGCATACCCCCTATGCCCCGCCGTTGGCTCCTGGTACCCACCTTCTTGCTTTTAGCCAAGCTGATGCTGAGTTTTGGATATCAGGACGAGGCGACGTTACTTATGACGTAGTTGGGTCGCAACTTTTATGGGAATCTGCTCAGACCCCTCGTATAGATGATTCCGAAATAGCGGATTTACCTATATTCCTGGGGCAGATGCATGGAGCCGAGCTTTCTCGACTTTCATATGCTCAAGCAGGATACAGATTCTGTAAGGAGACCGGGGCCCGTTACCGACCTCACCCTAACGAAAAGGACAAACTGTCTGTACTTACCCATGCTTTATGGGACAAAGTGGGTATAGAGATTGACCGAGGTCGCGAGCCCCTAAACACGCTGACTAACCCTGTAGTATCAATTTTTTCTACAGGGGTACTTGAAGCGGCAATTAGGGGATTCCCGGCTTGGGTTTATCATCCCAATCCGCCTGCGTGGGTTAGAGAGTTTTGGGATAGGTACGGTCTTAGTCGGTGGGGAGAGGCTCCCACGCCAGCACCGGCTGTGCCTTCAAGGCCTCCAGCACAGACTATTGCACAATATTTAGAGGAGAAACTTAAATAGATGCGCGTTCTATGCGTGATACCCGTTCGCGGCGGGTCTAAGGGAATTCCGCGCAAGAATCTCAAACCTATTGCGGGTAAACCCCTCGTTGCCTGGACCATCGAACAGGCCCTTGCTGCAAAGGCTGAGCTAGATGGCGAGCACCTGGTTGACGTGGTGGTATCAACGGATGACGCTGAGCTAGCTGGTATTGCACGCCAGCACGGGGCAGAAGTACCCTTCATGCGCCCGGCTCACCTGGCGGAAGACACCACCGCCACCGAACCGGTGATTGAGCACGCTATCGAGTTCTATACAGCGGAGGGCAAGCGTCCGGACGCCGTCATGCTCCTGCAGGCGACCTCACCCGTCCGCCTACCCGGCACCCTGGCCCGTGCTATCCGCCAGTTCGCTGCCTCTGCATCAGATTCCATGGTGGGTGTCATCCCTATCGGCCCCTTCATCTGGGCTGCCACCGAGCCTCCCATTGCCCAGTACGAGGTCATGGCCCGCCCCCGCCGTCAGGAACTCACCCGTGAGACCTTCCGGTACCGCGAAAACGGCTCCATGTACATCACCAAGACCGAACTCTACGAAACCCTGCACAACCGACTGGGCGGCAACATCGAGCTCTTCATGCTTGATGAAGTTGAAGGCGTAGATATTGACGCCCCCATCGACTTCTCCGTCGCAGAACACCAGCTGCTCATCACACTCGCATCAGAAGAAAACGAAGGCTAAAAACCATGATTATCGAACGTAATATCACCGCCTACATCGTTTTCTCTGAGGACCCGGTACTCACCGCCCTGCAGAAGATTTCTGCTAACGGGCAGCGCATTATCTTCCTGGTCAACGAATCGGGTGTGCTTAAGGGATCCCTGTCAGACGGCGACTTCCGCCGCTGGCTCATCGCTAACCCCACCGCGTCCCTCGAAACTAGTGCCCTCGAGGTAGCTAACCAGGGCGTTAAGACCGCCCCTATTGGTTCAGAGCCCGCAGACCTCCAGGGCGAGTTTGCCAAGGGTATTAGCCACCTTCCCCTGGTAGATGAACGCGGCCACCTGGTTGCTATCGCCATGGACGAGCAGAACGTGCTGCGTATCGGCCGCACCGAAATCACCGAAGACTCACCCACCTTCATTATTGCCGAAATCGGCAACAACCACCAGGGTGACGTTGACCTGGCAAAGCGTCTGGTTGACCTGGCTGTTGATACCGGTGCAGACGCCGTTAAGTTCCAGCTACGTGACATGGACGCCCTCTACCGCCAGAAGGGCTCAAAGTCAGCCGGCGAAGACCTGGGCGTGCAGTACACCCTTGATCTGCTCTCTCGTTTCTCTCTGACCGTAGACCAGATGTACGAGGTCTTTGATCACGTCAAGCAGCATGATATGGACATCATGTGTACCCCCTGGGACGGCCCCTCGGTCCAGGCCCTGGTTGACTACGGTATCCAGGGTCTCAAGGTCGCTTCTGCTGACCTAACCAACCACGAACTGTTGCGCGATATGGCATCCCGCGGTCTGCCCATGCTGGTCTCCACCGGTATGAGCCGCGAAGAAGAGATCCGCGAATCGGTGAACCTGCTGCGCTCCCTGGGCGCTTCTTACGCCCTGTTGCAGTGCCAATCCACCTACCCTGCGCCTTTCAAGGACGTCAACCTGGCCTACATGAACCGCCTGGCTGGAATCGGTCAGTGCCTGGTGGGCTACTCAGGCCACGAACGTGGCTACCATGTGCCCATCGCGGCTGTTGCCCGCGGTGCAAAGATTATTGAAAAGCACTTCACTGTCGATAAGACCCTCGAAGGTAACGACCACACCGTCTCCCTGCTACCTGACGAGTTCAAGGCTATGGTGCAGCAGATTCGTGAAGTAGAGGAATCTATCGGTACTTCAGCCCCCCGCGAGGTTTCCACCGGCGAGCTGATGAACCGCGTCAACCTTGCTAAGTCGCTGGTTGCTACCCGCACCATTGCTAAAGGCGAGGTCGTGACCGAGGCGGACGTCGAGGTCAAGTCACCCGGCCGCGGCCTGCAGCCCAACTACCTGCCCCAGCTTCTGGGCCGCACCATGCAGCGTAAGGTCGAAGCCGGCACCTTCTTCTTCGAGGGCGACCTGAAGGACGACCTCGTGACCCGCCGCGACTTCAAGTTTGACCGCCCCTGGGGCCTGCCCGTTCGTTACCACGACTACAAGCCCCTGATTGAGGACGCCGAGCCTGACTTCCTGGAGTTCCACTTCTCCTATAAGGACCTTGAAGTCAACATCGATGAGGTCTTCGACCGTAAGCTCGACATGTCCTTCACCACCCACCTGCCCGATCTCTTCGCCGGTGACTTTTTGGTAGACCTGGCCTCTCGCGACCAGGAAACCTGGGAACGCTCCATCGCAGAGGTCCAGCGCACCATAGACATCACCCGTGACCTGACCCGCTACTTCACCGTGGATGACGACCCGGTTATGGTCGTTACCATGGGTGGCTTCACCAAGGACGGCCACATCGCACCGTCCGCTCGTGCCGACAAGTATGAGCGCATCGGCGAGGCCCTGGCCAAGCTCGACACTTCAGGCGTGCGCATCGCGGCCCAAACCCTGCCCCCCTATCCCTGGCTCATGGGCGGACAGCAGTACCACAACCTCTTCCTTGACCCCAAGGACACCGCTGACTTCTCCGACACCTACAACACCGCCCTCTGCCTAGACATCTCCCACACCATGCTGGCGGCCAACTTCCTCAAGATTCCTCTCTCTGAGGCCGTTGAACTGCTCGCCCCTCGCTCCATCCACCTGCACCTGGTAGACGGTATCGGTGTGGACGGCGAAGGCGTTCAGGTCGGTGAAGGCGACGTGGACTGGGCCGCGCTCGGTAAGCAGCTGCGCGAACTGACCCCCAAGTCCTCCTTCATTCCCGAAATCTGGCAGGGCCACGTCAACAACGGCGAAGGCTTCTTCACCGCACTCGATAGGCTCGAAAAGTGGCTGTAAATTCCAGCCTGCCGGTAGCGCTGCACTGTGTTCCGGTACCCGAATTTGGCGGTGTAGCCCGGCATATCAGCGACCTCGCTGAGGCCGGGCTACCCGGCTATCACCTGATTATTCTTTGCCCAGCAGGTGCTCTTTCAACGCGACTCAAGGAGCTGGGGGCGGACGTGCGCGAAGCTGACTTTGGTACGGACGCCGGGTTTGCGGCGTCCTTGCGTACGTTAGATATCCTCATTGATGACCTTAAACCGGCCATCGTCCACTCACACTTGGCCTATGCGGATGTAGTAGTAGCAGCTGTCGTCAACCTCCGGAAGGCCCGCAAACTTGTTCGCCGTGGAACCTATGTACCAACGCTGTTCACCACAGAGCACGGTATCGCAGGGGACGATGCGGTCTATCACGGCGCCTCTTGGCGCTCACGTCTGATGGAAACCGTGCACCGGGTACGTCTGTGGGGCACTGACGGGAAAATTGCTGTCTCGCGCTCAACCGCTGACCAGATGAGGCGGAAGTGGGGCGCTCGCGGTGTTGACACGGTGTATAACGGGATTGATGTTGTTGAAACCTTCGATGCTGTTGCCGCGCACCGTGTAGAGGCGGGGGAAGGGGCACTACGTGTGCTGTCCCTATCGCGCCTGGCACCTGAGAAGGGGCTTGATATCTTGGTTGAGGCTTTTGCTCGGGTTCACGAGCAGGTACCGGGCGCAGCCTTGGAGATTGCCGGTGCTGGTGAACTAAAGGACGCTCTTACGCGACAGGTGGCAGAGCTTGGGCTTGAGAAAGCCGTAACCTTCCCCGGCTTCGTTGACCCCATCGAGGCTATGGGCAGGGCGGACGTTCTGGTACAGCTTTCTGTCTGGGAAAACTGCTCTTATACCCTGCTGGACGCTAAGGCAGCAGGCCTGAATGTTGTTGCGACCGCTGTGGGCGGTAACCCGGAGATTCTTGACGGCTCTGAGCTGGTGCCCTCAATGAACCAAATGAATCGGAAGGCTGCTGTTGCAGCTGTTGCCCAGAAGATTCTGGAGGCTAAGGAGTCTTCTAACGAACCCTTGAACTGGGTGAGCACAACAGATATGGGGCAGCAAATAGCTGACTTGTATAGGAAGGCGGACTGACATGGCATTTGTTGGTGTAAGCGAGCAAGGCAAGCTTACCGTGGGTGAGAAAACCATGGGAGAGCTGGCCCGTGAAGCAAGCGAGCGAGCCAAAACGGAGGCTTCACAGATACGACTGCCTGAGTTCTTAATGTTTGCATCACTAATTTATGGCCGGCATGTTCCAGGCATAGGGTTACCATTCAACCAACTTATGGTGTTTGTGATTGTTGGTTATGCTGTCACCCGTAAGCCCGTCTTTGAGCTGAGCAAGTGGTCAAGACTTTTTGTGGTGCTCGGACTGTTACTGGCCTATGTTGCAGTCGTATCTGTCTTTGCTGACCCTAGTGAATACGCGTCTGATTGGACAAGACGATTACTGCGTCTAGTTGCTATGACTGCGCTCATATATGTTATTGCGGTTGGGCAAGTTCATTTACGATCAGCAATTCTTGGCTACTCAACAGCACTGCTTATTAATGCTGTGCTCTTTTTTGCTGGTTTGGCTCCAGACACCTACGGAGGGTATCTCACAGGCTACCTAGGCGATAAGAACTATGCAGGGCTAGTCCATGCACTGTTTGCGTTGCTCATTATGACAGCCCTGATAAAACGCTGGCAGCAGATAACCGTACTTATCGTTTCGTCATTCTTGCTCTGGGAAACTGGATCGCGTACATCACTGGCCGCTCTTTTGTTTGCTTATTTATGGATTTTGCTTGCTCCACGATTGGTTCCGCTTGCAAAGGTGGCCTTGCTCGGTGTTTTTTGGTGGGCGATTGGCCTTATAACGGAGGACTTTGCGGATGCCGCGGTTTTTGGGGACCGAACAGGTACGGATATACTGCGTGCTCGGATTGATGAAATGTCCTGGGAAAAAGTTCAACAAACAGGTTTCTTTGGCCAGGGATTAGGTGAAGCCTACGTGTATGACTTTAAGGGAGAACGCACTTGGTTTTTCCATAACTCCTATTGGTCGGCTTTTGTAGAAGGCGGATGGATCTGGGCTATAGCTATAGCATTAGTTACTCTCCTGATAGCGGTGCGCCCCTTAAACAAAAATGAGGGACAAAATTTTTACCAGTTTATTGGGCAAGGCCTTGGGGTTGCTCTATTAATTTGTGCTTTGCGGCTGGGGGAGGTCTTCTATACTTTGCCCTGGGCTATCTGCATGGGATATGTTCTTCGCACGCTGGTGATGGCTGCCCAAGAAAACCGACATTTACGTCTTTTTGGATACGATCAAGAGATTGCTAATCGGAAAATATAAACTATGGAAATTTATATAGCCTCTAATAATGGAGAAATTGGTGGGGGGGAAGTTATGCTTCTCCATCTTGCGCGGGCCGCTCGGTCTCTTGGTCATAAACCTGTAATTGTAGGTCCTAAGCAGCCAGCAGAACTTATCGAAGCTGCTCAGGATGAGGGCTTTCCTACTATCACAATACCTGCTGCTAACCGCAAAGCTTATATCGCGGGCTTACGAGCATGGCGTGTACGCAATAAACAAAAACTGCTGTGGTGCAATGGTTTAGTCCCCTCATTCGCAACAGCGGGTTTGGGGCAGCGTATAGTCCATCTGCATCAGATGCCTTCTGGGCTTCAACAACTTGCCATGAAAGTAGCAATAAAAGGTGCGCAGGCGGTACTTGTTCCGAGCTCATTCATGGCTGATAGCATTCGCAATGCTCAAATATTTGAAAACTGGGTATCAGAAGTGCAGCCGGATACGCGCCACATGCCGACCCGCGGAAAGGTGCGCGTTGGATTCTTGGGTCGGGTATCTGAGATAAAAGGAACTGATCTTCTGGCTGAGGCTATTTTTCAGCTTAACCAGAATAAAGATTTATCATACGAATTAGTTCTGGGGGGTGAAAATAGATTTGTAAAAGAAGAAAGTAAAAGTAGGGTAGATTCTGCTCTTGAAAAAATTAATGATCATGTAAGTTATCTGGGATGGGTGGAGCCAGAAGACTTTTTTAAAAAAGTAGATTGTGTCGTCATGCCTTCACAATGGGAGGAACCTTTTGGCTTAGTTGCTGTGGAAGCTATGAGCGCTCGTATTCCTTTGCTGGTTACTCGTTCCGGAGCGCTACCTTCTATCGTAGGAGAAGACTACCCTTGGATCCTTGAACGGGGGAGTAGTAAAGCTCTTGCAGAGGGAATCGGTAGTTTTACTGAGACTCTAATGGGCGAACAAGAAAAGTTAGATACAATTCTCGGCAAAAGTTATTGGCGGTGGTATGAAAATTATTCACCCCAAGCAGGAAAAGAAAGACTCCGTATTCTGTTAGAAACATTCGAAAGAAGCTAATCGAAATATGAGCACTTACTCAGCTGCTGTTATTATACCTACGAGGGGTGGAGCTGCTAAGCTGCATTACCCTCTCACTGCCCTAGAACAGCAGACAGAAAAAGACTTCCAGGTCATTGTAGTCATCGACGGCGATATTGATCAATCAGCTGATGTTGTCCAAAGCTATATCAATCGTGGGTTCCTTAACCTTTCTATGATTGTCTTTGAAGAAAATCATGGGCGGGTAGCTGCGCTCAATGCAGGTCATCGGGCTGCTGATGCAGATGTTCTTATCAGATGCGACGATGATATTGAGATGAAACCTAACTACGTTGCCACGCATCTTTCATACCATAAGGAAAAGCCTAACCGAGCTGTGATGGGACTGGTGCATAACCTCTACCCAGATACACCACACGCGCGAGCCTATGGTTATTTCCGAGATCAGAAATTTCGCGAAGATGCGTATTTAACCCCTCAAAGTAATCACTGGAAGTTCTGGGCTGCCAATTGCTCTATGCCAGCAAATCTATACAGTCAGGTAGGAGGGTACGACCCTCGCTATCGTCTCTACGGCTTCGAAGATGTCGATATGGGGAAGATGCTTAAAGACGTAGGGGCAGAATTCGTTCTCGCTTACGATTTAGAGGTTAAGCATCATATTGCTGCTACTACAACAGCTGGAAAAGCTCGACGTGCGCTATTCTCCGGCGCAGCACGTAATATTTTTCTAGAAAAGCATGGCTTTGACTCTCTTCCGGCTGTAGAATCTAACGGCTTATGGGGGGGTGCGGTTAAAGCACTTGCCAAGATATCTACAGAGACTAGCGTAAAATATATGGGTAATGCTGTAGATTCAGTAGCTGAAAAAATACCTGCCGCCATCGCAGAAAAACTTATTTCTCTCGTTGTAGAATCAGCAAGCTACGCAGGTGCTACATACCCATACCGTGCACAGAAAACCTTCTAATCGAAAGAGCTGCCCGATGCGTCTTAACAGTGAATCCCCGGCTAATGAGCGGTACCCCATCGCTATAGCCCACGATTACCTCACTCAACGTGGCGGCGCAGAACGGGTGGTGCTTGCTCTCCATAAGGCATTTCCTGAGGCTCCTATCTATACGACCTTCTACGATCCCGAGAATACCTATCCTGAATTTAAAAATTCAACTATCATTGTTTCGCCCCTAAACAAGATAAGTATTTTTCGAAAAGATCACCGCCTAGCGCTTCCTCTCCTTCCCTATTTTTCAGGGAAAATAAAAGTTCAGGCGGAAAAAGTAATCGTATCTACAACGGGATGGGCCCATGGGTTTGACCTCCCCGATGCTAGTTTCATTTACTGCCACTCACCAGCTCGATGGATTTACTTGACGGATCAGTATATGGGGAGTCGCATCAATAAAAGCATCGCAAGGGTGTTTAAGGCTATGAGGCCATTCTTGCGCCAGTGGGACAGGAAAGCAGCGAGAAGGCACAAAAATTATGTAGCGAACTCGTCTACGATTCAACAGCGTATTTTTGATGTATACGGTAGGCGAGTAGATATTATCTTCCCTCCCTACTCAATTGGAGAGCATGGGCGACAAGAACCTATTCCTGGGCTAGAGACTTTCATGGAAGACGGGTATTTCATGATTGTCTCTAGGCTTCTTCCCTATAAAAATGTGCAGCATGCAGTAGAAGCATTTGCTGGGATGAACGAAAAGCTGCTTGTTGTAGGAGCTGGTCCCATGGCAGATGAACTAAAAGCAATGAGTACTGACAATATTGCTTTTGCTCACAATATCTCGGATGAACAAATGCAGTATGCCTATGCAAATGCAAAAGCTTTACTAGCTGTATCGCATGAAGACTTTGGTATAACTCCCCTAGAAGGTGGAGCCTTTGGAAAACCTACGATTGCTCTTCGTGCCGGAGGGTTTCTCGACACTATCGTAGAGGGCCTGAATGGCACCTTTATCAAAACTCCTAGTGCCTGCGATATTAAGGAAGCCGTCGAGAAATTTAATTCTCAAGAGTTTTCAGCGGACAAAATTAAAAAACACGTTGAAAAATTTAGCGAAGAGCGATTCATTCGCGAGATTAAAGAGAAAATAGATAATTTATAGAAGTCTGAAGACAATAGGTATATCAGAGGTGAATAGCTTTTTAGACTCCTTCTTCTAATATAATAGCTTCTGAAACTTTTACTAGTCCCTGTGCTTTTAGATCATAAAGAAAATCTAGTACGCTCGCTGCAACAGTTTCTTTCGAGACCCCGTAGATTTCAGTTATCTCTAAAATTAGGTCTTCCGAAGTCGTTGGGTTTTCTAAAATTTCCCATATCATGGCGCTAGAACCGTTGAGCACCGCAATATTTGAGGTCAGAAGATTAGCTACATATGAGGCATCATCTGTAGCGTCTTCGCTCTCAAAACCCATGACAAAAGCAGTATGAGGGCATCTACTGTATACAGCACCCACTATTTTCTCCCTAGACTCTGGGCAAGGCCCTTAAACCTACTAAAAAATTTCTCACGAATTTCTTGCTGACTTGGAGCATGGCCAAGCTCCATAGCTAGATGGTCTTTGTTAACAAGGAAGATACTTGCGATGATCTTTGCTTTGTTCTGGAGACCCTTTGCATGGGTAATACGAGCTTTCCACTGTACGTATTCTGGGGTGTCTTCTGAAACAGATTTCCAGAGTAGGTAATCCGGGTGATTCCGGTACTGATCTAAAGTGCCTAGTGCCGCCGCGTATGCAAGATTAGCTTGGAGCTGAGGCACCCTAAGATCCATCTCTCCCCATTCTTCTGGAGTCAGAGTCTCACGTAAGTGCTCTATGTCTGGATTTTTCTCATGAGTGGAACGAGCTCCGTGAACAACCACTAGAATGCGGGAATCTACAACTGAAGGTAGGGAGCAAGGGTAGTTGGCAATATCTTTGCTACGGCGCTGCTTCCATAGAGTTTCAAAGGCGGAACCTTCTGCATCGCCAACACCAGGAAAATAGCGGTGGATATCTACTAACCCCCAAGAACCATGGTAAAGAGTCATAGCATGTTCAAAAATTGAACCTGTCTCAAAATGAGTAAGAATCTCCCACCCATCTGCTAGCACAAGTTCAATAAAACGTTCTAGATGTGATGGTCTGACGAGCAAATCGACATCTGTACTTTTGCGGCCGGGGCGATAAACCTCTTGGGCAAAGGCATAGCCTTTTATGTGCAGCAAATCAATTCCGTTGCTATTAGCGAGATGCTGAAAATATGCATGGGATAGCTGAATACGAATAGCTAAGGGAACATCAAGATGCTGGGCATCGGGAGTACTCATAGGACCAACTCAATACAATAGTAGAAGATAAGTCTTATGCCAGCCTAACGTCAAGCAGGCTGGCATAAAACCAATATATGATGAAGCAAACAGCTTAGGCAGAAGCCTGGTTTTTCTTCTTTCTCTTTTTTGAGGTCTTCTTGCCCTTCTCCTCAGAACCGTAGTAACTGGTGTATGCACCAGTGGAGCTATAGGCAAAACCGTAGTAGGAATTGCCTAATCCGGTGCGAGGTGCTCGGTTAATGACGACACCGAGAATACTGGCGCTTACTTTACGCAGATTACTGGTTGCTTCTGCAAGGTTTTCTTTACGAGTCTTTCCAACAGTTGCTACCAGTACCACGCCGTCAACAGCTGTGGAGAGAAGCGCAGCATCGGTTACGGGCAGCACCGGAGGCACATCCACTACAACTGTAAACTCACCTGACAGCTCAGAGATAAGCTGATGCATTTTATCTGATCCGAGAAGTTCAGATGGGTTCGGAGGAATACGGCCTGCGGGCAGAATGAAGAGCTGGGTGTCTTCAAACTGACGGACTGCATCAGCTAACTCAACCTGCCCAGCAAGGACTTGAGTCAAACCAACTTTCGAATCAATCTTGAATTTCTTCGCAATGGTAGGACGGCGTAGGTCAGCATCGATGATGATGACAGGTGCCCCAGCGTCAGCAAGCGCCCTGGCAATAGAGGTTGAAACTGTTGACTTACCTTCACCAGGCTCTGCGGAAGTAACGATGAGTGATTTCGGCGGGTTATCAACATTAACGAACCGGAGATTGGTGCGCATCTGACGAATAGATTCCTGTGCGGTATGATCACTGCCAGTTCGAAGAATATTTTCTTCTGTGAGCTCTTCAGATATGGGGAGTACACCTAGTACACCTGAATCGGTTGCCTTGGTTGCATCATCGCGTGTACGGAGCTTCGTATCAACAGTGCGACGCAACAGAACAGCGGCTAAGACGAGTGCTAACCCGCCACCGGCTCCCATCAAAACAAGCTTTTTGGTATCTGGGCTTACGGGAGACTGGTTCAATGTAGCATCTTCGAGAGGGATGACCCGAACAGCGCTGGAGCCGTCAAGATCATTTGCGACCTTTGCTACAGCCTCGAGAGAGCTATTCGCCAAAGCCTGGGAAGCTTCAGGAGATGAGGCGGTTGCAGAAACATTAATCAGTGCAGAATTCGAATCAACTGTTGCTGACAGACTGCCCTGAATTTGTCCGCGAGTGAGATTGAGTTCTGGGTTGGCCGCGATAATCTCATCGGCAACAGCTCCACTGTTAACCAGCGCAAGATAAGCGGCTGCTTTTTCCTTGGCGGCAGTTGACCCTGAAATAACATCTCCGATGCCGGCTCCGTCCCCTACGGTTACGTAACCGGTGGAAGAAGAAGCATAAACTCGTGGCTGGAACAAGGAATAGCCAAAACCAAGTAGAGCGCCTAAAACAAGACCTATCAGCAGAAGCTTTAGGTTAGCGCGTAGCATTCTCACGAAATCAAGTATGGTCATGGGAGCCTTAAAGACATAGTGGTGTAGTGTACTTAGGGTTCGGGCAAGAACCCCAGAAATAATTCTAACAGCGTATAGACCCTACAAAAACGGAAATGGATATACAAGAGACTCATGACTAGCCCGTAGCTATCTGTCTGGCTCTTTATTTTATAAGGCGCATCAGGTACTTGCCGTACCCGCTTTTGAGGAGAGGCTGAGCAAGCTGCTCAAGACGCGCGTCGTCAATCCAACCCATACGCCAGCTAATTTCCTCTGGGGAACCGATAGACAGTCCCTGACGAGCTTGCACGGTACGGATAAAGCTGGTGGCATCTGCTAAGGAATCAAAAGTTCCGGTATCTAGCCAGGCGGTTCCGCGAGGAAGAACTTCTACTCGGAGCTTTCCTTGCTCAAGATAGACACGGTTAAGGTCAGTAATTTCAAGCTCTCCACGCGCTGAAGGCTTAATACTCTTCGCATATTCGACTACGTTGTTATCGTAGAAATAAAGACCGGGGATTGCGTAATCACTCTTAGGGACTGCAGGCTTTTCTTCGATGGAGAGAGCTTTGAAATTATCATCGAACTCTACTACGCCGTAGGACGTGGAATCGGCAACTCGGTAGCCAAAAACTGCGGCTCCATCTACGTCATTATATTTACGGAGCTGGTTTCCGAGGCCCGGGCCATAAAAAATGTTATCGCCCAATACTAGAGCTGCGGAGTCGTTCCCAATATGCTCTTCACCCAAAATGAAAGCTTGCGCTAACCCGTCAGGGGAGGGCTGCACCTGATAGCTGAAGTTAACTCCGAACTGAGAGCCGTCGCCTAAAAGGCGCTGGAACTGCTTCTGGTCCTGGGGCGTGGTAATTATCAGAATATCCTGAATCCCCGAGAGCATAAGAGTTGAGATGGGGTAATAAATCATCGGTTTGTCGTAAACCGGGGTCAGTTGTTTGCTGATGCCGAGCGTGATGGGGTGGAGGCGTGAGCCAGTACCACCTGCGAGTAAAATTCCCTTCATGCTCCCATTCTGGCATGAACACCACATTGTTAGGAGCTACCAGAAACCCAAAACCAGGGTGATTTGACACTACTGTTAAAGTTATGGGAAATATTCTTGTTACCGGCGGCGCCGGCTTCATCGGTTCTAATTTCGTTCACTACCTGGTGGATAACACCGACAACAAGGTCGTAGTGCTCGATAAGATGACTTACGCTGCCAACGAAATGTCACTCGCTGGCTTACCTTCTGACCGCTTTGAACTAGTCAAGGGCGATATCGCTGACATGAACGTCGTTGACTCCCTAGTCGCAGAGGCGGACGCTGTGGTCCACTATGCGGCCGAATCTCACAACGATAACTCGCTGAATGACCCTAGCCCCTTTATCCGCACCAATCTTATTGGTACCTTTACTCTGCTTGAGGCTGTTCGCAAGCACAAGATCCGCTACCACCACATCTCAACCGATGAGGTCTTTGGGGATCTTGAACTAGACGACTCCGCTAAGTTCACCGAAAGTACCCCTTATAACCCGTCCTCCCCCTATTCATCTACCAAGGCAGGCTCTGACCTGCTAGTCCGTGCCTGGGTACGGTCTTTCGGTATTGAAGCAACTATTTCGAATTGCTCCAACAACTACGGGCCTTACCAGCACATTGAGAAGTTTATTCCCCGTCAGATCACCAATATTCTGGCCGGTATCAAACCCAAGCTTTACGGCGAGGGGCTGAACGTACGCGACTGGATTCACGCATCTGACCACTCTTCAGCCGTCCATACCATCCTTGAAAAAGGCAAGATCGGTGAAACCTACCTCATCGGCGCTAACGGTGAAGAAAACAACATCACCGTTTTGCGTACCATTCTGCGCCTCATGGGCCAGCCCGAGGACGCCTTTGAGCACGTTATTGACCGCCCGGGCCACGACCTGCGCTACGCCATCGACGGCACCCGCCTACGTGAAGAGCTTGGTTGGGAGCCCCAGTTCACCAACTTTGAAGCGGGCCTAGCAGACACCATTGCCTGGTACACCGATAACCGCGCCTGGTGGGAGCCCCTCAAGGCTGAGGTCGAAGCTAAGTACGCTAAGGCAGGTCAGTAATGCCTAAAGAGTTAGCCGTCCGTACAACGGAGATTCCGGGTCTGCTCGTTATCGATATTCCTCAGCACGGTGATAACCGCGGCTGGTTTAAGGAAAACTGGCAGCGCGAGAAAATGATTGCTGCGGGGCTGCCGGATTTCGGCCCCGTGCAGAACAACATTTCCTTTAACGCAACAGCAGGTACTACCCGCGGCATCCATGCGGAACCTTGGGACAAGTACGTCTCGGTAGCTACCGGTCGTATTTTTGGTGCCTGGGTCGATCTGCGTGCCGGTAAGTCCTTTGGCAAGACCGTCACTGTAGAGCTTGGCCCTGATACCGCTGTTTTTGTTCCCCGAGGGGTAGGCAACTCTTTCCAGACCCTGGAGGACAACACCGCCTACACCTATCTGGTGAATGACCACTGGTCAGCAGACGCCCAGGGGGAGTATTCCTTCCTTAACCTTGCAGATGAGACAGTAGCAATTGAATGGCCGATTTCTCTGGACCAGGCAGAGCTCTCTGAGAAGGACAAGAACCACCCCCGGCTTTCTGAGGTAGAGCCCCTTGCTCCTGCCTCCCTGCTGGTGGTTGGCGCTAACGGGCAGTTGGGGCGTGAGCTGGTCAAGCAGCTTGAAGCGTCTGGTACCCCCTATATTGCTGCGACTCGCGCGGAACTTGACCTGGCGCGTCCTGAGAGCTGGGCTTCTGCCTATCGCTGGCGTTCGCTACGCGGCATCATCAACGCGGCAGCCTACACCGCGGTTGATCAGGCTGAGACTCCCGAAGGGCGCACGGACGCCTGGGCCGCCAATGCGAGTGGCGTTGCGGCTTTGGCCAGGGCGGCGGACGAAGCCAGTATCCCTCTGGTACACGTTTCTACCGATTACGTTTTTGATGGCTCTTTGCCCTTAGGCGAAGAGTATGCAGAGGACGCCCCGCTGGCACCTCTCGGGGTGTACGGCCAGTCAAAGGCTGCCGGTGAGATAGCCGTGCGTTCAGTGCGACGCCACTATATTGTGCGTACTTCCTGGGTTATGGGCGACGGTAAGAACTTTATTGAAATTATGAAGTCGCTGGCTGAACGCGGAGTGAACCCCACAGTGGTGAACGACCAGTACGGTCGCCCCACTTTCACCGAGGACCTTGCTGGAGCGATGCTGCACCTCGTAGAGAACAGCTGTGAGTTTGGTACTTACCATGTTTCCAACTCGGGCGAAGTCGTGACTTGGGCTGACCTTGCCAAAGCGGTATTTGAGGCTACAGGGCATTCCGCAGACCGGGTAACTCCTGTGACGACAGCTGAATATTTTGCGAGTGCTGAATATTTTGCGATGCGTCCAAATAATTCCTCGTTGAAACTCAATAAAATAATTGATTCAGGATTTACACCCAGAAATCATGTAGATGCACTAAATTCCTATATTAGGCGGTAACCTTATAAAAAACATTTCTTTCTAGAAAGGTATTTAAGTGCATATTGTTGTTGTGGACCCTTCGCCTATCTACTAAGATGGTGGGCAATACTTTCTCCCAGAGAGAAGCTATCTGGGATATTTTGCATATAAAAAATATCTGCATATAATTTTCTGGAAAGTCTTGAAGAAACTGCAGTAGTGCTATCTCTCTTGAAGCCTGATTCATACGTGCTTGCTGAGCTGTCCCATAGGCTTGTATATCTTATTGAGTTTACGCCCTCAATTCGCCGTGATATTCAGTTTGCCGCCCCTGGCTTAAGTTTCCTTGATCGGATAAGAGTTAACCTGGAGCTGGTGCGTCAGTATATTGAAGAAGTGAAAATTATTAAGAAGTCTGCTGGCGTTCAATTTAATGGGCCAGCGGCGGCTTCTAGATATTCAAAATTTACTAAAAATTCAATTACTTTCTTTGATCATAGAGTTTCTGAGCTCCCAGAAAGAAATGCTATATTTAAGAGGGATTGAGATGGGTTTTCAGTTGCTTTCTCGGGGCGCTTAAGCGTGATGAAGGGGGGCGGATTATATTGCTGATATCTCTAGTAAATTATATGATATAAACCCAAAACTATCTTGCGGCTCAGGGGTTGGGGTGGACGGTTTCAAGAGGGGACACTCAGAAGCTAGTGAGCGAAATTGTTAGACTTGCAGGTCACCCTGGGGAAATTGTGGATAGATCGAAATCGGCTATCGACTTCATGTCGAGCATTTTGTATGACCAGACGGTTGCTCGCCGTATGAATCATCTGATTGCTATTGCTCAAGAATCAAAAATCTAGCGCTAGCCATGTTTTCTGTCTGTACTTTTGCTGTATAATTTGTAGAAGGCTCTATTTGTGGAGCCAAAAGCCAAGGCAGTGGAATGCTGGTGGGAAACCCCGGTAGGTCCGGAACTGACGGTGGCTGGTTAGAAAGCGATTTCTGGCGCCAGTTCACTACACCACTTGGCGCATCGACAACTAACCATAGAAAGGATGGCCCTCATGTCAGAGACCATCAAGATTTCCGCAACCGTTCGCACCGACTTCGGTAAGGGCTACGCCCGCCGCATCCGTATGGCCGGCGACATTCCCGCCGTCATCTACGGCCACGGCGAAGAGCCCAAGCACGTCGTACTGCCCGGTCACGCAACCACCCTGGCAGCCCGCGTCCCCAACGCAATCCTCGACCTCGACATCGAAGGTGACTCACACCTGGCCATGATCAAGGACATCCAGCGCCACCCCATCCGCCCCGAACTGCAGCATATCGACCTGCTGACCGTTAAGCGTGGCGAGCGCGTTGAAATCGAGGTTCCTGTACACGTTGAAGGCGAGCCCGCCGTTGGCGCCGTTGCAAACCAGGAAGAAACCGTACTGCTCGTTGAGGCAGACGCCCTGAAGGCCCCCGAAGTTCTGGTTGTTAACATCGAAGGCCGCGAAGCAGGTGCCCACGTTCACGCTTCCGACGTTGAACTGCCCGCCGACGTAACCCTCGTAGCAGACGCAGAACTGCTGGTTGTCAACATCTCCGAGCCCGCTGAACTCGACGTACCCGAGGTTGGCGAAGAAGGCGAAAACGCTCCTGAGGGCGCAGAAGCTGACGCCCAGGTAGACGAAGCTAAGTAAGCTCTATAGCTAGCTCACCTTTTTGTAAGGCCCGTACCGTAGTTAACGACGGTGCGGGCCTTCTCTTAACTCGATACACTCTTTGTATGCTTACCGCATTCTTGCGTCCTAGGAGAAGCGAAAATATGTCAGATGCATGGCTGATTGTAGGTCTAGGCAACCCCGGCCCCGAGTACGCAGCAACCCGTCACAACATCGGGCAGATGGTGCTCGATGAGCTCGCAAACACTGTGGGCGGTAATTTCAAGAAGCACAGTAAGACACGAGCCCAGGTGCTCGAAGGACGCCTCGGCGTAGGGGGTGCGAAAGTTGTGCTAGCTAAGCCCCTGACCTATATGAACGTATCGGGTGGCCCGGTGTCTGCGCTGGCTCAGTTCTACGGTATTGACCCTGAAAAGATCATCGTGGTGCACGATGAGCTCGACATCCCCTTTGATTCCATCAAACTAAAAATCGGTGGGGGAGAGGGCGGCCACAATGGCCTGCGCGATATTACTAAGGCTCTGGGCACCAAGAACTATTACCGGGTTCGTACCGGTATTGGCCGCCCTCCTGGCCAGATGCAGACCGCAGATTTTGTGCTGAAGCCTTTTACCACCGCGGAGAAGAAGGACTTGCCCTTCCTCATTTCTAATGCAGCTGACGCTACGGAGACGCTGATTAAAGAGGGCCTGCTGGCTGCCCAGCAGCGCTACCACGCAGCTTCCTAAGAGTGGCCAAGGCTGCTGACTGGGAGGAAAGCCGTATAGCGTAGCCTAACTACCAATTCCGCCCGGCAGGGAATAGGCTAGAAAAACATGCCGTTATACCAGGCGTACCCAACGGAAAGGCAAAGACAGTGGCCAGCAGCTACCGCACTCCCGCCGGAGTAGAGCTCACCAACGAACTCGTCACCGACCTGCGCAAGGACTACTCCATCCTCAGCCGCGAGGTCAACGGCCACCCCCTGGCCTACCTCGACACCGGAGCCACCAGCCAAAACCCCCTGCAGGTACTTGACGCCGAACGTAACTACTACCTCGGCGCGAACTCAGCCGTCCACCGCGGCGCCCACACCCTCGCCGTCGACGCCACCGACGCCTTCGAAGACGCCCGCCGCACCGTCGCCTCCTTCATCGGCGCCGCCGAGAACGAACTGGTCTGGACCTCCAACGCCACCGAAGCCCTCAACCTGCTCACCTACTCCTTCGGCAATGCGTCCGCTGGAATCGGTGAGGACGCCGCCGCCCGCTTTGCGCTGGGGGAGGGTGACGAAATCGTCACCACCGAGCAGGAACACCACGCCAACGTCATTCCCTGGCAGATTCTGGCAGCCCGCACAGGCGCTACCCTGCGCTACATCCCCGTCACCGATGAGGGCCTGATCGACTACGAGGCCGCCGAAAAAATCGTCACCGACCGCACCCGCGTCCTAGCCTTTACCCACGTCTCAAATGTGGCAGGCTCTATCACTGACGTCGACTTCATGGTCTCACTCGCCAAAAAGGTTGGGGCCCTCACCGTGCTGGACGCCTGCCAGTCAGTGCCCCACATGCCCGTTGACGTTAAAAAACTCGGCGTGGACTTCGCAGCTTTCTCTGCCCACAAGATGCTCGCTCCCACCGGTATCGGAGCCCTCTACGGCCGAAACGAGTTGCTTGACGCTATGCCCCCCTTCCTCACCGGCGGCTCCATGATCACCAAGGTCACCATGACCGAAGCCGAATGGATGCCCGCCCCCATCAAATTTGAGGCAGGAACCCAGCGGGTCTCCCAGGCCGTAGCCTGGGCCGAAGCCGTGCGCTACCTACAGCACCTGGGCATGGAACAGGTCCATGCCTGGGAATCCAAGCTCGGCCAGCTCCTTGCCGAAGGCGTGAGCTCAATCCCCGGCGTCCGCCTCATTGGCCCGGCAGCCGGCCAGCCCCGAGCTGGGCTCACCTCGGTACACGTCGAAGGCGTACACCCCCACGACGTCGGCCAGCTCCTCGACGAAAAAGGTATCGCCGTGCGCGTAGGCCACCACTGCGCCCAGCCCTTGCATCGGGCTCTTGGCATCACCGCCTCAACCCGTGCCAGCGCCTACATCTACAACACCACTGACGATGTAGAACGCTTCATCGAAGAACTCGCTAAGGTGCGCCGCTACTTCGGCTACACCGACTAAAGACAAGCGCAACTAGCCACCACACCGTGAAAGAAGGACACCGACTATGAGCGGCCTTGAACAGCTCTACCAACAGATTATTCTGGAACACTCCAAGCAGCGCTCCGGCGAGGGCCTCATCGACCCCGCAGACGGAACCCGCGTCGCAACCAACCACCAGTACAACCCCACCTGCGGCGACGAAATCAACCTGCGCGTCATCCTCAACGACGACGGGAACACCATCGACTCCATCTCCTGGGAAGGCGACGGCTGCTCCATCTCTATGGCCGCAGCCTCCGTACTCTCAGAAATGGCCCCCGGCATGAGCACCCAGGAATTCCAGCAGCTCGTCGATGACTTCCGCGAAATGCTCCGCTCCCGCGGCCAAATTGAGTCCGACGAAGAAGTCCTCGGCGACGCCGCAGCCTTCGCCGGTGTCTCCAAGTTCGTAGCCCGCGTGAAATGCGCCATGCTTTCATGGGTAGCGGCCGAAGAAGCCACCAAAGAAGCAGCTGTCTAACCCGGCATAAAATCCCAGCTCAGCGCACAGAACCCACCTCAAGCGTCCGCCCTACCGGGCGCAAGGGGGTGGGTTTCCTGTTACCCCAACCATGCTCTGACCTGGGGTGTCCCCCAAAGTGGCCCCGGCTGCGTCCTTACCCTGCTCCGAACCATAACGTAGGGTTAAAAGACAAACACACCCGTACTAGCGCGCTCGCACCGCGCCCACACGCACACCTGGGGGACCCATGAACATCGGCTATGCCGCCGGCGCCTTCGACCTTTTCCACGTAGGCCACCTCAACATCCTGCGCCAAGCTAAAAAGAACTGCGACTACCTGATCGCCGGAGTGGTCTCCGACGAGATGCTAGAACTCACCAAGGGCCGTAAGCCCATCGTGCCCCTGGCCGAACGCATGGAAATCGTCTCCCACATCGACTTTGTAGACGAAGTCCGGGCTGAAACCGTGGTCGACAAGCTCGAAACCTGGGAGCAGGTGCGCTTCAATACCTTCTTCAAGGGCGACGACTGGAAGGGCACCCAGCGCGGCATTGACCTAGAAAACCGCTTCGCTGAGGTCAGCGTGCAGGTAGTCTACTTCCCCTACACCGCCCACACCTCCAGCACCAAGCTGCGGGCAGCCCTCGAAGCCCTCAACACTCCGGTAGCAGCTGCCGCCTAGGCCTTTCTCAGACCTAGCAAAAAGCCCAGACATAACGAAGGACGCCCTGCCCTCCTTCCCCTTGAAAGGGGAGTGGAGGGCGGGGCGTCCTTGGTATCTAGAGACTCTTAGTAGTTAGCCTTGATGTACTCTTCGGCGCTGGTGCCCAGGGCTGAGAAGACGCGGCCAATCTGGGGCTCAGCTGCAGCGGCAATCTTCTTACCAACTAGGGGAATGGAGCACTTGACCTCACCGTCGACTTTAACCTCGGTGGTCTCACCGGCAGGGGTCAGGGTCTGGGTTGCGTTACCGGTAACGGGGATACCCTTGACAGTGACCTCAGAAACTACGGTGCGGGAGCCGTCTGCTGCGGGAGCTGAGACACGGTCAACCTGAGAAACAGTTACACCGTTGGATACGCCGGGGAGCTTCTTGGCCATATCGGGAATGCGGTCTGCGGGGATAGCGCGCACGGTGGTGGCGGTGAAGGCACCGGCGGGGTCGCCATCAACAGAGAAGGACTCGAAGGAGATACGCACCTTTTCGCTGGCGAAGCGAGCGAAGTTCTCATCGGCAAAGGCGCGAATAACGTTGTCGATAGAAGCGTTGATAGTGGTTGAACTCTGAACAGCCATGGGCTCTCTCTTTCAGGGGCGGTGATAAAGGTGTCGTGCCCTATTCTACGGGGTGTGCTTGAGGGCGCGAAAGCGCGGAGCAACCTTGCTTACTGAGAGCGGAATCCGGCAATAATCTGGGCGGTCCGGCGGATGAAACCGCTGTTATAGGCTGTGTCCAGGGCCTCTAGCTCGGCTGAGAGGTTATCTGAAGCCTGGTCGCTACCGGGCACCCGGTAGGTGCCCCGGAGTGAACCGGGGGCGGCAAAGGCCGCGTCCAGCTTGTTTCTCAGGTCTTCGGGGCTGGTAACAACGATAGCCTCACCGTGGGTCTCCATAACCCGGGAGAACTCGACCTGGTGGTTATCAACGACCTCGTCGAGCTCAGCCACACGCGGTACGGCAAGAGGGATAGCCCCGACCTCGCGGGCATCGAGAATTGAGCCCGGGCCGCCCTGAACCAGTACCACCTTGGTAGCCCGGTAAAGGTCGAGCAGGTCGGCCCGGGGCATGCGCTCGACGGCGTCCGCATGCTGGGGAGGAGCAGTGAAGCCGTGCTGTACCAGGGCAGTAACCTCTGGCCGGTCTGAAAGGTAAGCATCAACCCACTGGATGAGCCGGTCAAAATGATGGTGATCGGTGCCTAGCGAGACAACCAGGTCGTAGGCCTTAGCCTGGGCGACGTCGGGGCGCGGGGTTTCTGTCACGGCAGCCTCCTAAAGGATATGGCCGATATTGACGGCTTCGGGGAAGATCTTTTTCTGCTCATCCCACTGCACCACAAAGAGATCGCTCATGGGGTAGCACATGCGGCCGGTGAGGGTAGGCATGATAATGCGGTCGTAGGCCTCGATAAAAACGGTCTTGATGCCCAGCAGCTTAGCAATGATAAAGAAGGGCACAGCGACCGCGGCTCCGGTGGAGACAACCGCATCGGGACGCTCCTTGCGGAGCACCCGCCAGGCTACCCCGATATTGCGAATAGCGTTGGGAATGTTGCGGGTGGTGGGGAAGTACACCCAGTAGGTGCGCTCGCCCTCTAGAGCAGCTTTGACTTCGGGCAACTCGAAGGTAGCCCAGGCACGGTCGTGTTCTTTCCAGAATTTATCGAGGGCAATGAGCTGGGCCAGGTGGCCGCCAGCACTTGCGGTGAGGAGTACTTTCATGGCTGCTTATTTCTGGGTGAGTGCGTCGAAGTAGACGGGGATGACCTGGGTGGAGCTGGCCGGGGTGAGCTCGTCGAAGAGTCGCTGGGCGCTCTTGACGGTGCTCTTTGAGGTAAAGGGCAACAGCAGCACACGGGTATGGTCGGCGGCAAGCAGGACCTTTGAGGTCGAGGCAGACGCGGGGGCATCGATGATGACGGGGGAGTTCTGCTTGATGTGGTCCTTGAGGTTCTCCAGGCCCAGGGCGTTGAAAGTAGCGGCGTCGGCGATGCTGTAGTTGCTGTCGGTGAGGACGCCGGTGAGCAGGGAGGTCAGCGAGGCTGCTGCGCGGGGGGTGGGGGAGAAGATGGTGATGCCGTGCAGGTCGGCGTTTTTGAGGCGGCCGTCTGCCACGCCGATACGGCGTAACAGCTGGGTTGCTGATTCGGTTTCGGCGCTGCGGGCAATGATGGAGACGGGAGCCCCTGAGATTTCTGAGAGGCGCTCTGAGTAGCCCAGGGTGCGGTTGGTGCGGTCTACAATGTAGGCTGTGAAGATGCCGATGAGTAGACCCATAGCTCCACCGATGAAGATGGTCTGGGCCAGGCTAAAGTTTGAGGGGGCGTCGGGCACCTGGGCCTCTGAAATGATGGTGCCGCTGTCGGTAGAAGTCGCTTCTAGGGTCAGAATTGCCTGGTCAACGAGGGCCTTATCCATACCGTTAGAGACAGCGTCGATGTTCTCTCGGGTCTCTTCTCGGCTGGCACGCAGGGTATCTGACCGATGGGCCAGATAAGCGCGGGCAACGGTGTTGGCGATATCTGCTGCCTCGTTGGGGTCCTTGGCATTGACGATGATATCGAGGATAGTGCTATTCGAGTGCCCCGCTGTGGTGACCTGGTCTTTAAGGTCGGCTACGTCCATACCCAGCTCGTCAGCTGCAGCCTGCAGAACTACCCAGGAGGACGCGATGGCTTCTTCGGTGTCCATATCGATGGAGTTGAGGGCGGCACGCAGGCCACTGGCACCGGCGCTGGGCTGGGTGACGTTAATGACGGCCTTGGACTCATAAGAGTGGGGCAGGGCTAGGCCGGCGACTGCGCCCAGGGTAGCGAAGATGAGGGCGCTGATGAGCACAACAATCTTATGGCGCAGGATGCGGCGGACTGCGGCTCCCAGCGAAATGGGGGTAGCCTGCTGGTCGTTGGCTCTGGCTCGTGAGGAGCTTTCCATGTGTGTTCCTTCCCTAGGAGTGTATGGGCCTAGCGGCGAAGTTTGCGAGTGATTGATGCGACGAGAGATTCAAGACCGATTGCTCGGCGGAAACGGTATATCAAGGCTAGATAGAGGGGGATAAGAAGTAGCGCATAGGCAGCTAAGGCTAGTAGATTTTGCCCCCATACGAGGATGGTCAGCGCTGCCCCCAAGCCCGGCGTCAAGGCTGCTAGAGCCATGACCGGCAAAATTTCGCCAAGGCGCGGGCGGACGCCCAGCTTGCCGTAGACCTGGGCCGTAGCCAGGCCGCAGTCGGTGAGGACGGCTGCCGCCCAGGCTGTTGCTGCCCCGGCAAGCCCCCAGAGGGGGATGAGGGCCAGATTCAGCACAAGCGCCACCAGCAAAGCCGAAAGCTTGTTGTAGAGCTGCCAGCGGGCGCGTCCGCTCATCAGCAGAACCGACTGCACACCGCCTGCCGCCATCTGCACCAGCATCGCCGCCCCAATGATAATGAAGAGCGGGGCGCCTTCCGTAAAGCCCTCACCGAAGAAACCCAAGAGAACCGGCCCAAAGGCGGCGAGAGTGATGAAGAAGGGCCAGCCGACAGCAACCAGAATACGGGTAGCAGAGACAAAAATCTGGCGGGCCCGGGGCTGGTCGCCGGTAGCGATAGCCGCTGAGATATCGGGGCCGGTAACCACCCGGGCGGTGTGCTCAACCATAGCACCAACCCGCACACAGCGATTGACAGCACCGTAGATACCGCTAGCAGCGGGCCCCAAAAAGAGACCGATGAGCAGCACATCAACCCACTCCAGCACCGCTTCGACCATAGCCGATACGCCGCGAGCCGAGCTAAAAGCCCAGAACGAACGGGCCGACTCGGGAGCCGCCACAGCGGTAGGAGGCACCTGCTCAACCGCAAGATGGCGAGCCGGGTAACTGGGCACGTCCTCCTGCTGGGGCATATATTTCCGTACCCAGAGCGCCGCAACCACACAAACCACCAGAAGGGGCACAGCCCAGGCAAGCGCCAGGTAAGCGATAGCTCCAGAGAAGGCCACCGCCAGTAATACCGCACCGATACGCAAGGTCGGCAGCAGGGCTGACTGCAAGAAAGTGAACTCAACCGTGTGCCCCAGCCCGCGCAGGGCACCAAAACACAGGGTCATCCAGGCCGCCACCACCACAAAGGGAGCTGACACGAGAACTGCGGCGCGGACGTCCGCCCCCAGAGTCGGGGTCACAGCCGGTAGCGCACAGAACAGGGCGGCTACAGACAGCACCAGGGCAATGACGGTGGCCGGCCCGAAAGCAAAACGCATCAGCTGGGGCAGGCTAGAGTAGCGCCCCACAGTGCGCTGGGCACTCATGGTACGCACCAGGCCGGTGTCGGCACCGAATACGCAAAGAGATGTGGCAATCGCGAAGAAAGCCATGACCTGGAAGAAGGCACCGGCACCGGCCTCGCCCACCCCGTTAGAAACAATCAGGGTAGCCACGAAAGCCGCAGCAGAACCGTACATCACATAGAGGGAGGAGAAAGCCCCGCTCCGAGCAAGAGAACGAGCCATCACAAACCCTCCCCGTACATACGAGAGCGCATCATCAGAGCCACCGAGAGCATCAGCACGGTTAGCTGGATCACGTCAAAAGAGTAGAAGAAGACAACGGCCAGGGCAGAAACAATGACCGAATGCACCCACATACCGGTAATCGAGGCGATATTCCAAGTATTAACCAGTACCGAAACCACATAGAGCAGGAAAAGACCCAATCCCACAAAGCCAAAGCAGAACATCAACGCCCAGACCTGGCCCTGGGTACCCATCGACACACCCACACTATCGGACATCTTCGAGGTACCGTAGCCCACCAGGGGAGAGCGCAGGGCGTATGCAAAGGTCAGCTCATAGAGCGAGGCACGGCCGCCGGTGGAATCAGAATACTCCTGCCGGCCCAAAATATCGCCCACAGCACCAGAAACCAGCAGATAGGTCACCACGCCAACGCCCAGCACTGCACCGATACCCAGCGCCCGCCAGTCACCCTTGAGCAAGAGCCGGAAGAGCACATAGGCAAAAGCTGACCCCAGACCAATGAACATACCCCGGTTAGAGGTAGCCACAGCAGGCACCAGCGACAGGGCCACAGCAAACCCCAGCCCCAGCTGAATCTTCTTCGAGTGCACACCGGTCATCACCGCAAACACCACCGGGGTCAGCAGTGCATAGGCCAGACCCCAAGAGTTAGCGTAGGGGAAAGGCGCGGATGGACGGATATAAGCCACCTCAGCCCCCCAGGGCCACTGCACCTCAGCCATAGGCGGAATCACATAGTCCTTAACCAGCTCGTTATTAAGCAGGGCCCCCGGCAGAATGAAACTCATCGGGGTCGGCAGACGGAAATCGGGGAAGGCCAAGGCCAGGTACCCCAAAATGACGACCGTGAACCAAATCGTCAGCAGCCCACCCAGCATGATGTGGTTGGGAATGCGCTCGCGGGCGTTGAAGAAGTAGAGGGTGTAAATGCCCACGTTAAAGATATTCATGTAGCGCTGGAACCAGCCCAGGAACTCTGAAACGGTATCGACCGAGACAATACAGATGAGCCCCCAGAACATGAGGGCAAACCAAATCCACATGGTGGAGTGCACCAGCATATGACGGCGCATGACCATCAAGACAATCATGGCAGCAGCCAGCAGGGTGGGAGCAAACTGCATCATGCCCATAGCCCACACCAGGGGGAAGCCATAGAGCAGAACCAGAACAGGCCAGGCCGGGAGAGGCGCCCCGGCGGTGGATGCAACCGCGGTTAAAAACCGGTTGTGGCGGTGAGTGGGGGTAAGAAGGGTCATTTGGTTAGAGGCCTCGACCGGTCTTATTCACAGCTGCCAGTAGAGCAGAAGGGCTCACCAGCCCCAGGGCAACAGGTAGCGCCGCCCAGGCACGTAGCTGGGCCGGGTCACGGCGCAGTGTCGCACGTACGTAGGCCAAGGCCAGCTTCTTATTTCCCAAAGCGGCGTGAATAAAAGCAATCTGCCCTGAGATACGGGCTAGACCCTTGGGGTCGCTTTCAAACTCGGGGAACTTGCGCAGAAGATAGATGAGGCCAGCAGCCATGTTTTCCCACTTGCCGGCAAAGAAAGACGGACGATCCCAGAGAATCAGGACCAGCGGCTTTTCGACCGAGTAGATATCCCCGAACTTAGTGGCGCGCAGGAGCAGGTCGTAGTCCTCACCGTAGGCAGCCGGAAGGTCCTCGTCAACGAGCCCCACGCGTCCTAGCAAATCTGAGCGACGGTAGAGCATTGCCGAAGGGTGAATCTCGGTAATGCGGGAGCGGAGAAAATCTGTGAACGTAGCTCGGGCTGGGGCCAGACGGTCGATGTCTTTACCGCCGGAACGTACCTTGATACCCGATGAAATTGCAATTGCCTGCGGGGCACGCTGCCAGAGCTCTAGCTGGTCGGCCAGCTTGGTCGGCAGCCAATAGTCGTCGTCATCGCAGAACCCCAGTATCTCACCCGCAGCGGCCTCAATACCGGTGTTGCGGCCACCGGCGAGACCCTGGGAGTGGGCATTCGGGATGGTGCGCAGGGAGCGATTTTCTGGGACAGGGACGTCGGTGAGCGGGTCAATCTCAACGTGGTCAAAGACCACCAGTACCTCAACCGGGCCGGTGTAGGTCTGCTCGAAAATTGCAGTTAGTGCGGTACGCAGCAGCTCGGGGCGCTTACTGTTGGTCGCGATAACGACGGATACACTCTGCATTAGGCACCTGCCAGCTGAGCGAGAGTAAGGAACTTACGACGCATAGAGAGCAAGACGGTGGCCGCATTGGCTGCAAAGAGCAGGCCGTAGACCAACACAAAGCCAAGCCCGGTACCCCAGAAGACGAAAATCCAGCAGAAGGTACCGGCGTCCATATGCAGGTTGACGAAAGAACGGAGGGTACCCCCGGTAGCCGGGGCAGCAGTACCCCGATTGTTGCGCAGCTGTTCAGCCAGAATCTGGCTCATAAAATGCCCGGTGACCAGCACAGTAAAGGCAAGAGGGAGCCACCAGAGCTGCCAGGCGGTGAACGGGAAGGCGTCCGAGTACTTGATAAATCCCACCAGGATTGTCAGGTGCATGGCAGGGGTACGCATAGCATCAACCACATGGTCGAGCCACTCACCGGCAGGGGAGGAGGCTCCCGTCACGCGGGCGACCTGGCCGTCCGCCGAATCCAAGGCATAGCCCAAGGCAAAGAGCAGAGCCACACCCAAGCCCAGCAAGGGCGTAGGCGGGAAGAAAATCATCAAGAGCATACCCAGCACAGAAACACTGGCACCCAGCGCTGTAACCCCGTTAGGGCCAAGGCCAACCTTGACCGCAGCCGCAGCGAAAATGCGGGCAACACGGCGGTTAATCCAGCGGGTATAGGCAGGCACCCCAGCCCCAGACTTCTGAGCAGAGTTCAGCTGTGTCAGTGTTTCCCTAAACCCGCGAGGGGCCAAAGTGCGCGTGCTCGTCATAACCCTAGTTAATCCTTGAAATACGTGTGTGCAACCGGCAAAGTCCCGGCAGGGTAAGCGCTACCTCAACGTGCGATGAAAGAGGTAGCCTCAGTGGGGCAGTAAGTCCGGGCATTTAATTTTAGGTGAACGGGTGAGCTAGTTACAGGTGAAAACCAGCCCACAAAACTATGACCTTCAAGATGTTCCTGCCCCCAATCGGCCTACCGGAACAGGGCCAGCTGGGCCCGGCATCCGCCCTACTGCCCCAATAAATACCTGTGGCCCGTGCGTAAGAGGCACGGGCCACAGGCTATTTATTGGCAGCTAGCAGTCTTACTTGGTGCGCAGAACTGCTTCCATATCGAAGGTTGCGCTTTCAGAGCGGCGGTAAGAGTGAACCTCAACGGCAATCACGTTCTTACCCCGGTTCAGCTGGCTTGCCGGGACAATCACGGTAATCGGAGTTGCCTTAGCCAGTGAGTAGGGAACAGCCTTCTGCGCCGGGGTATTGGGGGCCGCATTTGCCATCAGGTTGGTGCGGTTAACCTCGCGACCGTTGACGTAGATAGCCATACCGTCATCTGCGTAGGTGGTCAGAACCAGCTCCTGGTTAGCCTGCGGAGTCAGCTGCAGTTCCTTACGCAGGAACATCGACATGGGCTGATTGTAGTAGGCGAACTGAACGCGGGTTGCTAGGGAGAACTCGCCCCAACCGAGTGAGGTCGGTGCAACGTACCACTGGCGGGCGGTGTTGTAGGCGTAGTTGGTGCTGCGCCAGGTCTTGTCGTACTCATTGGTGAGGTAGAAAGCAACGTCCCAGTTATCGCCCGAGGCAACAACCTTCTGGTCAGCAGGCTTGACCGGCTCGACCGGGGCCACCGGCTCAGCAGGCGCGGGGTTCTCCTCAACTACCGGAGGCGCGGGCTCTTCAGTAATTTCCTCAATAGGCTTGACGCTTGCGGTAGGTTCAGCGGACGGAGCAGCGGTAGTGGGCTCAGCGGTCGGCTCAACCGGAGCCTCGGTAGTGGGATCTACCGTGGGCTCGGGGGTGGGCTGGGGCTTGGCCGCTAGGGCCACCGGGGTGGATGCTGAGACGTTACCGGCTGCATCTGCAACGCGAACGAAGTAGCGAGCGTCCTCAGAGGTGGGCAGCTTGTAGCTGGTTTCTGAAGTGGAGGCGATGACTCGGTTGTCGCGCAGAATCTGGTAGGTGACGCCGCGTTCTGAGACACCGGTCCAGGTGAGGGTATCGGTGGTGCCGTCGGTGGTAACGGAAAGGTTAGAAGCGGTAGCCGGAGCCGTGGAGTCAGCGGGGGCGTAGCGGGCAAAGCCTACAGTCTGCTGGACCCCGTTGTAGCCCAGGGAGCGGGTGATGTCGCCGCCTACCCAGAGGGTGCCGGTGGAGTCAGTGAAGGAGGCCCAGATACCGTGACCGCTTGCACCCTGCACTCTGGGGTTGAACTGGGGCAGAATCTCGCCGGTCTGGGCATCAAAAGCCGCAATCAGGCGGATAGTGTTCACACCGTTGTAGGTGGGAGCGTCCCAGGGATTGTCGTGGGTGGTTGCACCGTAGTAAATCCAGTCACCACAGTGGCAGGCTGCGTACAGCACGTTGTTGCTATCTAGCGATAGGTCCTGGAAGTCGCCGCCGCTCTTGGTAATAGCTGTGGTCAGGCGGTTCTTCAGGTTGGCCTTGTCGTACTGGGCTACCAGGTGTTCTGCACCGGCGGTCCAGACCGTCGACCCGGCGTCCTGCACATCAAACTGGAAGCCGTCACGGGGGTTGGGATTAGAAGCACGGTGGGACAGGGGCCACTCCCACTGCTGGGCCAGGGCACCGTCGGTGGTGTTCAGGTAGGCCAGCTTCCAGGAGCGCTGGTTGTTGACGGTAGAGAAGTAACCGGCCAGGGCAACACCCTGGTCGCTTGCAGCAATACCGTTGACGGTACCGTTGGTGGTGGGGCGCCAGGACCAGTCCACTGAGTTATCGTTCAGGCGGAAGCGGGCTACGTTCTTTGAGTAGGCGTAGGTATCAGAGGTAGCGCCCTTAACGTGGGTGAAGTTACCGCCGATGTAGACGTAGCTGCCCTGGACCGTGATGGACTTGACGAAGGCAACACCGCTGGCGTTGCGGTTAACAACGCCCCAGCCCAGTGAGGTGTCGGTAGCGCCGGTGACGGGGTCAAGGATAACGAAGCCGTTAGCTGCCTGGCCGTTGACATGGGTGAACTCGCCGCCTACGGCAAGCTTGCCGTTAGGCAGGGGCTCGATGGCCTTAACCTGGCCGTTGAGCTGGGGGGTGAAAGTGCGTACCAGTTCGCCGGTATTGACGTTGTAGCCCGCGATGAACTTCTGCTGTACCTTTTCGCCGGTGATGGCGTTTTCAACGAAGGCAAAGTCGCCGCCGGTGTAGACGGTATCGCCCAGCTGGTTGATGGCCTGCACACGGGTGTTGAGTTCGCCGGTATTGCCGGTGCCGCTGTTAGCGCTGGTGCGCCAGATGACGCGAGAAGAGAAGCTGGCAGGCAGGGCGCGCTCGGTTGCCGCTGCGGTGCCGCTATCTGCGATGTCGGTCAGGTTCAGGTCTGCCTGGGTGAGCTTGGGGCGCACGAAGACCTGGGTAAAGGGGATGGCGTAACCTGCCAGGCGGGGCGACCAGAGGTAGGAGGTCGCGGTATCGGTACCCTGGATGAAGCGGCCGTAAGCGAAGCCGATCTTCCAGGACTGGTTGCTACGACCATAGAAGTTATTGGCGTAGTAGTAGTCGTTGTTGTTGGCGATACGGTTGACTGCGGTCGCGTAGCTACGGTCAGCGCCCAGGGCAGGGTCGTTGTCGTAGCGGATGTTATCCCAGGGGTGGTAGGCCGAGAGGGTCCAGGACCAGTTTTCGGTCTTGGTGCGGCTGGCGTACATGTTCTGCCAGGTGGTGCCCCCTGCGTTGCCCGCGCGGTAGAAGCGGACGCCGTCCTCAAGGTCCTGCACCTTGGTGTCGCCCAGCAGGGCGTCCACGGTGGCTGAGGGGAGCTGGACGGGGGAGAAAGCATCCGTACCGTCGGGGTTGGTTGCTAGCTCGCGGGGGTCGCCCTTACCTGCGTAGTCCTCGCTCCAGCCTTCACGTCCGCGGCCAATCATAACCCAGCCGCCACCGTTGGTTTCCTGGTCGCAGTAGAACTGGGCGGGGGCATCCATCTCATCGGTCCAGAGCCAGTAGGCGCCAGACTTCGACTCGGGGTCGTTCTGCTTGATTTCCCAGCAGGAGGCTGCTGCGGTTTCGCTGGTGAGACCGTTGGCTACGTACTCGTTGGTGGCGATAGCGCCGGGGATGACGGAGACGCCAACGCCCAGGGCAACCGCACCAACGGCGATTTTAGTAAATAGTGAGGGTTTCTTCATGTGTGTTTAGCAATCTGCGTTATTGGGGAAGTCATGGGAAGCGATTTTCCATGCCCCGTTTTCTTCTACCAGAGTGAAAATGTTGAGTGAGCGGGTGAACTGCGGTGCGCTGACGGTATTACCGTTGGCATCGAGTACCTTGACCTGGGAGGAGTCCAGGCATACTTCTAGAATTTTGGCGGACTGCCCCTTGTAGTCGCCGTCGGCGATGCGGGGGGTGCCGACTACGGTGGAGGTTCCCTCTACGTGCCAGCCAGCAAGTGCGTATTCGGTGGCTGTGGTGAGGTACTGGTCGAGGGCGGTGCCGGTGGCCGCTGCTTCAAGCTGTGAGGTGGTTTCGGCTGATACGTAGCTTTCGACCGCGTTCTCGTTGGCTTCTACGGTTTCGGTGTCGCTGGCGATGTCGCTTGAGGTATCTTCTTGCGATACTGAGGTGCTGGCCGGCTGGATGCCTGCCAAAGCTCCCTGGACGTCGCTATAGAGCTGTTCTGTGGTCTGAACTTCTTCGGTGTCTACGGCGGCTTCACTGGCCTGGGCTAGAGCTTCGGAGCCTGCGAAGTTTTCGGTGAGGGTCTCACCGGCGCTATTGGTGCTTGCTGCTGCGCTAGCTGAGCTGGATGCGCTGCTGGAACTGGCGCTTCCGCTGTCTGATGAACCGCAGGCCGCCAGGGCCAGGGTTGCACTGGCACACAAGGCAAGGACGCCGGTGCGCAGGCTGGGTGTGCGCAGGGCAGTAGAGAGGGGTGTCCCTAATCGTTTCATTAAGTCCCTAAAAAATGTGGTGCGTGGGTTGGGGCCAAGCCTCTTGGTTCTCCGCGCGAAAGGAGTGGGGTTCTACCAGAGGGCATTGCCGGTCATCTCATATTACCGGTTGGGCCTCGGCTGGGTTAATAACTTTAGAGTGAAATTACCGGGTTACTCGGTAGTAACTTATGGGGACAAGAAAAGTTTTATATGAAAATAGTATTGGTGTTTATCACACCTGTATTAGTGGTTATTTTTATGCGTATTATTTCGGCCCCTCGTGTTCCTGCCAGCTATGAAGCTACGGGGGTGTAGGGCCTATGGGATAATAGAGCCTGCACCAGTCGGCCTTACCCCAGGGGAGCGAAGATGTCACTGAGCGGCCTTGCCCAAGCCCTCACCCATGAGCCCAGCTATACCGCAATCATCACCCAGGCAGGTGCAGACCCCAAAGCCCGCCTCGACGAATTTTTGATTGGCTCTCCTGACGGGGCTAAGCCCTTTCTGCTTGCCGGTATAGCCCAGCAGTTTGCCGCTCAGAACGAGCCGACCCCGCCCGTCCTGCTGGCTGTCACGGCCACCGACCGCGAAGCCGAAGACACCGTCACCGCCCTAGAAGCGGTGCTAGAGCCTGGGCAGGCCCAGCTCTTCCCGGCCTGGGAAACCTTACCCCATGAGCGCCTCTCCCCGCGAAGTGATACCGTGGGCCAGCGCCTAGCGGTCTTGCGCGCCCTTGCCGAGGGGGGTGCGTCCGCTCCTCGCGTGCTAGTTGCTCCTATCCGCTCGGTGCTACAGCCCCTGGTTACAGGTCTCGAAAAAATGCAGCCGGTCACCCTGCGGGTGGGTGAAGAACAAGACTTTGATGCGCTGATTAAATCTCTTGCATCGGCCGCCTATTCCCGTGTTGACCTGGTATCAAAGCGCGGAGAGTTTGCCGTGCGCGGCGGCATTATCGATATTTTCTCACCGACCGCAGCCCACCCTGCCCGTATTGAGTTCTTTGGGGATGAGGTCGACAATATCCGCTGGTTCTCGGTCGCTGACCAGCGAACCCTGCCCGGCAAGGACCACCCCACCGAGCTGCTCGCTCCTCCCTGCCGTGAACTCCTGATTACCCCCGGTGTGATGAGCCGGGCAGCCAGGCTCAAAGGGTCTTTCCCAGGCGCTGCCGCCATGCTCGAAAAAATTGCCGGTGGTATCTACGTCGAAGGCATGGAATCTCTGATTCCCCTGCTGGTTGACGATATGGTGACCCTGCTTGACCACCTGCCCCAGGGGTCTCTGCCCCTCATTATCGAGCCGGAAAAGGTGCGCTCTCGCGCAACCGACCTGGTTGCTACCAACGAGGAGTTCCTGCTGGCTGCCTGGGATTCTGTCACCGACACAACGGACGCCCCCATCGACCTGGGCGCCAACGGCCCCGACGGGCTGAGCGCCGGTAGCTTCCGCACCATTGCCGCCCTGCGAGAAGCCGCTCTCGCGAAGGGCTTTGGCTGGTGGACTATGACAGCTCTGGGCGTTGACGATGCTATCGATGACGGGATTGACTCGGTCCAGCTGGCTGCCCGTGCCCCCCACACCTACTCGGGCAACGTGACCGAGCTGCTGACCGAAGTCGGGAAAAAAGTGAAGGACGGCTGGCGGATTACCGTGGTCACCGATGGGCCCGGCCCGCTCACACGTCTGCTTGATCTTTTCCAGGAAGCTGAGATACCGGCGTCCCGCGTGGACAGCCTGACGAATCTGCCTGAGCCGGGCATCATCGAGATGACCACCGCCTCTATGGGGCGAGGCTTCATGATGGACGGCGAAAAGCTGGGTCTGCTGACCGAGGCAGATATCCTGGGTCGCACCAGCCCCTATGCCACCCGCGACCTGCGCAGCGGCAAGCTACCAGTGCGCCGCCGCAAGAACGCGGTTGACCTCATGAGCCTGTCAGCCGGCGACTATGTGGTGCACGAACAGCACGGTATCGGCCAGTTCGTCGAGCTGATCCAGCGCCCCATCGCCGGGGCCACGGTCATGCCCGGGCAGCCCAAGCCCATGAAGGAATACCTGGTACTGGAATATGCCCCCTCCAAGCGGGGCGGGCCCAAGGACCGCCTTTTTGTGCCCTCGGACCAGCTAGACCAGGTCTCTAACTACGTGGGCGGCGACGCCCCGGTGCTCTCAAAGATGGGTGGCTCCGACTGGGCTAAGACCAAGTCAAAGGCCCGCAAGGCCGTCAAGGAAATTGCTGCTGACCTGATTAAACTCTACTCAGCCCGCCAGGCCTCCCGCGGCCACGCCTTCGGCCCCGACACCCCCTGGCAGCGGGAACTGGAAGAAGCCTTCCCCTACAACGAAACCCCCGACCAGCTCTCGGCTATCAACGAGGTCAAGGCCGATATGGAGCGCGAAATCCCCATGGACCGCCTGATCTCGGGCGATGTGGGCTACGGTAAGACCGAAATCGCGGTACGTGCTGCCTTCAAGGCTGTGCAGGACGGCAAGCAGGTGGCTGTGCTCGTCCCCACCACCCTGCTGGCCCAGCAGCACTACGAGACCTTCACCGAGCGTTTCTCGGGCTTCCCGGTCTCCATCAAAGTGCTCTCCCGTTTCCAGAAGGCCAAAGAATCAGCTGAAATCGCTGAGGGCATTAAGAACGGGTCGGTCGATGTAGTCGTTGGCACCCACCGCATACTTTCCGAGTCGGTGGACTGGAAGGACCTGGGCCTGGTCATTATCGACGAGGAACAGCGCTTCGGCGTGGAACACAAGGAAAAGCTCAAAACCATGCGCACCAACGTGGATGTGCTGGCCATGAGTGCTACCCCCATCCCGCGAACCCTGGAGATGTCCCTAACCGGTATCCGAGAGACGTCCACCCTTGCCACCCCGCCCGAGGAACGCCACCCCGTTCTTACCTTCGTTGGGCCCCGCACCGACAAGCAAATTACCGCCGCCATTCGCCGCGAACTCATGCGCGAGGGGCAGGTCTTTGTGGTACACAACCGGGTCTCAACCATCGAAGAGACCGCCAACGAGATTCAAAAACTCGTTCCCGAGGCCCGCATCGCGGTGGCCCACGGGCGCATGAGTGAATCCCGCCTTGAAAAAATCATCGTGGACTTCTGGGAACGTAAGTTCGACGTGCTGGTCTCGACCACCATCGTCGAAACCGGCCTGGATATCTCGAACGCCAACACCCTGATTGTGGACCAGGCCCAGAATTACGGCCTGTCCCAGCTCCACCAGTTGCGCGGACGCGTGGGGCGCGGCCGCGAGCGTGCCTACGCCTACTTCCTCTACCCGGCTGAGAAGGTATTGACCGAGGTCGCCCACGAACGTCTGAAAGCGGTGGCGACCCACAATGAACTGGGCGCCGGTATGCGCCTGGCCATGAAGGACCTGGAAATTCGCGGCGCTGGTAACCTGCTGGGCGGTGAACAGTCGGGCCATATCGCCGGGGTTGGATTTGACCTTTACCTGCGCCTGGTGGGGGAGGCCGTGGCTAACTTCCAGCATGGTGAGAAGGAAGAAGCTCCCGCTGAGATTAAGGTTGATCTACCGGTCAACGCCCACATGCCGCATGACTACGTGAGTTCAGAGCGCCTGCGCCTGTCTGCCTACCGGCAAATCGCCCAGGCCCAGACCGCTGACGAACTGGCAGAGGCCCGCGAGGAACTGGTTGACCGATACGGTGCCCCGCCTGCCCCGGTTGAAAACCTGTTCAAGATCGCTGCCCTTCGCCACCGTGCTCGTGCTGTGGGGCTGAGAGAAATTGTGGCGATGGGCCCCAAGGTGCGCTTTTTCCCGGTCAATAACCTGCCAGATTCCCGCCAGATGCGACTAGACCGCATGTACCCGGGTGCCCAGTACCGTCAGATTCCGGGCACCGAGAACTGGCAGATTCTGGTGCCTCGCCCCAAGACGTCCGCTGTTGGGGGTAAAGACCTGGTGGATGATGCCATGGTGGAGTGGACTGAGCAGTTCATCCATGCCATCTTCGAGGCTGGCGTCGCCGGTTCATAACGCGGTAGGTACCATCTGAGTCAGAAAAACCCATCTGGTTTGTGGGTTTTTCTGAACTAGATGGTACCTACCCCATCGGTGCCTCTGCAGGCAGAAACAAGGGGCGGCCCACCTGAACAGGCGGGCCGCCCCTTGCTACCAACAGCGTGCGTCTCTTTACTTGAGTGAGAGATCAGTGCCGCTGGTGCGAGCCTTTTCGTTGGTCTTCGAAGGCAGGAACCACAGGGGGATGATGAAGGTGACGCCGTAGAGCAGAACAGCTACGATCCACCAGCTCCAGCCACCCTCGGGGTACATGCCCAGGGTGTAGAGGCAGCCCAGCAGGAGTATGAAGCAGAGAACGAAGAGGGCGATGTTTGAGCCCAGCTCTTTGGTGCCTGAGTACTGGGGGGTGCCGTTGCGCTCGGGGGCGCCGTTGGCCTGAGTCTGTGACATGGGGAAGTCCTTTTCGTGTGTGTACTTTATTACTCAGTATAGGTGCTGCCTCAGCGGTTCGCACCATATGACAGAGAAGAACCTGGCTTAGTAGCCGCCCTCTGCTGCTTCGCCGGCACCGATGATGGCGATGCCCTTTGAGGCACCGATGCGGGTGGCACCGGCTTCGATCATGGCGAGGGCTTCTTCGCGGGTGCGGACGCCGCCCGAGGCCTTCACACCCAGGTCGGGGCCGACGGCGGCGCGCATCAGGGCGATGTCTTCGACGGTTGCGCCGGAGGACGAGTAGCCGGTGGAGGTCTTGACGAAGTCGGCACCGGCTTCAACAGAGGCCTGGCAGGCCAGAACCTTCTGGTCGTCGGTCAGCTCGGAGGTCTCAATAATGACCTTGAGCAGGGCACCGCCGGCGTGGGTAGCCTCGGCGACAGCCTTAATGTCTGCCACCAGGGCGTCCTTCTTGCCTGCGCGGGCGTCGGCGATGTTGATGACCATATCGACCTCACGGGCCCCGGCTTCAACGGCGGTCTTGGCTTCGAAGGCCTTGACCTCAGTGGCGGAAGCACCGAAGGGGAAGCCTACAACCACGCAGGGGACGGACGCAGACCCGGCCAGCTCCTCAGCCAGCACGGGAGCCCAGACGGGGTTGGCACAGACGGAGGCGAAGCCGTACTGCTTGGCTTCGGCGCAGAGACGGCGGACGTCAGCCTCTGAGGCGGAGGGGGCCAGGATGGTGTGGTCAATCATGGTAGCCAGTTCAGCTGCTGAAAGTTCGATAGTCATAGTGTTCTTCCTTGAAATTTTGGTTTGTTTAGAGGCCCAGGGCCGCGGTCATGTCTGCCTTGAGTAGGGCCAGTTTGGTGCTAGCAACCTGGCGGGCATCGGCTACTGAACCGCTGACCGATACTACTACTTCGAGGTAGCACTTGAGCTTGGGCTCGGTGCCGGAGGGACGCACAATCACGCGGGTGGAATCCTCGGTGTAGTAGCGCATACCGTCGGTGGGTGGCAGGGTTTCGGTGCCTTCGGTGAGGTCTTCGACCGATACCACGGGAGATTCGGCGAGCTCTGCGGGCGGGGTAGCGCGCAGACGCTTCATTATCGCCGGGGTTTGGGCGAGGTCGTCGACGCGGACGGAGAGCTGGTCGGTGGCGTAGAGGCCGTGCTCGGTGGCAATCTCGTCGAGGAGGGCGGGGAAGGAGGAACCAGCGTCCTTAAGCTCCTGCGCGTAATCGGCCATGACCAAGGCAGCTGAGATACCGTCCTTATCGCGCACCTGGGCGTGGTCAACGCAGTAGCCCAGCGCTTCTTCGTAGCCGAAGGTCAGGTTCTCGACGCGGGCAATCCACTTGAAGCCGGTTAGGGTTTCGTAGTGGGCTACCCCCGCAGACTTGGAGATGGCCCCTGCCAGGCGGGAGGAAACAATCGAGTTAGCGAAGGTGGCGCTTTGGGTGTCGGTGACGGACGCCAGCACCCGGGTAGCTAGAATCGCACCGGTTTCGTCGCCGCGCAGCATTGCCCAAGCGCCGTCTCGTTTGACGGCGAAAGCCGCGCGGTCGGCGTCCGGATCATTGGCGATAATCAGGTCGGCATCAACCTCCTCGGCCAGGGCCATGGCAAGGTCGAGGGCGCCGGGCTCTTCGGGGTTGGGGAAGGCCACGGTGGAGAAGTTCGGGTCGGGCTCTGCCTGTTCGGGCACCAGGGTGACGTTAGTGAAGCCGGCCTGACGCAGCACAGACTCGGCGGTCTTACCGCCCACCCCGTGCATGGGGGTCAGCACGATCTTGAGGTCGCGTTCCTTCTGCTCGATTAGAGGGGTGACGCGGGCGATGTAGTCGGTAGCTACGCTCTCGGGTAGTACCGTCCAGCCGTCAGCGGCCAGTACCGGGGTTTCAACAGCGGCGATGGCGGCTGCGATATCCCCGTCGTAGGGAGGAATGATTTGGGCGCCGCGGGCACCGGGCTCAACGGCTGCCCCGCCCAGGTAGACCTTGTAGCCGTTGTCGTTGGGCGGGTTATGGGAGGCGGTAACCATGACGCCAATTTCAGCCCCGTATTCGCGGGTCGCCCAAGCGGTCACAGGAGTGGGCAGGGCTGAGGGCATGAGGTGAACCTCAATGCCGGCAGCAGTGAAGATAGCGGCGGTGTCGAGGGCGAAGACGTCCGAATTCTTGCGGGCGTCAAAACCCACCACGGCAGAAATCTTCTCCCAGCCCTCGGCGGACGCGCGCGCGGTAGCGTAGTCTGCCAGGCCCTGAGCGGCACGCTGAACAACGACGCGGTTCATACGCATGGGGCCAGCGCCCAGTTCAGCGCGCAGACCCGCGGTGCCGAACTGTAGGGTGCCAGAGAAACGGTCTGCCAAATCGGCGGTTGCGGACGCATCGCCTGCCTCAACCTGGGCAATGATGCTCTCAAGCTGGGCTTTGGTTTCAGCGTCGGGGTCGATAGCGGCCCAGGCACGGGCCTGCTTAAGAAGCTGCTGAGTATCTAGTGACATGGGGTTTCCTTGTGTTGTTAGAGGGCCGCAATAATATCTGCGAGCAGACGGGAAATGCGGGGGCCAGCAGCTTCGCCAGCTTCGATTACCTCGGCGTGGGACAGCGGGGTCTCCTGAATACCGGCAGCCAGGTTGGTGACCAGCGAGATACCGAAGACCTCAAGACCCGCAGCACGCGCGGCGATGGCTTCAAGAGCGGTGGACATGCCCACCAGGTCAGCACCCAGTACACCTGCCATCTTGACCTCGGCCGGGGTTTCGTAGTGGGGGCCGGGGAACTGCATGTAGACGCCCTCCTGCAGGGAGGGGTCAATGCCGCGGGCAATCTCGCGGATGCGCGGGGAGTACAGGTCGGTCAGGTCAACGAAGTGTGCACCGGTCAGCGGGGACGCCGAGGTGAAGTTCAGGTGGTCAGAAATCAGGACGGGCTCCCCGGCTGAGTATGCGGGGTTCAGACCGCCACAGCCGTTGGTGAGAATCATGGTGTCAGCGCCAGCTGCGGCTGCGGTGCGCACACCGTGGACGACGGCCTCAACGCCACGACCCTCGTAGTAGTGGGTGCGGGAGCCAATGACCAGGGCTCGCTTACCGTTCTCGGTCAGAATAGAGGACAGGGTGCCGGGGTGGCCCACGACGGCAGCCTTGTGGAAACCGGGAACCTCGTCAGCAGAGAGCACGTGGGTGGCTTCGCCGATGAGGGAGGCAGCTTCGCCCCAGCCCGACCCCAGCGTCAGCGCCAGGTCGTGCTTCTCGACGCCGGTTTTCTCGGCAATGAACTCCGCGGCCTCACGGGCACGAACCAGTGCCGGGTGATGAGGGTCAGCGGTGGAAACAGCGGAAATATTTGAATCATTCAACACCCCTCTACGGTACCAAACCTGCCCAGAGTTGAGCGTGCGTGCGATGTGCGACACAATAAAGGGGTGACTCTCAAAACAGACTACGCATCGCACAAAATTGTCATTCTCGGCGGCGGCCCTGGCGGCTATGAAGCCGCCCTGGTTGCTGCAAGCCACGGCGCCGACGTCACTATCATCGAAGATAAGGGCATGGGCGGCTCGGCCGTCCTCACCGACGTCGTGCCCTCCAAAACCCTGATTGCCAGCGCGGACGCCCGCAACCGCTTCGGCAAGGCCCAGGAGCTCGCTATTTCGGTGGGCGACAATGACGCGCCGCCGCCTATTTCGGTTGACCTGGCCAAGGTGAATAAGCGCCTGATTGACCTGGCTCATCAGCAGTCCCACGATATTAAACGCACCCTTGAACGTAGCGGCGTCAAAGTGATTGATGGTCGCGGCAAGCTGGTGGATCGCCACACCGTACAGGTGACCGATTCTAGCGGGCTGACCTATGACCTGACCACCGGGTTCATCATTCTGGCGGTGGGTACCCACCCCCGCGAGCTACCCACCGCTAAGCCGGACGGTAAGCGCATTCTTAACTGGACCCAGCTCTACTCTCTCGAAGAACTCCCCGAAGACCTGATTGTGGTTGGGTCTGGCGTGACAGGTGCAGAGTTCGCCTCGGCCTACAACGGTTTAGGCTCGTGGGTTACCCTTATTTCCTCCCGCGACCGGGTGCTGCCCGGTGAGGACGAGGACGCCGCGACCGTCCTTGAAAATGTTTTTGAACGTAAGGGCGTGCGCGTTATGCCTCGCTCCCGCGCAGAAGCCGCCTGCTATAACGAGGCTGGCGACGGTGTCATTGTCACCCTGGGGGACGGGCGCAAGGTGGCTGGCTCCCACGTGCTGATTGCTGTGGGCTCGATTCCCAACACCGAAAATCTGGGTCTTGAGGACGCAGGGGTTGAGGTCAGCGAATCAGGGCACATTAATGTGGATCGCGTCTCCCGCACTAACATCCCCAACATTTATGCGGCCGGTGACTGTACCGGGGTTTACCCGCTGGCCTCCGTTGCCGCGATGCAGGGGCGCGTTGCCGTTTCGCACATGCTGGGTGACATCGTCAAGCCCCTGCGCACCCACCAGGTTGCCGCCAATATCTTTACGGCCCCTGAAATTGCAACCGTCGGCGTGAGCCAGAGCGAAATTGAGTTGGGGAAGTACCAGGCCGATATGGTCATGCTGCCGCTGGCAACTAACCCCCGCGCCAAGATGATGGCGGTGGAGGACGGCTTCATCAAAATCTTCGCCCGCAAGCACTCGGGAACCGTCATCGGCGGTGTGGTGGTAGGACCCCGCGCCTCAGAGCTGATTTTCCCGCTGTCGCTGGCCGTTGATAAGAAGCTGCACGTCGATGATATTGCTGAGACCTTCACGGTCTACCCCTCGCTGACCGGCTCTATCTCAGAAGCCGCGCGGCAGTTGCACACTATGCAGTAGTAGATAGAAAAGGGAGGGGTAGCGCCCGCTCGGAGCGCTACTCCTCCCTTTGCGTCGTAAAGCTTTAGCTTACTTAGTGCGGGCCATGGTGGTCAGGTCCACGTCGCGGGTTTCATGGGTGATGGCCATGAAGATCAGGGTGAGCAGACCTGCGCCGGCCAGGTAGAGGCCGACTGCGCCTACACCACCGTTGGCGTTCAGCCACACCGCAGCGTAGGGGGTCAGTGCTGCGCCAAGGATGGATGCAACGTTGTAGCTGATACCTGAGGCGGTGTAGCGGACGTTGGTGGGGAAGAGCTCGGGCAGGTAGGCACTCATGGAGCCGAAGGTCAGGCCCATGAGGGTCATGCCGATGGCCATGAAGAGGACGATGCGGCCGGTGTTGGCGTCCTCGCCGGTGCCAACGATGGCGGGGTCCATGAGGAAGCCGAAGGAGAGGCCGAAGATGATGATGGCGCCGGTGATGACGAGCTGGGAGGAGCGGCGTCCGTACTTGTCGGCTAGCCAGCCGGAGACCGGGACCATGGCGGCGAAGAAGAGAATGGTGATGAGCTGGATGACCAGGAATTCGCGGTAGGCGATGCCCAGGCCGCCCTTTTCTACCTTGCCGATGCCGAAGGAGAGAATCCAGGCGGTCATGAGGTAGAAGAGTACGTAGGTGGCGAGCATGATGAAGGTGCCCTGGATCATGGGCCACCAGGCTACCTTGAAGGCTTCTGCGAGCGGGGTCTTGACCTTTTCGTCCTTTTCGAGGGCCTGTTTGAAGACGGGGGTTTCTTCGAGCTTGAAGCGCACGTAGAGGCCGACTGCGACCATGACGATGGAGGCGATGAAGGGGATACGCCAGCCCCAGACGAGGAAGTTGTGGTCAATGGTGTCGCCGGCGGCAAGGGAGGTGAAGCCCATGGCGACGGTGAGCAGGAGCATGAAGCCATTGGCGAGGATGAAGCCGAATGGGGCACCGAGCTGGGGCCACATGGCGGCGCGGGCGCGCTTGCCTTCTTCGGCGTATTCGGTGGCCAGTAGGGCTGCACCTGACCATTCGCCGCCCAGGCCTAGGCCCTGGCAGAAGCGCAGGATGGTCAGCATGGCCGGTGCCCAGAGGCCGATTTGGTAGTAGGTGGGGAGCAGACCGATGAGGAAGGTCGCGATGCCCATGGTTAGGAGCGCACCGACTAGGGTTGCCTTGCGGCCTACCTTATCGCCGAAGTGGCCAAAGACAATGGAGCCGATGGGGCGGGCGACGAAGGCTGCGCCGAAGGTCGCCATGGAGGCGAGAAGCTTGGCGGTGTCGTCCTCACCGGTGAAGAAGAGGGCGGGGAAGACGGCCACGGCGGCGGTGGCGTAGATGTAGAAGTCGTAGAACTCGATGGTGGTGCCGATGAGCGACGCCAGGATGACGCGGCTGCGGGGCACGGTCTGCTCGGTGGCAGAGGATGCTAGGGTAGCGGTTGTGGTGCTCACAGGATCTCTCTGAGGGTGTGTGGAATGTGTTGAACAGTTTTACTCTAAAACTGGTGTTCTCTATGTGAAACTTTAATTCCACTATGTGAGCTCATGGGTGTTGGGTATAGGTCAGGCCCCTTTACCTGATGGCAAAGGGGCCTGTCCTAGTTCGCGAGCGGTGCTTTTATTTGATGGTGGCGATAATTGCCCCGGCTGAGACAGTGTCGCCCGCCTTGAGCTTGAGCCCGGTGACCTTGCCGGCCTTGTGGGCGGTGATGGGCTGCTCCATCTTCATGGCTTCCAGAACAACGATCAAATCGCCTTCGGCAACCTTGGCACCGTCCTTGCTGGCAACCTTGACGATGGTGCCCTGCATGGGGCTGGTGAGCTCATTGCTGTTGGCAGAGCCGGACGTGCCCCCGCGGCTTGAGCGGGACTTGCGGGCCTTGGACGCGGCAGTGGGCTTGGCGGTAGTACCGCCCAGGGCGGGCAGGACGACTTCCATACGCTTGCCGTTGACCTCAACGGTAATCTTCTGGCGCTCTTCGTCAGCCTCAGCCAGGGTGAGAGCACCATCGTAGGCAGGAAGGGTGTTCTTGAATTCGGTTTCAATCCAGCGGGTGTGAACAGCAAAGTCACCTCCGGGTGCAGGAGCGAAGGCGGGCTCATCGAGCACGGCGCGGTGGAAGTTGGCAACGGTGGGCATACCTTCGATGACCAGCTCGCCCAGGGCACGGCGGGCCCGCTGCAAGGCCTGCTCGCGGGTGGCGCCGGTGACGATGAGCTTAGCAATCATGGAGTCAAAGTTGCCGCTGACGGTATCGCCTGCGATAACGCCGGAATCCCAGCGGACGCCCGGGCCGGTGGGTACAACCAGCTTCTCGATGGTGCCGGGGGAGGGCATGAAGCTGCGGCCGGCGTCCTCACCGTTGATGCGGAATTCGAAGGAGTGGCCGCGCACCTCGGGGTCGGTGGCTTCGATGGTCTCACCGCGGGCGATGCGGAACTGCTCGCGCACCAGGTCAATGCCGGTGACCTCTTCGGAGACCGGGTGCTCAACCTGCAGACGGGTGTTGACCTCGAGGAAGGAAATGGTGCCGTCGGTACCCACCAGGAATTCGCAGGTACCGGCGCCCTGGTAGCCTGCCTCTCGCAGGATAGCCTTGGATGCCTCGTACAGGCGTTCGTTCTGCTCTTTGGTCAGGTAGGGGGCCGGGGCCTCTTCTACCAGCTTCTGGTTGCGTCGCTGCAGGGAGCAGTCGCGGGTCGAAACAACCACAACATTGCCGTGGGCGTCGGCCAGGCACTGGGTTTCAACGTGGCGGGGGGAGCCAAGGAATCGCTCAATGAAGCACTCGCCGCGGCCAAAGGCGGCGATAGCCTCGCGGACAGCTGACTCGTAGAGCTCCCCGATACCTTCGCGCTCGCGGGCGACTTTGATGCCGCGCCCGCCACCACCGAAAGCTGCCTTGATAGCAACGGGCAGGCCGTACTCGTCTGCAAATTTTTCAACCTCAGCGGCGTTCTTGACCGGGTCCTTGGTGCCGGGAACCAGTGGGGCACCGACCTTCTCGGCGATATGACGGGCGGCTACCTTGTCGCCCAAACGGTTGATGGACTCGGGGGAGGGGCCAATCCAGGTCAGGCCAGCGTCAATGACCTGCTGGGCGAACTGGGCGTTCTCAGAAAGGAAGCCGTAGCCGGGGTGCACGGCGTCGGCGCCAGAGCGCTTGGCAACCTCAAGTAGCTTGTCCATGACCAGGTAGGACTCAGCTGCGGTAGTGCCGCCCAGGGCATAGGACTCGTCGGCTAGCAGCACGTGCTGAGCCTCGCGGTCGGGGTCTGCGTAGACAGCAACGGTTGAGATGCCCTCGTCCTGGGCAGCTCGAATGACACGCACGGCAATCTCACCGCGGTTGGCAATCAGTACCTTGCTGACGGAGCCGGTGTGGCGACCCTTCACCGGGGTAAAGGTCTGGGCCAGGTCATTATGTGCAGTCACTGTAAGAGCTCCTCGGGTTGATGCGCCGTGCTGGCGTGCCGTTGCTGGCAGGTACGCATTGCTATGAGGCGCCGAACCTCGGCGCCTCATAATAGTCGTATCTTGAAATTTATCGCGAATTTTTCCAAATGTCGCTGATTGAAACACCGAAGTCGGCCAGCATTGTGCGCAGGGCGTGAACGGAGAGCCCCACCACCGTGTGGTATTCACCCTCGATGCCCCGAATAAAAGCGGCACCGAACCCGTCAATAGTGAAAGAACCAGCCACCCACAGGGGCTCCCCGGTGGCCACATAGCGCTGAGCTTCTTCTTCGCTGAAAGTGTCGAAATGGACGGTGGCCGTGCGCAGCTCGCTAGCCTCGGGGTATTTGTCGCCGCTCGGGTGAGGGGAAGTAGCGCGGGTATCAACCAGCCAGTGGCCCGTGTGGAGCTGCCCGCTGCGTCCGCTCATCGCGGTAATACGTTCCAGGGCTTTCTCGGCGCTGCCCGGCTTGCCGTAGGCAAGGCCATCGAGCTCAAAGACAGAGTCGCAGCCCAGCACCAGGGCTCCTGCCGCCTCGGGGAGGGTGGCAACCGCCTGCGCTTTTGCCTTGGCCAGCAGCTGGGCAGTCTGTGCCGGGGTAATATCGCCCAGCCCAGCTTCATAGGCGGCCTGCTGGGCTTCGCGCAGGGCAGCCTCCTCATCGACATCGCTGACTATAACTGTGAAGCGGACGCCGGCGTCCTCCAGGAGCTTTTTGCGGGCAGGGGATGACGAGGCAAGGACGAGCCGCACCGGCTGCTCGCTCGCCTCGGCTGTAGTTTCAGTGGGGTTCTGCATGGGTAACAGTCTAGTGGCTGGAGCAGTCGCAGTTGGTGGGCGGCAGGTGTAGGCTCAACTAGATACTGTTTAGATAGGCTTTTGCTGGCCGACGTTGCTGTCTTAGGCCAGAGAAAAAGACATGAAAGATTTATCTGTGACTTATTCTGATATCCGGCTCTGTTCTCTTAAAGAGGTTAGTGACATGGTAGGCCGCCCGCTGGCCCAGGTGCAGATACTGGACCGGGCTCATGCGCTGGGGCAGGCATACACCACCGGCGCTAAGTCACGTTATTACCCCTATGAGCGAATGGCAGAGCTCGCTTCTGCTCCACGGTGGGATAAGCCGGGCTTCGTTCAGCGGCTAGCAGATCTAGGGATCCGGGCTCAAAAGGCTGTTGTCTTGCGGCAAATTGATGCCCATCCTACTGTGGGCCCGGCGGGGCGTACCTGGTATGGGTTTGATATGGTAGCTGAAATGTCTGAAGACGCTGCTGTTCGGGCAGGTCAAACAGATGCTTTGCGGATGGTCTGGAAGGTGAGCTCTTCTAATCTGGCCTTGGTTCGTTCTCTAGCCCCAGAGCAGGCCCTTCCTCTGGTTATTACTGTGGGTGGGCTAGTGGTTGCTGGGCGAGAAATTATTGGTGTGGATGAGGCTGTCACCGCTGAGATGGGTGACCTTGTGGCTTTTGAGGTTCAGGACGCTGGTCCCTGGTTGGAAGCGGTGAAGTTTAGCTGGCTTAAATCCGGGCCTGGCCAGCCAATTCTCTGGTGGGATCTGCCCTAGGAGTAGGGCTAGGGTATACGAATCATTGAGCCTTCCCACAGGGTTAGCGTATGAGAAACGGATTCTATATTGATAGTGAGTTGTAGGTGCTGTCTGAGCTGAGTATGGCTCGCTGATGGCAGTGTGGATTCTGGATAAGGGCTTCTAACTCTTGTGGCGTTAGCGTAAATGGAATGATCCAGGTGACGCCGAAACCTCGCATATCTAGGTCGCTGTAGGAATTACATTTGATAGGGGCGAGTGTAACGGTCTGCGCGGTGAGCGCCAGGACGACGTAGAAGCCAGTTCGGGCGAAAGGGGCGAGCTGCCTTTTGGGAATGGGGCGACGGTCTCTTGTCTTGGGACACAGGTTGAAGTGGTAAAAAATCTGGCCGACAGCGATTCCAAGATCTGCGGGCCCAGCGGGTTGCTTGGGAGAAGGGCTCATGACATGCCTTTTTCTAACTAGTTGAGATAACTAGATAGGAGTATAGTGGGAAGGGTGCGGTGTCGCCACCGTGTCTATAGGGCAAATAATAGTTGGAAAATTTCAATCAAAGTGCAAAATTGATAAATGGATTTTTTGAATTTTGCTAAGTAGTACATTTTGAAAGTGGAAGGTTCTATGTATAACGCAAAACTTATCAAGGAATATTTTTTTGCAATGAAGATATTTTCTTTCAAGGGTATGTTGAGGAGGGTCAGAAAGCAGATGGAGTCGGGTTCAAGAAGGTAGAGTTCAAGAAAGTGATATAACTGCACTGTTGTTGGCATCAAATGGATCCCTAGAGGATCGAATTATTGAGTTTTTTATATATGAAGCTGGCTTGTTGCTTAAGAGGGGATGTTTCTATTGACTCCGTTCCTCTCGGGATTCCTTGATTAAAAATTTTCGGCGGCGCGATGAGGCTGGAAATTTGGTAAAAAATGTTCCTGATATATTCGTTACAAAAGAAAATGCTTCAAGTGACGAGGTAACTCTGGTTGTTGCGGTTGAGATTAAGAGGGACGCTCAGGTGAATCGCATAAACTGTCCAGCGGGAAAACATCTGCGTTATAGTAATCAGATTGTTTGCTACGCTGAGGGATGCTGTTTTTCAGATGAATTAAAAGACGTTGTTCGGTATACTTGGCTTTCCCCGAAGTGAAAAAGAAGAAGTCATCGTGGGGTTGGTGATGAAAGTGAAATGATAAATTGGGGATTCGATGAAAAATTTTCTCATGAATTCTTTGAGTTTCAGCAAAATGTTTTTATCATTATGGCGTCATGCAAATCTCGAAAACTTATGTGAAGAGTTGGATGAATCAATTGAAGGAGTAATCTTGTCTAAAATTATTAAGGATTGGATATCCTGATGATTGCTCTAGTTGAGTCGAGTTGGTAAAAGGCTCCGCTTCCCTTCTCTGTGGTGTGTTAAACCTGGATGGGGAGAGGTGGGGCCTAAGAAAGCTTATTCATAAGGGTGGGTGGAGCAGGCTCACAGCGAAGCTGTTGGCTCGGCGGCTGGCGTGAATCGCTTGTGATGAGCACCGAGATTCCGAGCGCGCGAGGAAAATAAATCTCGGCGCGAATCTGGCGAGCCTGCGAGCCAGCTAGCGAACCAGGCGAGAGGGTCGGCAGCGAGCGTGAGCCTGCGGAACCCCTTATGAATAAGCCTCAACCTATCAGGGGCAGGTTTTAGAAGAGCCCCATCGGCCTATCTGAGTAGCTGACCAGCATGTTCTTGGTCTGCTGGTAGTGCTCAAGCATCATCAGGTGGGTCTCACGGCCGATGCCTGACTTCTTGTAGCCACCGAAAGCGGCATGAGCTGGGTAGTTGTGGTAGTTGTTGATCCACACGCGGCCTGCCTGAATAGTGCGGCCTGCCCGGTAGGCGGTGTTCTGGTCACGAGTCCAGACGCCCGCGCCCAGGCCGTAGTCGGTGTCATTGGCAATACGCATGGCCTCATCGAAATCAGTGAAAGAGGTGGTGGCCAGAACAGGGCCAAAAATCTCTTCCTGGAAGATACGCATGTCGTTGCTGCCAGCAAAGACAGTCGGCTGAATGTACCAGCCGTCTGCCAGGTCGCCGCCCAGCTCACAGGCCTCACCGCCGACGAGAACGTCCGCGCCCTCGTCCTTACCAATCTTCAGGTAGCCGGTAATCTTATCCCACTGCTCTTTGGATGCCTGGGCGCCGACCATGGTTTCGGTATCGAGCGGGTTGCCCTGCTTCATGGCCTTCACGCGCTCGATACCGGCCTCGAGGAAGGAATCGTGAATCGGCTTCTGAATCAGCGCACGCGAGGGGCAGGTGCAGACCTCGCCCTTGTTTAGGCCGAAGGAGGCAAAGCCCTCTAGTGCCTTGTCGTAGAAGGAATCCTTCTCGGCAGTAACATCGGCAAAGAAGACGTTGGGGGACTTGCCGCCCAGCTCCAGGGTGACCGGGATGATGTTGTCGGCTGCAGCCTTCATGATGACGGAGCCTGTGGTGGTCTCGCCGGTAAAAGCAATCTTGCGGATGCGCTTGCTGCCAGAGAGGGCGGCGCCTGCCTCGGGGCCAAAGCCGTTCACAACGTTCAGTACGCCGGCGGGGAGCACATCCTTCCACAGGTCAACCAGGTAGAGCACCGAAACCGGGGTCTGCTCGGCGGGCTTGAGTACGATGGCGTTACCAGCCGCTAGAGCCGGGGCAATCTTCCAGATGGCCATAAGGATGGGGAAGTTCCAGGGGATAATCTGACCGACCACGCCCAGGGGCTCGTGGAAGTGGTAGGCCACGGTGTTCTCATCAATCTCTGACAGGCGGCCTTCCTGGGTGCGAATAGCGGACGCGAAGTAGCGCAGGTGGTCAACGCCCAGTGGGATATCTGCGGCCAGGGTTTCACGCACGGGCTTGCCGTTCTCCCAGGTCTCAGCCACGGCGATGGATTCCAGATTATCTTCCATAATCTGGGCCAGCTTGAGCAGCAGGGTGGCGCGCTCGGTGGGGGGGGTCTTGCCCCAGGTCTCAAAGGCCTTCCAGGCTGCGTCAATAGCCTTGTCAATGTCGGCCGCGGTGCCGCGGGCGACCTCGGCAAAGGGTTTGCCGTTGACGGGGGAGATGTCTTCGAAATACTGGCCTTCGGCCGGGGCTACCCACTCACCCCCGATGAAGTGGTCGTAGCGGGACTTGAATGTGGTGATGGAATCTGCTGATCCAGGTGCGGCGTAAACAGTCATTGCCTCTCCTTTGAGTTGTGTCTAATCAAGACGTGTGGTGGACCAAACCACCTGTTCACAAAAAGCACGTAAAAGTAACTTGAATCACAGTTTAGTGGTGGGTTGTGCAAAAGTGAAGACCGCTGCGCGAAAAACCCTGCCGATTTGTGACCCACAGCAAAATATGTCTTAGCTTTACACCCCGGTTCACACGCTCCAACCCCCGGCGTACAGTGTTGAGACATGTCAAACCACACCACAGCACTCCCTACCCGCAAGAGACTTCCCGCCTGGGCTACGTCTTTCGGCAATCAAATTATCGCCGCCCTCATCTTGGGCGTAATCTTGGGCCTGGTAGCCACCAATCTCGGCGGCGACGCCACCGAGAACCCCAACTGGCTCATGACCACCCTCTCCACTATTGGCTCCTCCTACGTCACCCTGCTCAAAGCGGCGGTCGTACCCCTCATCTTCACTGCCGTGGTGTCGTCCATCGCCAATCTGGCTGAAGTATCTAACGCAGCCCGCCTGGCTACCAAAACCCTGCTCTGGTTCGCCTACACCGCGCTCATTGCCGTTCTGATTGGCCTGGTGCTCGGGCTCGTCACCCAGCCCGGTGCAAATACCGGCCTGGCAACCCCCGAAACCTACGAAGGGCGCACCGGCTCCTGGCTGGGCTTCCTCACCGGTCTGATCCCCGCTAACTTCCTCGGCCTGGGTGCGAGCATCTCAAACTCGGGCGAGACCGTCACCGGCTCAGCTAGCTTCAACGTGCTCCAGATCCTTGTGATTTCAGTAGCCGTGGGTATTGCAGCCCTTAAGACCGGCCCCGCAGCCAAGCCCTTTCTTGACTTTAATAAGAGCGCCCTGGCTATTATCCAGACCGTCCTCTGGTGGATTATCCGTCTGGCCCCGCTCGGCACCGTCGGCCTAATTGGCCAGGCTGTCTACGCCTACGGCTGGACCTCCATGGGCTCTCTGGCCCGCTTCGTGATTGTGCTCTACATCGGCCTGGCCCTTGTGCTCTTCGTGGTCTACCCAGCCATCGCCCGCGCCAACGGCCTGTCTATCAAGCAGTTCTTCTCAGGCGTCTGGCCCGCTGTGCAGATGGGCTTTGTCTCCCGCTCGTCCATGGGCACCATGCCTCTGACGCAGTCCGTAGCTGAACGTAACTTCGGTGTGCCCCGCGCCTACGCCTCCTTCGCGGTTCCCCTGGGCTCCACCACCAAGATGGACGGCTGCGCCGCGGTCTACCCTGCCCTAGCAGCCCTCTTCGTGGCCCAGTTCTACGGCATCGACCTCAACATCACCCACTACCTGCTCATCATTATGGTGTCGGTGCTCGGCTCCACCGCTACCGCAGGAACCACCGGTGCAACGGTCATGCTCACCCTCACCCTCTCCACCCTGGGTCTTCCCCTCGACGGCATTGGCCTGCTCCTGGCCATCGACCCCATCATCGATATGGGCCGTACCGCCGTCAACGTCGCAGGGCAGGCCCTGGTTGCGCTCATCATCGCCAAGCGCGAGGGCATTCTGAACGAGGACCTCTACAATGCCCCGCGTACCGAGGGCGGATTTGTAGCTGAGGACGTTTACGCCCGCCTCGGCGAGGCACCGCAGGTACCTGCCGCGGCAGCGTCCTAACTCTTAGCCCTACCTCGGTAGAGAAGCGGGCCCTGCACACCTATCGGTGTGCAGGGCCCGCTTCATGTTTACATCACTTAGGCAGCTAATGCCCGGCGCAGGGTATCAAGCCCGACCGAGCCCAGTTTGAGGGCCCGGGTGTGGAAGTCGCGGTCAGAGATTCCGGTGGCACGGGCGTCCTCACGCAGCTGCAACCAGACTCGCTCGCCCACCTTGTAGGAGGGGGCCTGACCTGGCCAGCCCAGGTAGCGTAGGAACTCGAAGCGGCGCTGGCCCTCAGAGATATCGAGGTTGGCCTCTAGGAACTTATAGCCCTTCTCGGCGTCCCAGATGCCCGGCTCTACACCCAGCTCGGCAACCCAGCGTTCGGGGATCTCAAAACCGCAGTGCAGGCCGATATCGAAGACCACGCGGGCAGCGCGCAGGCGCTGGGCATCGAGCATACCCATGCGGTCGCCGGGGTCAGAGAGATAGCCCAGTTCGTCCATGAGGCGCTCAGCATACAGGGCCCAGCCCTCGCCGTGGCCCGAAACCCATACAGCGTTAGCGCGCCACTGGTTCAGGGCCTCGGCCATAGCGGTCGCGTAGGTAACCTGCAGGTGGTGGCCGGGTACGCCCTCGTGGTAGACGGTTGAGGTTTCGCGCCAGGTGCCAAAGGCGTCTTCACCTTCGGGCACCGACCACCACATGCGACCGGCGCGCTCAAAATCAGCGGACGGGCCGGTGTAGTAGATGCCGCCCTCCTGGGTGGGGGCAATCATGCACTCGAGCTTGCGCAGCGGACCCTCGATGGTGAAGTGCTCTTTGGCTAGGTAGTCAACGGCGGCGTCGGAAAGCTTCTGCATCCAGGCCTGGAGCTCATCGGTGCCGTTGAGGGTGCGTTCAGGGTCGGCATCGAGTAGGGCCTTTGCCTCGTCAATGGTGGCACCGGGCTTGATGGCTTCGGCGACCTCCTGCTGGGCCGCGATGATACGGTCGAGTTCCTCGATGCCCCAGGCGTAGGTCTCCTCCAAGTCGAGGGTGGTGCCTACAAACTGACGGGAGTAAAGGGAGTATCGCTCGCGGCCCACGGCATCGGCCTCGGGCGCGTCGGGGCGCAGGGTGTCTTTGAGGTAGGAGAGAAGTTCGCTGTAGCCTTCCTTGGCGGACGCCGCCCCCTGGGTAGCACGGTCGGCGTGCTCGGGGGCTGCTTCGGCTGCCTCTTTTGCCAGTGCATCGAAGAAACCGCCTTCGGCAACGTAGGCGGCTACCTGCTCGATAACGATATCAACCTGACGAACCGCTGCTACCTTACCAGCGGCGCGGGCGGCTTCCAGGGTCTCGATATAACCGCGAACCGCTTCCGCAACGTTGCCCAGGCGGCCAGCAATGTGCCCCCAGTCTTCGGCTGTTTCACGGTTCATCAGGTCAAAGATGGCGCGAATACCCTGAACGGGGGAGGCGATGTTGTTGAGTTCCCAGTTGCCCAGGCCCGCCTCGTGTAGTTCGAGTTTGAGACCCAGGCGCTCACGCATGGCATCGACAGTAACCCGGTCGATGTCGTCGGCCGGCTCAACGGCTTCAAGGGCTGCCAGAGTAGTGCGGGCTAGGTCAATCTCAGCCTGGGTACTGGCGGGGGAGTAGTCGGGGTACTCGGTTTCCCGCCCCTTGCGGCCCTCGATGGTGGCCGCTGCCGGGTCTAGTTCCAGGGTCTTCTCGTAGTAGTCGTTGGCAATGCGGTCGACCTCGGTCTGGGCGCGGTTGGCCTTAAAAATTTTGGGTAAATCTGGGTGTAGTGTCATACACCCCATTCTAGGTTACTGTGACCCAGAAAACAGGGAGCTGGGTGGGTAAACTACTGGGGGCGGGCCCGCTTCCAGGAACCCGGCCCAGGGCGCAGGCGCATACCCAGGCGCTGGGTGTGGTTGAGGCGGCGCTGCCACATTTCCAGTGCGGTCTCCTGCTGGGAATCAGCCTGGGCCCGTAGAGCCACCACGACGCTGGTCAGCGCAGCTAGTTCTTCTTCTGTGGGGTTGCCCCGCACCACCGAAAGCACAGTGGCGGGCACCTGCTCATCGCCGGCGTCCTGCCCCTGGTTTTCAAGGGGCGCGGACGCAGGTGCCGGCTTCTTACCGAAGCCCAGCAGGGACAGCGGGTTAGGAGCTGCCATAATCTATCGACCCCTTACAGCGGAATGTTGCCGTGCTTTTTAGCGGGGGAGGCTGCGCGCTTATCGCGCAGGGCCTGTAGGGAAGAAATAATGCGTACGCGGGTCTCGGAAGGGGCGATGACCTCGTCAATGTAGCCCAGCTCGGCAGCCTGGTAGGGGTTGAGCAGTTCCTCTTCGTACTTGGCAATCAGCTCAGCGCGCTTAGCCTCAACATCGCTACCCTCTTCGGCCACAGCGGCCAGTTCGCGACGGTAGAGAATATTGACCGCACCCTGGGCCCCCATCACGCCAATCTGGGCGGTGGGCCAGGCCAGGTTAATATCGGCACCCAGCTTCTTCGAGCCCATCACAATGTAAGCTCCGCCGTAGGCCTTACGGGTAATCACGGTAACCAGCGGAACGGTCGCCTCGGCGTAGGCGTACAGCAGCTTGGCGCCTCGGCGGATAATGCCGTTGAACTCCTGGTCGGTACCGGGTAGGAAGCCGGGCACGTCAACAAAGGTCAGAATCGGAATGTTGAAGGCATCGCAGTTGCGCACAAAACGCGCAGCCTTTTCAGAAGCATTGATGTCGAGGGTGCCAGCAAACTGCATGGGCTGGTTGGCCACAATACCCACGGTCTTACCCTCAACCCGGGCATAACCAATCATCACGTTGGGGGCATAGAGGGCCTGCATCTCAAAGAAATGGCCATCATCAACCACCGACTCAATCACAGCCCGCATATCGTAGGGCTGGTTGGCCGAATCAGGAATCAGCAAATCAAGATCGAGGTCATCGACGGTGACCTCGGGATCCTGGTCATGATCCAGGGGGAAGGTCTCGGTGAGGTTGTTGGAGGGTAGGAACTCAACGAGCTCGCGGACGAAATCAAAGGCGTCCTCTTCGTCCTCAGCCAGGTAGGTCGACGTACCCGTCACCGCGTTGTGCTGGCGGGCACCGCCCAGGGTCTCCATATCGACCTCTTCACCGGTCACGGTCTTAATGACATCGGGACCGGTAATAAACATGTGGCTGGTCTTATCAACCATCACAATATAGTCGGTCAGAGCGGGGGAATATGCCGCACCGCCGGCGCAGGGGCCCATAATTACCGAAATCTGCGGAATCACACCCGAGGCCCGCACATTCATACGGAAGATATCGGCAAACATGGCCAGCGAAGCAACGCCCTCCTGAATGCGGGCGCCACCACCGTCATTAATACCGATAATGGGGCAGCCGTTCTTCAGCGCAAACTTCTGCACCTTCACAATCTTCTCGCCATTGACCTGCGACAGAGAACCACCGTAGACAGTGAAATCCTGGGAATAGACCGCAACCAGGCGGCCGTCGATAGTGCCGTAGCCCGAAACCAGGCCATCACCCAGCGGCTTTTTCTTCTCCATACCAAAAGCCGTAGTACGGTGCTTAGCCAGGGCGTCAAACTCAACAAAAGAACCCTCGTCAAGCAGCATGTCAATGCGCTCGCGGGCAGTCTGCTTGCCGCGTTCGTGCTGACGGTCAATCGGGCCCTGACCGGTGGGGGCAAGGGTCTGCTCGCGGCGGGCGTAGAAGTCAGCGATTTTACCGGCGGTGGTGGTCAAATCGGGGGCATCGGTGGTGGGGTTCTCGCTCATGCTGTGCCTGCCTCGTGCGCTGTGGGTCAATGGTCTGGGGTGACATGGGATAAGGGTTATTCTTTTCAACTATAGACCTGCCACCCCGCCCCACCCAATTATTCTTGGGATTTTTGAGCGATTTTTCTAAATAAGAGTGTTTCGGGGGAGCTGGAGCAGGCTCACGCTTGCTGCCGACCCTCTCGCCTGGTTCGCTAGCTGGCTCGCAGGCTCGCCAGATTCGCGTCGAGATTTATTTTCCTCGCGCGCTCGGAATCTCGGTGCTCATCACAAGCGATTCATGCCAGCCCCAAGCCAACAGCTTCGCTGTGAGCCTGCTTCAGCTCTAGTGCTTCTTGCTTACTTGCCGACCTTGCCAATCACAGCGTTCCATTCACGGGCGGTGTAGCCGGTGAGTACACCGCCGGTGCTCATGGGGTCGGCTGCAATAATGCGGTCGAGGTCGTCGCGGTCTTCGGCAACGAAGATGAGGAGGGCGCCTGCGGGGTCGCCGTCGAGGAAGGCGCCGGCTGCGTGCAGCTTGCCTTCGTCGTGGAGCTGGGCCAGGTATTCGCGGTGGGCGGGGCGGTGCTCAGCCTGCAGGTCGGCGGGGCCGTAGGAGTACTGCACAGCGTAGACGGTCATGGTAGAACCTTTCGTAGGGGTTAGACAGTTCCAGTATTGCACCGCTAGGCCGCGCAGGCGGGGTGCGACCCCGTAGAATAGCGGTCGAAACTTAGTATGTGAGATAAGGAGTGCGCGCATGGGGCATCTTCAGACTGACCTGGTTGATGTGAGCGGGTTTGAGCGGGTGGAGCTTCTGCCCTCGGTGGGGTCAACTAACGAGTATGCCCGGCAGATTCTGGTGGGCGATGCCCTGGTGCGCCGCAGTTATGGGGAGCTCTCGCTGGTCTCGACCGCCGACCAGAATGCGGGAAAAGGACGCCTGGACAGGGTCTGGGTGGCCCCGGCCGGTGCTGCTTTGGCGACCAGCTTTATCGTTCGTCCTCACGTCAACCCGGCCAACAGGGTTGCGCCTGACCAGTATCACTGGTTTACCTCTTTAGCTGCCTTGGCTGCCTGCGATGTTTTTGAGCAGCTCTCAGGGCTGCGCCCCTCTATTAAATGGCCTAACGATGTGTTGCTGGGCAACCGTAAGTCCTGCGGTATTCTGGCCCAGCTCGTGATTGAACCCGAAGGGCAGATTTCGGTTGTGGTGGGTATTGGGCTCAACCTGAACCTAGCTCAGGAGGATTTGCCCGTCCCTACCGCCACCAGCGCCCTGCTGGAATTTGGGCAGCCGGTTAATTTGAACCGGGCGCTGACGGTCTTAGCAACCAGCTTCGCCCGCTACTACCGGGAGTTTGCAGCCACCGGTTTTGATGCGGGTGCGGCTACCGGCGGGGCCTCCCTCCTTGACCGCCTGCGGGGGCGCATGAGCACCCTGGGAGCTACCCTTACCATTCACCTGCCCGGAGATGAGACCTTTAGGGGCACCGGGGTTGAATTGACCGCAGAAGGGGAGTTGGTCGTCCGCTCTGATAGTGGTGAGGAGCGAAGCTTCACTGTGGGAGACGTGGTGCACGTACGCCCCCAGGGGTACGGGCGCTAGTTAACTCGAAAAATATCGGGGAATCTTCAGGAAGCGTCGATAGACTCACCAGTGATGAAACTACGAGGCGACCTCTACCCCGCAGAGCACACCCTTGCCGCAACGCGCGCCCACGGGGTGCTGTTGGCGCGCCCTCTGACCTACTTTTTTCTTGCTATGACGGCCTGGAGCTTCGCCTCTGCCCTGGGGGTTGGTGCCCCTGTCTGGCGCTACCTGGCCCTGGCTCTTGCGCTGTGGCTGGTCTGGATGGGCGTGCGATGGGTAGCGCGCTGGGTGAATACCACCTACCTGCTCACTAACGGTCGACTGGTGATTAGGCGGGGCTGGGGCCCCGATCAGGACGTCAGTGTTCCGCTCGCTGAAATTGAAGGGGTGAGCGTGGGGCACCGGCATCTGATGGGGCTAACCAATGCTGCCGCCCTGACTGTGCATGCCCGCGGGGTGCAGCACGTGCTACGGGCTGTGCCCGACCCTGAACGTTTTAGTCGGGAGATTCAGGAGGCCCAGCGAATTCTGCTGAGCGGATCTACCTCCCGCTATCGAGTGTAAACCCGCAGTATCTGTCTGATAAGCCTAAATAAGTTGTTTGGGTTCGAAAAAAGGTGACGGCGGGCATAGAATAGGCGATGGCGCTTAGCGGGTGGTGAACATTTCGTAGCCTGGCTCACAGCAACTGGGTATTCTTGAAGTAGGTAACTACTCGCCGTGCCAGCCCTAGACCTTACTACCTCTAGAACCACGCAGCACTAACTAAGAGAAGGAAGACTCCAGTGGAGAAGTCAGCACCCGGTAGCGACCCCGCCGAACAGGCCGGAACCGCACCCAACCGGAGCAGGCACCACCATAACCGCGTGCAAAGCCAGCTCTACCGTAGCGACGAAGCCCGACAGGGCGTGCTGGAACTTGAACGCGCTCTTCTGGGGGAAAACCGCAGCATGAAACGCGGCGAGGTTGCCGACGATGCCGGGGTACCCCTGCTCACCGCCCGTAAAATCTGGCGCTCCCTGGGGCTGCCCAACCTCACCGACGACGACGCCTACTTTACCCACGCCGACAGTAAGGCCCTGACCACGGTTACCTCCCTTATTAAAGAGGGCAAGCTGACCGAAGAAGCTGCCCTATCCCTCACCCGCTCGGTGGGGCAGATGATGGACCGCATGGTGGTCTGGCAGGTCGAGGCCCTGGTAGAAGATATGGTCATCAACGGCGGGCTGACCGATACCGAAGCCCGCGGCGAGCTTCTGAGTCTCCTCCCGCGTCTCATTGAAGATCTGGAAGACATCACCGTCTACGGCTACCGCCGCATGCTCAATTCGGCCATTTTGCGTCTGGCCTTGCGTGACGAAGAGGACGGCACTGACATGGCAGACAGCGACCTTCCCCTAGCCCGCGGCGTAGGTTTCGTTGACCTGGTCTCCTACACTTCACTCTCACGCGAAATGAACGAGCGGAACCTAGCACGCCTGGTCAAGAACTTTGAGCAGCGCTGCGCCGAAGTAATTGCGGTAGGTGGCGGGCGCATCATCAAAACGGTAGGGGACGAGGTCATGTACCTGGTCGAATCCCCCGAAGATGGTGCCCGTATCGCCCTGACCCTCTCAATACTGATTAGTGAAGACCCCCAGCTTCCCGAAGCTCGCGTATCCTTCGTCTGGGGCAGGGTGCTACCGCGTCTGGGTGACGTCTACGGCCCCACCGTTAACCTGGCCTCCCGCCTGGTCGCGCTGACCGAACCCGGGGTCGTCCTCACCGACGCCTCTACCGCTGAAGCCCTAGAAGACGACAAACGCTTTGTGCTCATCCCCCAAGGTGTGCGCAACGTGCGCGGCTTTGGCAACGTTAGGCCCGTGGCAATTACCCCGGGCATCGGTAATGAACTGGAGATCGATTTCGAATGACCACCGCCCCCAACCTCACTATCTACGCGGGCAAGTCAACCGACGTAGGCCAGTACCGCGACAACAACGAAGACTCCATGGTCGTTGCAGGCACTCTCTGCGTGGTTGCCGACGGCATGGGTGGGCACGAAAAGGGTGAAGTTGCCTCGCGCCTGTGCACCCGCACCCTGGCCTACGCCCAGATGTTCACCCGCCCCGGTGGCATGACCGAAGAAGAAGAGGTAGCTTTCCGGCAGGAGGTTGCCAGCGAAGCGCTCGGCGATGAACCGGGCGGACGCCGCCTGCGCAAGCGCCGCAAAGAAACCTCCGCCCTCAACCGCCAGATTCTCAAAACCCTCGATAAAATCAAGGAAATCATTGGTGAAGCCGATGAGGCCATCAAAAACGCCCTTGACCTACGAGCAGGAACAACCGTTACCGGTGCCTGGCTCACCCGCATCGGGGAGCAGCAGATGTGGTTTATCTTCAACGTGGGCGACTCCCGCACCTACCGCCTGGTTCGGGCCGAAGAAGCCCAGACCGAAGAGGCCCTTTCTATCTCTAACGGACCGGTTGAGGGGCTAGAGCTGGAACAGATTACCGTAGACCACTCTGAGGTGCAGTACCTGGTCGACACCGGCCAAATTACCGCTATGGAGGCCCTGACCCACCCCCGCCGCAATGTCATTACCCGAGCCCTGGGTACCGGTAACTACTGGGAACCCGACTTCTGGGTTATCCCCGCCCGCGAGGGCGACCGCCTGATGATGTGCTCCGACGGTCTTTCTGGCGAACTCTCCCACAACTACATGGCCCGGGTACTTGCTACCGTCGAGCACCCCCAGGACGCGGCGGACGTGCTCCAGATGGCTGCCCTGCGAGCCGGAGGCCGGGACAACATCACCGTAATCGTGGCAGACGCTATTACCGTAGAGGACGCCGAAGCCCGTGCAGCCGAGCTCAAAGCCCTGACCGAGACCGATGCCCACGAGATTGTGGCCAACATCGACGGCTACGACTACCCCCACACCGCCACCACCGAAGAAGAACAGTTCCACTCTGAAAAAGAACTGCACCGGGGTATCAACGGCTAGAGTTCAGACAATAAAGATATAGGGCAAAATAGATAGGGTGAGTGAAAACAAAGACCTTCCCGGTGTAGAAGAAGAAACCGTCCACGGTGTTGACCGCGACCTGGTCGAAGGCCAGGGCGTAGCAGTTGATATCAAGGAGCGCTACGCCCAGCTCGTTGATCAAGTTCGGGCTGCCCGTCAGAGCTACTATGTCAAGGACGCCCCCACCATCTCGGACGCCGAGTACGATACCCTCTACCGTGAGCTCGAAAAGCTCGAAGCCCAGCACCCCGAACTGGTCGCTAACGACTCACCCACCCAGGAAATCGGCGGCGAAGCCTCCGCGGCTTTTGCCCCCGTTACCCACCTGGCCCGCATGTACTCGCTGGAAGACGTCTTCTCCCTCGAAGAGCTCGGTGCCTGGCTAGACCGCGCCGAAACCAACGCCCAGGAGATGACAGGCACTCGTCCCGCCTGGCTCACCGAACTCAAGATTGACGGCCTGGCGGTCAACCTGCTCTACCGCAAGGGCAAGCTGGTACGCGCCGCCACCCGCGGCGATGGAACCACCGGCGAAGACGTGACCCACAACGTCCTGACCATCGCCTCAATCCCTACTCAGCTCGCCGGTAGCAACCACCCCGAAGAAATCGAAATTCGCGGTGAAGTCTTTATCTCATCGGCTGACTTCAAGGCCCTCAACGAGCAGATGGTTGAACAGGGCAAGGCCCCCTTCGCCAACCCGCGAAACGCGGCAGCAGGCTCCCTGCGACAGAAGGACGCCGCCCTGACCGCCGAGCGCCCCCTGAGCATGTTTGTGCACGGCGTCGGGTCCCACACTGGCCTGGATATCAGCACCCAGTTCGAAACCTACACTCAACTTCAGGAGTGGGGCCTGCCCGTCAGCCCCTACTCCCAGCTGCTCACTAGCCGCTCAGAAATTCTTGAATTCATTGCAACCTACGGCGAAAAACGCCACTCCCTGGTGCACGAAATTGACGGCATCGTCATTAAGGTCAACGATTTTTCCACCCAGGAGCGCCTGGGCTACACCTCCCGTGTGCCCCGCTGGGCTGTGGCCTACAAGTACCCGCCCGAAGAGGTCAACACTAGGCTGCTCGATATCCGGGTGGGGGTTGGCCGTACCGGCCGCGTGACCCCTTTCGGCGTGATGGAGCCGGTCAAGGTGGCTGGTTCAACGGTTGAAATGGCGACCCTGCACAACCAGGACGTAGTCAAGGCCAAGGGTGTGCTCATCGGCGATACCGTGGTGCTGCGCAAGGCAGGGGACGTCATTCCCGAAATTGTGGGGCCTGTGGTGGCCCTGCGCGATGGCAGCGAACGGGAATTCGTGATGCCCACCGACTGCCCCTCCTGTGGCCAGCCCCTGGTGCCCGCTAAGGACGGGGACGTAGATATCCGCTGCCTCAACGCCCGTTCCTGCCCCGCCCAGCTCACCGAGCGCGTCAACCATCTGGCCGGGCGCGGTGCCTTCGATATCGAGGCTCTAGGCTATGAGGCCGCTAAGGCCCTGACTAGCCCGGCTGCCCCTGAGCAGGCCCCGCTTATCTCTGAGGCCTTCCTCTTTGACCTCACTGCTGAGGATCTGGCAGATGTGCGCATTGAGCGCGAGAAAAAGGTCAGGGGCGAGCCCACCGGCAAAACTGAGCTGGTTCCCTACTTCTATACGCGGGGTACCGCGAAGAAGCCGAGTGCGCCTACCCGCAATACCGAAAAGCTCTTTGAGCAGCTAGAGAAGGCAAAGAACCAGCCCCTGTGGCGGGTGCTGGTTGCCCTCTCTATTCGGCATGTGGGGCCCACCGCGGCTAGGGCCCTGGCGACCGAGTTCGGGTCTATGGACGCAATACGCGAAGCAAGCGAGGAGCGCCTGGCAGGCGTTGACGGCGTGGGATCCATCATTGCTAGCTCCCTCAAGGAATGGTTTGCTGAAGGCTGGCACCGCGAAATCGTAGACCGCTGGGCAGCAGCCGGCGTGCGGATGGAGGACGAACGGGATGCCTCAATTGAGCGCACTCTTGAAGGCCTCACTATCGTGGTGACTGGAACCCTGGCTCGTTTTACCCGTGATAGCGCGAAAGAAGCCATTATTGTGCGCGGTGGAAAGGCCTCGGGCTCGGTGTCGAAGAAGACCAGCTATCTGGTTGCCGGTGAATCCGCTGGTTCTAAGCTTGATAAAGCTGAACAGTTGGGTGTGACGGTGCTGGATGAAGAAGGTTTTGAGGCGCTTTTGGCGCAGGGGCCGGACGCCCTTACCTAGCGGCTAGGTTACAGGCAGGTCACAGGATTTTTTGATTCTGTGACCTAAATGTGACCTATACCCCTGTCCGACACGGGGAGAGTGGCAGAAAATTTAAGAAATTTTTAAAGGCCTAGCAACCTGACTTAAAAACAGACAAGTTTCTGGTGGGTTAAAAATTTGTCCCCCTTTTAACCCGCAGAAATTCGCGCTTTTCCCCGGTGATAAGGGTGATACAAGCCTGTCTTTAAAGTCTGCCACCCTGGAGGGTGACGAGGGTCTCTCTCGGTGGGTGGGGAGCGTTCTGTCTCAAAAATGGGTTGGCAAAGCCGAAATCGTTACGTTATCGTTATCAACGAATCAAAAACGACCGCCAAACCAAAGGTACGACGGTCTATAGCTCACAGTGGAAGCTGTGGGCGCATGCTGGGCTCTACCGCACACCTGATGCCGTCTACAGGGTAAAGCCTCAAACAATCCACTCAACGATTACGGGTAGACGGCAATGCGATGAAGCCCAGGGATGGGAAGAGCATAAGGTGGCCTTACGGAGCATTTCATGACTTCCAACATTCGTCGTTCAGCAGCAGTACTTGCAATCGGTGGCGCAGCAGCAGCAAGCCTGGCCGCTACCCCCGCAGCCAACGCCGCTCCCCTCGAAGCTTGGGAAGCTCTCGCACAGTGCGAGTCAGGTGGTAACTGGTCCATCAACACCGGTAACGGCTACTACGGTGGCCTGCAGTTCTCACTGTCCTCATGGGCAGCCGCAGGCGGCACCGGCAACCCTGCAGCTGCTTCAAAGGCAGAGCAGATTCGCGTTGCTGAAAACCTTCTTCAGATGCAGGGCTGGGGCGCCTGGCCCTCATGCGCTGCCAAGCTGAACCTCTACGCTTACGGCACCTCAGGTGCAGCAGCAACCGTCGCTGAGACCCCCGCTGCAACCACCACTACTACCGTTGCTCCTCAGGCAACCCAGGTAACCGAAGTTGCTGCAGCTCCCGCAGCTGTTGAAACTCCTGCCGTTGTTGAAGCTCCCGCCGCTGAAACTGTACCCGCAGCAGAGGTAGTTGCCGAAGCAGCACCCGCAGCTAATACCTACACCGTCAAGGCTGGCGACACCCTGTCAGAAATCGCTTACGCTCACGGCTTCAACGGCTGGGACGAAGTACTGGCAGCTAACGCTGACCTGATTCAGAACGCCAACGTCATCGAAATCGGTTGGGTTCTGACCATCCCCGCTAAGTAAGACCCCACCGGGTTCTTAGACCTTGAGCGGATTCTGATCTCACACTGTCGCCCCCTAGCCTGCACAGGCTAGGGGGCGATTCTTTTTTAAATCGTGTTATGACCGTCGGCGGGCTAAGATAGAGACTGAAAACTTATGTCTAACTCGTGGAAGTGATTATGTCTGCTATTACGAGTGAGCAGGTGGCACACCTTGCCATGCTGGCTCATATCGAGATGACTGATGAAGAGCTGGCCGCTATGGCCGCTGAGCTCGACGTCATCGTAGAATCCGTCAAGTCAGTCTCAGGCGCCGTCTCAGACGATATTCCGGCAACCAGCCACCCCATCCCGCTCAAGAACGTCTTCCGTGACGACGTGGTGGGCGAAATCCTGACCGCTGAAGAAGCTCTCTCGGGTGCCCCCGATGCCGAAGACGGTAAGTTCAAGGTTCCGGCAATTCTGGACGAAGACTAAGGGGCGGGCATGAAGGACATCATCAAACTTTCCGCAGCAGAACTTGCTGACAAACTGGCCGCCGGCGAACTGACCTCTGTTGAGGCAACCCAGGCCTACATCGACCACATCATCGCCACCGACGGTGAACCCCTGGACGCAGAAAACCGCGTTGCCGGTAAGAGCGGTCTCAACGCCTTCCTGCACCTGAACGCTGAAGAAGCTCTGGAAGTTGCTGCCGCCGTAGACGCAGATCGCGCCGCCGGTAAGGAACTACCTGCCCTGGCAGGCGTCCCTATCGCCGTTAAAGACCTCATTGTCACCAAGGGCCAGCCCACCACCGCCGCCTCCCGTATGCTCGAGGGCTGGATGAGCCCCTACGACGGCACCGTCACCCAGAAGATCCGCGAGGCTCGTATGCCCATTCTGGGTAAGACTAACCTCGATGAGTTCGCCATGGGCTCCACCACCGAGCACTCAGCTTTCGGCGTCACCCGCAACCCCTGGGCCCTAGACCGCATTCCCGGTGGCTCCGGCGGTGGCTCCGCTGTAGCAGTAGCTGCCTTCCAGGCCCCCCTGGCCCTGGGTACCGATACCGGTGGCTCTATCCGCCAGCCCGCAGCCGTCACCGGCTCCGTTGGCGTCAAGCCCACCTACGGCTCGGTCTCCCGCTACGGCGTCATCGCCATGGCCTCCTCTCTCGACCAGGTAGGCCCCTGTGCCCGCACCGTCCTCGACACCGCTCTGCTGCACGAGGTCATCGGCGGTCACGACCCCAAGGACTCCACCTCCCTGAACGAGCCCGTGCCCGCCTACGCGGACGCTGCCCGCGCCGGTGCCGCTGAAGGTGGCCTCAAGGGCCTGCGCGTCGGCGTCATCAAGGAACTGACCGGCGAGGGCTTCCAGCCCGGCGTCATGGCCCGCTTCAACGAGTCCCTGGAGCTGCTCAAAGAAGCCGGCGCAGAAATCGTTGAGGTCTCCCTGCCCTCCGTCAAGGAAGCAATCGGGGCCTACTACCTGATTATGTCCTCCGAGGTTTCCTCTAACCTGGCCAAGTACGACGGCGTGCGCTTCGGCCTGCGTAAGCTGCCTGGAGAAGGCAACGTCACTATCGAGCGCGTCATGGCAGCCTCGCGTGCCGCAGGCTTCGGCTCAGAAGCCAAGCGCCGCATCATCCTGGGTACCTACGCACTGTCCGCTGGCTACTACGACGCTTACTACGGCTCAGCCCAGAAGGTGCGCACCCTGATTCAGCGCGACTACGCCAAGGCATTTGAGGTTGCAGACGTGCTGATTAGCCCCACCGCGCCCACCACCGCCTACAAGCTGGGGGAGAAGACCAAGGGCGACCCCATGGCCATGTACAAGGGCGATATCGCCACCGTACCCACCAACCTGGCCGGTGTACCCTCCCTGTCCCTGCCCGGTGGCCTGGCAGATGAGGACGGCCTGCCCGTTGGCATCCAGTTCACCGCCCCCGCCCATGAGGATGCCCGCCTCTACCGCGCCGGTGCTGGCCTGGAAGCCCTGCTGACCGCTAAGTGGGGTGGCTACCTGCACGAGCAGCTGCCCGATACCGCCGCCCTGATCCGTGACTTTGACTTCGAGGGAGCTAAGTAAATGTCTGACGAAATCCTGTCGTTTGAAGAAGCCATGGAGAAGTACGACCCCGTACTCGGCTTCGAGGTTCACGTAGAACTCAACACCAAGACCAAGATGTTCGACGCCGCCCCCAACGAGTTTGGTGATACCCCGAACACCAACGTCACCCCCGTCTCTCTGGGCCTGCCCGGCGTGCTGCCGGTGGTCAACGGTAAGGCTGTTGAATCCGCTATCAAGCTGGGCCTGGCACTGGGCTGCGACATCGCACCCATCAGCCACTTTGCCCGCAAGAACTACTTCTACCCCGATACCCCCAAGAACTTCCAGACCTCCCAGTACGACGAGCCCATCGCCGCTAACGGGTCCCTGGACGTTGAGCTGGAGGACGGCACCGTCTTCACCATCGACATCGAGCGTGCCCACATGGAAGAAGACGCTGGTAAGCTGACCCACAAGGGCGGCACTGCTGGCCGTATTCAGGGTGCAGACTTCTCCCTGGTCGACTACAACCGTGCCGGTGTTCCCCTGATTGAAATTGTTACCCGCCCCATCGTGGGTGCGGGCGACAAGGCTCCCGAACTGGCCCGCGCCTACGTGGCTGCTATCCGCGAAATCGTCAAGAACCTGGGTATCTCCGACGCCCGCATGGAGCGCGGTAACGTACGCTGCGACGCCAACGTCTCGCTCATGCCCAAGGGCTCTACCAAGTTCGGTACCCGTTCAGAAACCAAGAACGTCAACTCCCTGCGTTCGGTCGAGCGCGCGGTGCGCTACGAGATTCAGCGTCACGCGGCCGTCCTCGAAGCCGGCGAGAAGGTCGTTCAGGAAACCCGCCACTGGCACGAAGACACCCGCGAGACCACCAGCGGTCGCCCCAAGTCTGACGCTGACGACTACCGTTACTTCCCCGAGCCCGACCTGGTTCCGGTCGTCACCGACGAAGAGTGGATTGAGCGCCTGCGCGCCGAGCTGCCCGAGCCTCCCGCCGAGCGCCGCCGCCGTCTGAAGGCCGACTGGGGTTTCTCGGACGAAGAGTTCCGCGACGTGGTCAACGCCGGTGCTATGGACGCTATCGAAGAGACCGTTGCCGCCGGTGCTCCCGCCTCAGTTGCTCGTAAGTGGTGGATGGGCGAGATTGCCCGTATCGCCAAGGAGCGCGAGGTTGAGCTGACCGAAACCGGTGCAACCGCCGCTACCATCGTTGAACTCAACCAACTGATTGAGGGTAAGAAGATCAACGATAAGATTGCCCGCCAGGTGCTGGGCTTCGTCATTGGGGGTGAGGGTACCCCGGCTGAGATCGTTGAGAAGCGCGGTCTGGCCGTTGTTTCTGACGATTCGGCCCTGACTGCCGCTATCGACGAGGCTCTGGCCGCTATGCCCGATGTTGCCGACAAGATTCGTGCCGGTAAGGTCCAGGCTGCTGGTGCCGTGGTTGGCCAGGTTATGAAGGCTACCCGCGGTCAGGCAGATGCCGGACGCGTGCGCGAGCTGATTCTCGAAAAGCTGGGCGTCGAGGGCTAAACCCCTTCTCTTGTCAAGCTACTGATCGGGCGTTCTCCCCTGTGGGGAGGGCGCCCGGTTTTTCTTGCCCTGGAGGGGAAAGGACACAAAGAAAGCGCCTGCTCTGGGAAAGAGGGGCGCCTTATTACTTTGCACCGCGGGTAGGGATCTGGGGTAAAGAGCTCTATCCGGTGAACGGTCGGCGCACTAGGGAAAACTAACCGACCGCTAGGTTAGGTAGCAAAAATCGCACTGAAGCTACCTAGGGTCTCGATTTAACACGGTGAGAGACCCTCACATTAGTACAGAGGGGGAAACTAGGAGCGAAAAACATGCACCAGGGGCGGGGTGTTCTTTTCAGAAGCTCTGAATCTCGAACACCGGTTAGATAATCGAGTGTAAGGAAAGATGGTTACCACATCCACCAAACCTTACACCTTTAGGTTATGTTCTCCCACGTCTCGCTTATATCGCAGTTTTACTTTGCGGCACAAATTTTTTTGGGTGAAAACAAAGGGCCTTAGGTAGCGGGGCCCCAGCTGAGGGTAAGGGTGGTGTCTTTGAGGCTGGGGTAGAAGTGGGAGAGGTAGTCGGTGACGGTTTCAGCACAGCTGGTGGTGATAGGGGAGTGCCCGGCAGACGCCTGCTCGGTGAAGCTCATAGCTAGGGGGCTGCCTGCTGCGGTGAGTTTGATGGCTGCGGAGTAGCTGCGGTGGGTGAAGGGCAAAAGGAGCTGGTAGCTGCCGTCCGCCTGTGGTTGGACGGTGCCGCGGACGCTAAAACGCAGCATGAAGGTTTGTAGGGGCGGGATGAAGCTGGTGGGGGTGAAGACCCAGTCCTGGTCTTTACTCAGGCGCGATACCGAAAAATGGCGGTTGGTGCAGGTGAGTTCCTGGCCTTGGGGCAGGGCAAAGACGAACGCGGAGCAGCCTGATTCGAGGCTGAGCAGGGTGTAGGTGGCGTTGAGGGTAAAGGCACCGGGGTCAGCCGGGTCAAGCTGAATATCCAGGTAGCAGCTTGAGGTGAGCACCTGGGGGTTGGTGCGGAGGAACTGGACGGTTTCTGAGTCGTCGAACCCTTGGGTGGCTGCCTTGTGGAGGGCTTTTTGGGTGCGTTCGTCGAAGCCGAAGGTTTCGCTGAACAGGTCGATGCTGTCGTTGCTAATGTGCTCGCCGGTAATAGCGCGGCGTACCCGGTCTTTGTACTTGTGGGGCGGGATTTCTAGGCCGTAGACGGCGTGCTGGTGGGCACTGATGGCGCGGGTGATAGCCCTGATAGAGAAGGGATTGGCTTCGCCCAGTTTTTCGTGGTGGATGTAGCGTTCCCAGGTGTCGCGCACATAGGGTTCCAAGAGCTCTGAGCGGAGTAGGGCGCTAACCAGCTGGGTGGTTGAGTCTGAGTGGGGTGTAGTAGACATGCTATGAGTTGGGGTCGGCGGGGGTGAGGCGGGAGAGCCAGGCAGGATCGTCTCCGTGGTAGTGGCGGATGGCGCCCTCGTAGTCGGAGTCCCAGAAGTAGGCGAAAACGGTGTCCTCGGCGATGGGGAAGCTCATGGAGTAGCGCTGCTGGGAGGGCAGTTCAACGACTTCTAGCAGGCTTTCGTCCTTCATGGTGTGGGACCAAATTTTTTGAACCATATTCGAGGGCTCAGCATCGAAAGTGAGCGCTAGGGAGATGTTGAACCGTGCCGGGGTGAAGGGGCCCAGCGAGGCGTAGCTGCACTTTTCTTGTTCCAGCAGCATGGGGTCGATGTCGAGGTCGATACGGTAGCGAATCTGGTGTACCTGGCCGTAGCGGACGGGGGCAGGTGGCTTGATAGCGAGCTGCCACATGGTGTTGTCTGGGTGGTGGATGTGGGTACGTTCGTGCTCGTTCATGGAGACCAGCTCGCCGCCCTCGATGAGGGTGACGGTAGAGTCGGTGGATTCGAAGCGGGGGGAGATGAGGGTAAGTTCGTCGATTTCGGAGCGGATAATCTCGGTGACGACAAAGTGGCGCATGAACCCGAACCTGTCGATGTGGCCGTCCATCAGGGTGGAGAGGGAAGTGTAGTTGCGGGTGTCGATGGTGCGTTCGGCGCTGGTGAGGGTCTCTGCCTGTTGGGCGAGCTTGCGGTTGAGGCTATGGGCTGAGAGGGCCCGCTGCAGTTCTCTGGCTTCGTCTGAGGTGAACTCGAAGGCTGCGATGAACATGTGGGCGGTGGTGTCCGAAATCGCTTCGCCGTTGAGGGCGCGCGAGACCCGGTCTTTGATGGTGGCCGGGTCGATGTCCTGGTCCAGGTAGTCAGAAAGCTCGTAGGCGATGAAGGTGGCTACGGCTCGTTGGTTGATGGAGTTACCCCGGCGTCTTTGCACGTGCCGCATCCACTTTTCCCGGTAGGGAGGCTTATTCAGCAGGGAGAGCAGGATTTCGTGGGGGACGCGCGGGGTCAGGTCAACTAGATCAGCGGCCGGGGGCATGGGCGGGTTTACTCTGTGACGCTAGTGGCACCCAGGTGGGTGAGCAGGAAGGAATAGTCCCAGGCGATTTCGCGCCAGGCGGTGTAGCGGCCTGAGCCGCCGCCGTGGCCGCCGTCCATCTCAATTTTGAGCAGGGGAGTGGGGGAGGCTGGGTCGATGGTTTCGCGCAGGGCTGCTACCCACTTGGCCGGTTCGACGTAGAAGACGCGGGTGTCGTTGAGGGAGGTAACAGCTGCAATCGTCGGGTACTTGACGGGGCTGATATTTTCGTAGGGGGTGTAGGACTTCATGTAGTCGTAGACCTCCTTATCGGTGATGGGGTTGCCCCATTCTTCCCATTCCAGGGCCGAGAGCGGCAGGTTGGGGTCGAGAATGGTGGTGAGGGCGTCCACGAAGGGTACCTGGGCCAGGCAGGCTGCGTATTTTTCGGGGGCCATGTTGACGACGGCACCCATGAGCAGGCCGCCGGCTGAGCCGCCCATGATACCGATACGGGTGGCGTCCACCCAGGCCTGGGAGGCTAGGAAATCGGTGGCGTCGATGAAGTCTGTGAAGGTATTTTTCTTAGCCAGCTTCTTGCCCTCGGTGTACCAGGCGCGGCCCATTTCGCCGCCACCGCGGATATGGGCGACGACGAAGATGACGCCGCGGTCCAGCACGCTGAGGCGGGCGGTGGAAAAGTAAGGATCCATGGAGGACTCATAGGACCCGTAGCCGTACTGAATCAGGGGGTTTTCCTGGGTCTTATCGAGGTCGGCGCGGTGCATGATGGAGAGCGGAATCATGGCTCCGTCCGCTGCCGGTGCCCACATACGGTAGGCGGTGTAGTTCTCGGGCTCGTAGCCGATGACGGGGGTGCGGCGGCGCAGCACGAGGTCGTCAGTATCGGGGAAGTAGTCGTAGACGCTGCTGGGGGTGAGGTAGGAGGTGTAGTTCAGGCGGATGACCGGGGACATGATGTTCACACCGGAGAAGGCTGACGTGTAGAGCTCTTCGGTGAAGCCGCCGGGCTCATAGAGGTCAATGCCCTGGGGGTGGGCAGAAGCTGCCTGCTCAGCGAGAGCGGTACGCGGGGCAACGAATACCTTGACGGTGGTATTCTCACGGGCCATGAGCACAAGATGGTTGCGGGAGAACTTGAAACCCTCTAGGCGGACGTCCGCGCGGTGGGGCACCAGGGGAATCCAGCTGGCCTTGAAGTCGACAAAGGGTACGTACTCTTCCCGCAGGGGTGCCAGAACGATTTCACCATTAGGAGCCTCGTGGTTATGACCGATGACCAGGTAGCCGGTGCCCGCCACGTCGATGACGTCGGTGGAGTACTCGATGCCGGCGTCCCGCTTCATAATGAGCGTGGGCTCTAACTGACCCAGCTCATGGATGTTAATAATGCGGGTCTCTGAATACTCGGAGTTTGAAGAGGTAATAACCACATGGGTTCGGGAGGAGGACATGCCAGCCCCCAGCCAGAGCCCGTTGTCGTCCTCTCGGTAGAGGGCGAAATCTTCAGATGAACTGGTGCCGATAGCGTGGGCGCGTACCTCATAGGGCCGCCAGGACTCATCAGCTACCGAGTAGATCAGGTGCTTAGCGCCGGAGGCAAAGAAAGCCCCGGCGAAGACGTCCTCAATCTTTTCTTCCAGAATCTCACCGGTGTCGAGGTTCTTGAAGTACTGGGTGTAGCGCTCGTCGCCAGAGTCGTCCACACCGAAGGTTAGTAGAGAGCCGTCGCGGGTGACCTGGAAGGAACCCAGGGAGAAAAAGGCCATGTCGCGGGCAAACTCGTTGCAGTCCAGTACGACCTGTTCGCCGTCAAGCGGCTCACCGGGGCGGACGACCGGCGGCTGGTACCGCTCTTCAACGCTGCCCTCTGTAAGGGCGGGGACGCGGCACATGACCGGGTACTGCTCACCGGCAACCGTGCGGTTAAAGTACCACCAGGCCCCGCGGCGCGAGGGCACCGACATGTCGGTCAGCTGGGTGCGCCCCTTAATCTCTTCAAAAATAGCGTCGCGCAGGGGCTGCTGGTCTTCTGTGACCGCCTCGGTAAAGGCATTCTCAGCGCGTAGATGCTCTAGAACCTCGGCGCTTTCCTTATCGCGCAACCACTCATAGTGATCAACAAAAGTATCACTGTGATGGGTGCGCTCAACGGGTACACGCTTGGCAAGAGGAGGAGTCAGAGACATCATCAGCCCTTTCGTAAAAACTCGCTTCCCACCATTCTAAATGACGCTCACAGAACGTAACGTACGCAATACAAGGACACATGCTGAAACTTTAGAGCCCTTTCTTGACGCTCCCCGGGTGAGCCAGCCAGACTAGAGACAGGTCAAGAGAGCCAGCGCTAAGCCCCAGCTAGCTGGTCGGCAACCCTCCACTCGCGGTGGGGTGCCCTGGGTGATGACCGGGCGTACCCCACCGAGAACCAGGTACGCAAGCGCGGGACCGATGTGCCTCTATCTTCTGCGAGGGCATCAGATTCTTTTCCTCCTTACCCGGGCGGAAGATACGGCATGCGGCCCGTTTCAACTGAACACTGAAACAACGACCTTCCTAGGAGTAACCGCATGACCACCGAGAACACCGTTCCCACCCCCTCCAACCCCACCGGCTGGAAGTTCGAAACCCAGCAGATTCACGCAGGCCAGGAACCCGACGCGGCAACCGGCGCCCGCGCCCTACCCATCTACCAGACCACGTCCTTTGTCTTCAAGGACTCCGCCCAGGCAGCAGGCCGCTTCGCCCTCTCAGAGCTTGGCCCCATCTACTCACGCATCAACAACCCCACCCAGGAAGCCGTTGAAAACCGTATCGCTGCCCTCGAAGGCGGCGTCGGTGCCCTGTTGCTGGCCAGCGGCCAGGCAGCCTCAACCTTTGCCATCCTGAACATCGCCGGGGCCGGGGATCACATTGTTGCCTCCCCCTCCCTCTACGGCGGCAGCTTCAACCTGCTCAAGTACACCCTCAAGAACCTCGGCATCGAAACCACCTTCGTTGACGACCCTGCCGACCCCGAGTCTTGGCGAGCAGCAGCCCGCGAGAACACCAAGGCCTTCTACGCAGAAACCCTGCCCAACCCCCGCGGCGACGTACTCGACATCGAAGCCGTCTCGAGTGTAGCCCACGAGGTCGGTGTACCCCTCATCGTCGACAACACCGTCGCCACCCCCTACCTGCTCAACCCCATCAAGCACGGCGCTGACGTGGTCATCCACTCCGCCACCAAATACCTGGGCGGCCACGGCACCTCGGTCGGCGGCGTCATCGTAGACTCCGGTAACTTCGACTACGGCGTCTACCCCGGCAAGTACCCCCTCTTCAACCAGCCCGACGAAAGCTACCACGGCCTGGTCTATGCCCGTGACCTCGGCGCGGACGGCGTCTTCGGAGTCAACCTCTCCTACATCCTCAAAGCCCGCGTCTCCCTACTGCGCGACCTGGGCTCATCCATCTCGCCGACCAACGCCTTCAACATCGCCATCGGCCTTGAGACCCTCTCCCTGCGCGTAGAACGCCACGTAGAGAACGCCCTCAAAGTCGCCCAGTTCCTCAAAGACCACCCCCAGGTCGAGTCGGTCACCTACTCCGGCCTGCCCGATTCCCCCTACTACGAACTGGCTCAAAAGTACCTGCCCAAGGGGGCTGGCGCCGTCCTCGGCTTCACCCTCAAGGACGCCGACGTCGAAACCGCCCAGAAATTCGTGGACTCCCTCTCCCTCCACTCCCTGCTGGTCAACATCGGTGACGTGCGCTCCCTGGCCGTACACCCGGCGTCCACTACCCACAGCCAGTCCATCACCGAAGAGCTTGAAGCCATCGGCATCAACCCCGCCTTCATCCGCCTCTCGGTAGGTATCGAACACATCGACGACATCCTCGCCGACCTTGAACTCGGCTTCACCGCCATCCGCTAAGGAAAGGTAGCCCAATGACGACCGCCCGCCCCGCTGACACCACCCCCAACCGTACCGACGGCGTCCTCACCTACGCCCAGGTCGGCGACCTGACCCTCGAATCGGGGGCAGTGCTGCCCGACGTCACCATCGGCTACGAAACCTGGGGAACCCTCAACGAGGCGGGCGACAACGCCATTTTGATCCTGCACGCCCTGACCGGTGACACCCACGTCTCGGCAGGGCGCGTAGGGGTGGACGCCAGCGAGCAAGACCGAACCTACGCCGAAGCCGCCGGGTGGTGGCCCACCGCGGTCGGCCCCGGTCGCGTCATCGACACCGACAAGTACTTCGTCATCTCACCCAACATGCTCGGCGGCTGCTACGGCACTACAGGCCCAGCCTCACCCGCCCCGGCCAGCATCGACCCCGAACAAAAACCCTGGGGCTCCCGCTTCCCCCTCGTTACCATCCGCGACGGCGTCCGTGCTGAAAAACGCCTGCTGGACCAGCTCGGCGTTACCTCTCTCCACCACGTCATCGGTGGCTCCCTCGGCGGTGCCCGCGCCGCCGAATGGGCCGTCACCTACCCCGAGCTCGTCCGCTCCTGCGCCGTCATCGCCTCCGGCCCGGCCGCCACCGCCGAACAAATCGCCTGGGGCCACATGCAAAACCTGGCGATCCGCCAAGACCCCGCCTTCGCTGGCGGTGACTACTACCCAGGCCCTGGCCCCGTCACCGGCCTGGCCCTGGCCCGCCGCATCGCCCACACCACCTACCGCTCCGCCGCCGAACTCCACTTCCGCTTCGGCCGCGACGCCCAAGACGGCCACAACGTCCTGCACCCCCTCACCGCAGAACGCGGCCGCTACCAGGTCGAAAACTACCTCGACCACCACGGCACCAAACTTACCAACCGCTTCGACGCCGGCTCCTACCTCGCCATTAACGAAGCCCTGCTCTCCCACGACCTCGGCCGCGACCGCGGCGGCCTCGAAAAAGCCCTCGCCCGCACCACCTGCAACTGGACCATCGCCTACGTCGACTCCGACCGCCTCTTCTTCCCCTCCGACTCTCACATCCTGGCAGCCTCCCTGCCCAACCCCGTAGAGCCAGCCGTCATCCACTCACCCTGCGGCCACGACGGCTTCCTCATCGAACACGAACAGCTCGAAAGAATCCTCGCCACCAGCATCGAAACCCAGGACGCCGCCGACGAAGCAAAACCGCAGGGGCGGAAGCACCTGTGGGCAGTGGCATAAGGTTAGCTTTGCCGGTGGTAAGTTGGGGGTTATGAAGCAGTACCTTGTTGAATATTCAAAGGCAGAACCTTTCCACCGGGGTACCCACCTGGTTGTCCTTCTGCACGGCTACGGCTCCCACAAACGCGACCTGCTGGGGCTCACCCCCTACCTGCCCAGCGAAAAGGTGACCTACGCGTCCGTCCGCGCGCCCCAGCCCGTCGGCTACCCGCTACCGGCCGATGCTGACTCCGCCTACATCGAGGGACCTGCCATGGGCTACCAGTGGTGGCCCCTCAACCAGCAACTAGACACCGTCGGCTTCACCGCCATCGAACTGGCTGTTGAATATCTGCTGGGCTGGCTCGAACCCATCGCAGCCGACTACAACAGCGTGAGCCTGCTGGGCTTCTCCCAGGGCATGGCCCTTGCTACCTCGGTAGCTCGCGCCCGCCCCGACCTCATCAAGGCCGTGGTGGGGCTCTCCGGCTACGCCGTGGCCGGGGGAGAGCACTACTTCAAGGACGCCCGGCTAGCGGACAAGCCCCTGCCCCTCTTCTGGGGCCGCGACGAAGCCGACCCCATCATCACCGCCGACAAAATCGCCTTCACCCGCGAATGGGCAGCCGGGCACACCGACCTCACCGCCCACACCTACGCCGGTATCGGCCACGGAGTCGCCGCCGCAGAACTCACCCACATCACCGCATTCCTTGAGGAGAAGGTACTTTCCGCCTAATCCAGTCGGGACGAGTAACAGGCTACTCGGTCTCCACCTGCACGGTCACGCCGTTCAGCTCAACGGTATCGCCAGCATGCAGCTGACGCCCGCGCTGCTCACAAATATCACCGTTCACCTTCACCAGGCCGTCCTGAATCACCTCACGGGCATGCACCCCGTTCTCCACCAAATTTGCCAACTTCAAAAACTGGCCCAAGCGAATCATCTCATCACGAATAAAAACAGACTCAATACTCATACCCACCACTCTACCCGCGCCAGCACTCGCACCTCTACGTACGGTAGGCTTAAAGACGAGTGCGCCACCCGGCCCGCTTTCTTTCTACATCCAAGCACGCCACAACCGGTGGCGCAGGCTCATAGGAGAAACCAAAAACCATGGCACCGAAGTCCAAACTCGACAACGTTATTTCACTGGCCAAGCGCCGCGGATTCGTCTTCCAGGCAGGTGAAATCTACGGAGGATCCCGCTCAGCATGGGACTACGGCCCGCTCGGTGCCGAACTCAAAGAAAACATCCGCCAGCAGTGGTGGCAGACCTTCGTCCGCGGCCGCGAAGACATGGTCGGCCTCGACTCCTCCATCATCCTGCCCAAGGCAGTCTGGGAAGCCTCAGGCCACGTCACAACCTTCACCGATCCCCTCGTCGAATGCCTCTCCTGCCACTCACGCCACCGCCAGGACCACCTCATCGAAGCCTTCGAAGCCAAGAAGGGCCGCGCCCCCGAAAACGGCATGGACGACATCGTCTGCCCCAAATGCGGCACCAAGGGCCAGTGGACCGAACCCCAGAACTTCTCCGGCCTCATGAAGACCTACCTCGGCCCCGTCGACAACGAAGAGGGCCTGCACTACATGCGCCCCGAAACCGCCCAGGGCATCTTCGTTAACTTCAACAACGTCGTCACCGCCGCCCGCAAGCGTCCGCCCTTCGGCATCGGCCAGATCGGCAAGGCCTTCCGCAACGAAATCACCCCCGGCAACTTCATCTTCCGAACCCGCGAGTTCGAACAGATGGAAATCGAATACTTCGTGCACCCCGACGACGCCCCCAAGTACTATGACCAGTGGATTGAAGACTGCTGGAACTGGTTCGTCAATCTCGGCATCAACCCCGACAACATGCGCAAATTCGACGTACCCGAAGACGACCGCGCCCACTACTCCGCAGGCACCATGGACCTCGAATACCGCTTCGGCTTCCAAGGCTCCGAATGGGGCGAACTCATGGGTGTCGCCAACCGCACCAACTACGACCTCGGCGTACACAACGAACACTCCAACGCCAAGCTCGAATACTTCGACCAGGGCACCGGCGAACGCTACGTCCCCTACGTCATCGAACCCTCCTTCGGCCTGACCCGCTCCATGATGGCCTTCCTCGTCGACTCCTACGTCGAAGACGAAGCCCCCAACACCAAGGGCGGCGTCGACAAGCGCACCGTGCTCAAGCTCGACCCGCGCCTGGCCCCCGTCAAGGCAGCCGTCCTGCCCCTGTCAAAGAAGGAAGACCTCGTCCCCACCGCCAAGAACCTGGCCGACGAACTCCGCCGCAACTGGAACATCGACTACGACGATGCCGGCGCCATCGGCCGCCGCTACCGCCGCCAGGACGAAATCGGCACCCCCTTCTGCATCACCGTCGATTTCGACACCCTCGAAGACCAGGCCGTCACTATCCGCGAACGCGACACCATGACCCAGGAACGCGTCTCACTCGACCAGGTCACCGCCTACCTGGCAGCCAAGCTGACTAAGTAAGATACAAAAGGACGGACATGCGGAGAGCTTGTTGGCTCGGGGCTGGCGTGAATTGGGGTGAGCGCCCCAGCGCGAGCCCCAAGAGGGTCAACAGGCGAACGCACGTCCGTCCTTTTGTTATTGTCTTATATCTCGACTCGCTTCAGATCCAGTGTCAGGTGGCCCGATACCGAGCGGGCGGCCTCCCAGTCGCTGTGCAGGACCGACTTAATCACCGCATCGTGGTACTTGCCGTCAATCAGGAAAGCCTCGCGGCGGCGTCCTTCGGGCACAAACCCGCAGGAGGTGTACACGTGCTTGGCTCGCTCGTTGAAGTCCAGCACCTCAAGCTCAATGCGGTGCAAATCGAGCTTCTCAAAGGCGTAATCGACCATGAGCTTAGTAGCCTCGGTACCGTAGCCCTTATTCTGGCCAGCCTGCCCAATCGCAATACGGTAGTTAACCGAGCCGTTATCGGGGTCGTACTCGTTGAAGGCAACCTCACCCACGTACTTCTGCTGGTCCAGCGCATAAATCGCCAAATCGAGGCGGTTCTTCTTCTCATTGCGGCGGGAGTACCACTCACGGGTCTTAGCCTCGTCGAAGGGGTGGGTCTCTGTTGAGCGGGAGTGAACGGTGCCGGTCTTAATCAGAACCTCGGGTTCCTGCAGAATACCGATCATGGCGTCGATAGCATCGGCGTCGAAGGGGCGCAGCTCAATGCGGGAACCTACGAGGGTGGGCTTGTGGGCAAGGGGAGAAGTCATAACACCACGCTAAACAATAGAGTCAAATAAACTTTAAGCCCTTAAAGTCTAGCCGGTAACGGGCCGGTGAAATCAAGGTGCGGCCCGGGCGGTTCAGGCTCAGCGTGCGCGCCTTTCACCCTGCGGACGCCCGCAACTTAGGCCGGGGCGCTAAAGTAGATGGGTACACCCCACCGGCTACCCGAAAGGCACCACCGTGAGCACCGCCGAGAACACCTACACCCTACGCCCCTGGCGAGAGGGCGACACCCTAGCCCTGCTCGAATACTGGCACGATGCCGAGAACCGGCAGGTAGCCGCCTTCCGCTCGTCCTTCGGGCCCGACTCCGACAGCCGCTTCTCCCGCACCCTCGTCGCCGAGCATCAGGGCGTACCCGTGGCCGCAGGCACCGTCTACGAGACTGACCTGCACCCCAACCGTCTCTGGTCCTACATCGAAGTAGCCCCCGAACACCGCCGCTCAGGCCTCGGCAGCCTGCTGCTACAGGCCCTGAAGGACGCTGCCGCCTCAGCCCCCAGTGGCACCGTAGCTCTGCGTGCCAAGGTAGAACCGGTGTCCACCGGCCTCGACTTTGCCTCTGCTCGCGGTTTCGCGGTCGCCCAGCGCTCGCGCATGGTGCGCATCGAAGCTGGGGCGGTGCCGTCCGTACCCTTGCGCCAGGACGAATCTGAACGCATCACCCAGGCCATCGAGGACCTGGCCACCGGGTCTGTCGAACTTACCCAGCGTTTCTGGGAGTTCTACCGGGCCGTACACACCTGGGACGAGCCGGCCGACCTGCCCATCGGCCGCGTCAACCGCCTCTTCCTCTCCTACGAAGCCGAAGCCCTGGGTGCTGTGGTGCTGCGCGATGACGTACTTCGTGCCCAGGCGAACGGGAAGAAGGGCGACATTATCGCCTTTGCCGTGAGCTACCGCCCCATCGAGGTAGACGCCGGCCAGATGCCCGTCTCTGAAGATGATGCCACCGAAATCACCATCGGCTACCGGGTGGGACACCCCGGCGCCCGGGAAGCTATTATGCAGCTGCTCTCGGTGCTGACCGGCTCCTACGCCGTGCAGATCGAGGTCGATGACTCCATGGACGATTTGGCTGTGCTCATCGACCAGCTGGTGAAGATGGGTGCTGCCACCGTGACCAGCGAGTCCCTGGTACTGGTTGACGGGTAAAGGCCCGTGGACGATACACGGGCAGAGAGAATCTTACGGGTGGCCGAGTGTGTGCCTGCCGGGCAGGTCGCTACCTATGGTGACGTCGGTGCGGTCGCCGGTGAATCACCCCGGCTGGTGGGGCGCACCCTCGCACTCTGGGGGTCGGGCGTGCCCTGGTGGCGCATCTGCAATGCTCGCGGCGAGATACCGGGGCACCTGGAGCAGGCTCGCCCTCGCTGGCAGGACGAGGGCACCCCGCTGCGGGCAGATGGGCGGGTCGCTCTGGGTGCTGCCCGTATAGGCGCGGACGCCCTCGCCCACCTCTCGGCCCCTCGCCTCGCTGAGTTGGGGGAGGGGCAGGTTTAGAGGGGCTAGACGCCGATGTCGCGGGCTCTACGCCTCTGAGCTGAAGCCTCTCGTGCACTACTGTTTGAACCGATGTACCCGAGCAACGGCCAGATTGCAGCATTCTGGGCTTGCATATCCCAAAAGATATTGAGAATTGCCCAGAGAATCCAGGTAATAGTAAGCGTCCAGGCAAAGAGTCCCGGTCGCCATACCATCGTGCGGCTCCCCTTGGGGCGCAGGAACCACTGAGTGAGCACCGTGCCAATAGCCACTAGGCCAATTGCCCACAAGGTTATAACTAGTTCTCGGCTGAGGTACCAGGTGATAAAACCGTGTAGGCCCCACAGTCCCACCATGATGAGGGGCGCATAGATGCTGTTACCAGGGGAGGGGCGTCGAATCGTCATTGAAGATCACCAATCCTGTTACTTTGCGGGCTGAATTGAAAGAGAGTTGGCCGACCGGCTCACCATTTTCGTGGCGTAGCCGGTAAGTGAGTACAAAGCCGGAGCCTGCCTGTTCTACCACCGTTTTCTTGACCTCAATAAAGGAGCCGCATGCCTCAAGTACCTGCTGCCAGGTTTTCAGAATCTTGCGTTTAGACAGTAACCGGGCGGTCGTGTAGGTCATGTGGCTGTGTACATGCTCGATGTCACCGTGAGCCAGGGCGGCAAAAAGGGCTTCGGTGATTTGCTCAAGTTCCACCTGAATCTGCGAGAGAGATCGGGCGTTATAGATGGTCTCGGAAAAGCGCTGGGCGGCAGCTTGCTTGGTCACGCCGATAGCTGCCCCAATGAGCTGCCAGGTTGCGCCGCCTGCGCGAGCTGCCTGTACGGCGTCCTCAAGCGCGCGGGTGGCCTGGGCGACCTGCTCATTGGCGGTGCGGACGGCTGTAATACGTGGGTCGTCGGACTGCATAGGGCCTCCTCAACTATGTTTCGTCAATGAGTATTGACTTATCACAAGTATCGGAAAAGAGTGCGGGGTTGTCAAGAGACTTTGACGATTCACGAGTATGATTCGGAGCGGTGTGCTCTTTGAGGAATGTAAATTTAGAAAATATTTACTTTAAAACTAACCCCTTGTTATCTTCTTGTGTTTATCTGTCAAAAATGACATGATTAGACATGATATAGATTAACATGCCTAGTCAGGGTGATTTTTAGTCTCAGGGTGAAATATTGTCTTTTTTCTTAAAAAGTTCGCTTATTACTTGCTCAGCCTGCTGAAAGTATGTAGGGTTATGAACAGCTGCTCAGCCTACTGATAGCGCCCATAGGGGGCGCAGGGCTGACGTAACACCTCGTACTGAGAGTCGCAAAGAAAGGCAACAGCTCATGACTACCAACGAAACCATCGAAGCCCTGCGTAACAGCACTGTATTCGGCACTGAAGGCGAAAAGATTGGCAAGGTAGGCGAGCTCTACCTCGACGCCCAGACCGGCGAACCCACCTTCGTCACCGTCAACACCGGTTTCTTCGGCACCAACGAAACCTTCATCCCCGTGAACCAGGCCCGCTACGCAGGCGAAGAGATTCACGTTCCCTACACCAAGGAATTCGTCAAGGACGCCCCCAACATCGCAGAAGACGGCGAACTCTCACCCGCAGAAGAGCAGCGCCTCTACGAGTACTACTCACTCACCGCAGGCACCGCAACCGCAGGCACTGCCACCGCAGGTGTAGCTAACACCGAGCGTCCTGCCAGCGACACCCACGCAGCCCAGGCCACCGCAACCGCCGAGAACGGCGACGTTGTCGCTCACGAAGAGCGTCTGAACGTCGGCACTGCAACCAGCGCAACCCAGACCGGCTAGGTCCGCCTGCGCAAGGTCGTCCGCACCGAAACCGAAACCGTTGAGGTTCCCGTTCGCAAGGAAGAAATCGTTGTAGAGCGCACCAATCTCAAGGACGGCGAAGTAGTAGAGAACTACGACTTCGACTCAGCCGAAGCTCAGGCAGACGTCACCGTCACCGCCCACGAAGAGCGCCCCGTTGTCTCCACCGAGACCGTAGCAACCGAGCGTGTCTCCGTCGGCAAGGAAGTTCACACCGACACCGAGCGCATCTCAGCCGACGTCCGCAAGGAAGAAATCGTCGTAGAAGGCGACAACAAGTAAGTCTAGATAAAAGCCTCTAGTACTGAACCACAGCCTCATGCAGAGCCTCGGGAAGAACCACCCGGGGCCCTCTGTGTTGCTCTAGCTAACAGCGCACCGGGGCCGTTTGTGCCAGAATTGGAAGGTTATGACAGAAGAGACTTTAGAGACTGGCCAGACCCCGGCTCGCGCTAAGCAGCTGAAACTGCCGCCCCTACAGCTGGGCAAACACACCATCGACACCCCGGTGGTGCTGGCCCCCATGGCAGGCGTCACCAACAAGGCCTTCCGCCGACTCTGCCGTGACTACGGTGGCGGCCTGTACGTGACCGAGATGGTCACCGCGCGCTCCCTGGTGGAGCGCACCCCCGAGTCTCTGCGCATTATCGACCATGACGGCGACGAAAAGATTCGTTCCATTCAGATTTATGGTGTGGACGCCGTCAACGTCGGCAAGGCGATCCGTATGGTGGTCGAAGAAGACCGTGCCGACCATATTGATCTGAACTTCGGCTGCCCCGTCCCCAAGGTCACCAAGCTAGGCGGCGGCTCCGCCCTGCCCTGGAAGACCGACCTTTTTACCGCTATCGTCCAGACCGCTGTGCGTGAGGCCTCCCGCGGGGACGTGCCCCTGACCATCAAGATGCGTAAGGGCATCGACGAGGACCACCTGACCTACCTGGAATCAGCCAAAATCGCTCGTGACGCGGGTGTTGCAGCGATTGCCCTGCACGGCCGCACTGCCGCCCAGCACTACTCCGGCAAGGCTGACTGGGACTCGATTGCCCGCCTGCGTGAGGCAATCCCCGATGTGCCGATTCTTGGCAACGGCGACATTTTCTCCGCCGAGGACGCCATTGCCATGGTCGAGCAGACCGGCGTGGACGGCATCGTGGTCGGTCGCGGTTGCCAGGGCCGCCCATGGCTCTTTGGCGACCTGCAAAACGCCTTTGAAGGGTCTGAAGAGCGCCACCGCCCCAGCGTGTCTGAGGTAGCCGATATGATCTACCGCCACGCTGAACTGCTGGTAGAGACTTTTGGTGACGAGACCCGCGGCCTGCGCGAGATCCGCAAGCACGTGGCCTGGTACTTCCACGGTTACCCGGTGGGGGGCAAGCTGCGCGCCAAGATGTCTACCGTGCCCACCCTTGAGGCCTTCCGCGAGTACCTGGCCGAGCTGGACCACTCCATCGGCTACCCCGGTGCCGCTGTTGAGGGTTCTCGCGGACGTGCTGGCAACCCCAAGAAGCCCCACCTGCCCGACGGCTGGCTGAACTCCCGCGTCCTAGGGGACTCTGAGCGCTTGGGGCTGGTGGATGCCGAGCTGGATATCAGCGGCGGCTAGGGGGAACGGACGCCCGGGCCTGGCTAGTCCATGTCGGGCGGCGGAGGGTCGGTGGGAGTTTTGCCTTTCCACAGGTTCATGTCCCACATGATGGAGAAGGGGCTCATCATATGGAGGCTGTGAAAGACAGCTCCGCACTCTTCGCCGTAGATGTTGCTGGCTGGGTCTGAAGCGGCGATGACCCGTACTGCCGTGATATTGAGGCAGATAACAAAGATCACTAGGAGAAGCCCGAGTATCCACTCGTAGACGAGTAGGCTAGCGGCCGCCATGGTGAGAAGGAGCGTCGCCCAGCCTTTGAGAGTGTTGCCCAGAAAGAACTCGTGGGTACCCAGGTAACCCTGCCAGCAGGCCATCTGGTAGGCCCTGGATTTGGTGCGGATAAGCCTCTCGTATCGAAAGCGCTCCAGATCGCCGTAGTTGGGTACGTACTTCTCACTCATAGAACATGACTGTACCGCCCGGTAGGTTCTAACGCCACAGGTTACTTGAGTGCTTATCAGAATCGCGCAGGGCCCACGACGCTTGTGGACCCTGCGCGATTCTTGTTGGCGCTAAGTGTCTGGCGGAGGGAGCGGTATAAAGCACATTCGCGGATGAAGAGGTGACTCTGGAACTAAGAACACCCTGGATAGAATCATGGTATGCAGATTGAACTGACCCGATTTCGGGTAAAACCGGGCAAGCGACACAAGGTCGATGAATGGATGCATTTCCTCAATCAGAACATGGAGGCTGTCAAAGAAACACTAGAGCCTGAGCACATGTACGTTGAGACAATCTTTGCTGAAACAAACGACGGAACCGATTACCTCTACTGGTACTAGGTGCGTGGGGAGGCCGGCTTGGAACAGAAGGTTACTGAGTCTGAGCACTGGTTGGACGAAAAACACGTCGAATATTGGCGTGAATGTATCGATCCTACCTTACCCGCCCCAAGACTTATCGCCGCGCGTGCACATGCTACCTGACCGCGTCCTGGCCTCCATGAAGCCGCTGTCCCAGTAAACAGTGCTTATCAGAATCGCGCAGGGTCCACGACGCTTGTGGACCCTGCGCGATTCTTGTGGGCAGTAACGTGTTGGGCGTTGAAGAGCATGGTCACTCTTACTGCCGATGGATGAGAGAATCAAACCGGTATTGCGAACTGTTTCCTTAGGTTTCCCCAGATGAACGTTATATTTACCGGTCCTAATGTCTGCACCTAGCATGGAGCACATGCTTATTTCAGGTCTCTTTGTGGGTGCCGCCCTAGGTTTTGTGCTTCAGCGCGGTCGGTTCTGCGTCACCGGTGCTCTCGTCGGCTACATTCTGGTAAGCCGCTGCTGGGTGGGCTCCTGGCCAGCCTATGCGCTCGCGCCCCTGGCCGTCCACCCTGATTACCAGGGTAGGGGAGTGGGCACCGCCCTGGCCGGTGAAGCTCTAGCCCGCGCGGCGGCGTCCGCCCAGGTCAGTAATGCACCCACCAGCCTGCTGGTACTCGGTGAGCCCGCCTACTACAGCCGTTTTGGATTCGAGCCAGCAGCCCGCCACGGGGCGCGTGCAGTCATCGACGGAATCGAACCCACAGCCCTGGCAGAAGCTCTGCAACTCGTCAACCTGACCCCCGACTACCCGCCTATCTCAGGCGAGGTCACCTGGCCTGCCGAATATGGCCTCGACCAGGGCGATAACCTCTAAACTGGAATCCCAGGCCTAGATTGAACCGGTAGAGAAAAGACGAGATTCATGAGCAGCACCTTCACCCCCGAACAGGCCCCTACCCCTGGCTATAGCGCAGTGGACGCCGAACGCTGGGTTCCCGAACACCACAAGTTTGTCTATCGCTCGCCCTTTGAACGCGACCGGGCCCGTGTGTTGCATTCTGCGGCCCTGCGCCGTCTCGGTGCCAAAACCCAGGTGGTTGACCCTGATACCGACGACTTCGTACGTACCCGCCTGACCCACTCCCTGGAAGTTGCCCAGATCGGCCGCGAGCTGGGGCGTATGCTGGGCTGCGACCCCGATGTGGTCGATACTGCCTGCCTCTCCCACGACCTGGGCCACCCGCCCTTTGGGCACAACGGTGAAACCGCCCTCGACCGGCTAGCGGTGGACGCCGGTGGTTTTGAGGGCAACGCCCAGACCCTGCGCCTGCTCACCCGCCTTGAACCCAAGGTGATTAGGCACGATGGCGGTTCTGCCGGGCTGAACCTGACCCGGGCGTCCTTGGACGCAACCTGCAAGTACCCCTGGACCCGCGCCAACGCCCCCGCCCGAACCGACGGCAAGCCCAACCGCAAATTTGGCGTCTACACCGACGACCTACCCGTCTTTGAATGGCTCCGCGCCGGGGCAGCTGAAGCCGGGGCTGCTCCCACCCAAAAATGTCTGGAAGCCCAGGTCATGGACCTCGCCGACGATATCTCCTACTCCGTGCACGACGTTGAGGACGCCGTCTTCGGTGGGCATGTGCAACTCGATGACCTGAAAAAGGCGGACGCCCGCCAGCAGGTTTTCGACAAAACCCGGCTCTGGTACCTGCCCGAGGTCGAGGACGCTACCCTTGACAAAGCCCTAACCCGCTTAGAGAACCTCAACCGCTGGGTGCCGAATATGACGGGGACCCGCTCGTCCATGGCGGCTTTTAAGGCCCTTACTTCTAAACTCATTGGGCGTTTTGCTGCCAGCGCCATGCTGGCAACCCGCGACGTCTACGGGGACGAACCGCTCACCCGCTACCAGGCCCAGCTGGTGGTGCCCGAGGAAACCGAGCACGAAATCGCCGTGCTCAAGGGTATAGCCACAGCTTTTGTGATGGCTCCCCGCGATGCGGCAGCCGCACAGACAACGGAGGGGAACCAACAGGAGATTCTTGAATTCCTGGTGCACGCCCTCTTTGATAACCCCAACTACCTCGACCCGGTTTTTGCCGCCGACTTGCAGGAACTGGGGCGCAATGACGATACCGCCTGCCTGCGGCTGGTGATTGACCAGGTCGCCTGCCTGACCGACCGCTCCGCCGTCGCCCTCTTCAAACGAATCACAGGAACCCACTGGGCGGTTGGTGACAAACCGCTTTGGTAAGCCAAAACCCACCGGCTTGACGGCCCAGACTAAAATTGAACCCGTGGCAGGCTTAATCAAACGAGAAGACATTGACGAGGTGCGCTCCCGCACCGACATCCGCGAAATCATCGAAGGGTACGTAACCCTCAAATCCGCCGGCATCGGCTCTTTCAAGGGCCTGTGCCCCTTCCACGATGAACGCACCCCGAGCTTCCACGTGCGCCCCCAGATGGGCACCTACCACTGCTTTGGCTGCGGCGAATCGGGCGACGTGATCAGTTTCCTCATCGAAATGGACCACACCTCCTTCATCGAAACCGTCGAAAAACTCGCCACCCGCATCGGCTACGAACTGCACTACGAGCAGGGTAGCGGCATGAGCCGCGAAGAGGTAGGACGCCGCCAGCGCCTCCTCGATGCCCACAAGATTGCAGCGGAGTTCTTCCAAAAAAACCTCTACACCCCTGCCGCCGTTGAGGCCCAAAAGTTTCTCGGCGCCCGCGGCTTCGACCCCACAGCCACCCAAAGATTCGGGGTGGGCTTTGCCCCTCGCGGCTGGGACAACCTGCTCAAATACCTCATGGACAAGGGCTTTACCACCGAGGAACTCCGCGAAACCGGCATGTTCTCAGAAGGGCAGCGGGGTCTCTACGACCGGTTCCGCGGGCGTATCATCTGGCCCATCCGCAACATCACCGGCGAAACCATCGGCTTCGGCGCTCGCCGCCTCTTCGACGACGACCAGGGGCCTAAATACCTCAACACCCCCGAGACCGCCCTCTATAAAAAATCACAGGTCCTCTACGGGCTTGACCTGGCCAAACGCCCTATCGCCAAGAAGAAGCAGATTGTGGTCGTCGAGGGCTACACCGACGTCATGGCAGCCCAGCTGGCCGGCATCGACACCGCCGTGGCCACCTGCGGTACCGCCTTTGGCACCGACCACATCAAAATTGTGCGCCGCCTCATCTCCGACGACGGCACCGGCGGCGAAGTCATCTTCACCTTCGACGGCGACGCCGCCGGCCAAAAAGCCGCCCTCGCTGCCTTCTCAGAAGACCAGCGCTTCGTCGCCCAAACCTTCGTCGCCGTAGCCAAAGACGGTATGGATCCCTGCGACCTGCGCCTAGCCCGCGGGGACGCCGCCGTGCGCTCCCTCATCGCCTCCCGGCGTCCGCTCTTCGAATTCGCCATCGACGCCACCCTCGCCAACTACGACCTCGGCACCCTCGAGGGGCGCGTGCGCGGCATGCGCGCCATCGCCCCCATTATCGCCGGAATCAAGGACGCCGCCCTGCGGCCAGCCTACGTACGGCAAGTTTCAGGGCAGTTAGGGCTAGACGCCGCCGAAGTGCAACGAGCCGTCAGCGCAGCGGCAGCTAACCCGCAGGCGTCCGCCAGCCAGCGAGCCGAAGCCGCAGAAGCAGAACGCGCCGCCCGAATCGCAGCAGCAGAAGCCCCCACCCCCGTAGAAGACCCCTACGAGCTACCCGACCTGCGTGACCCCGCAGCCCGCACCGAGCGTGAAGCCCTCGAAATTGTGCTGCAATACCCCCAGTACGTCTCCCTCGAACAGTGGCAGGAACTAGCCACCGTGCATTACCGCTACCGGGCCCACAGCGGTATCGCCCAGGGCATCATTGGGGCAGCTTCCACCATCGCCCCTGAGCCCGGAGCCACCTGGGTCAATACCGTTCGCGCCCACGCCCCCGAACCCGTCCACGCGCTCATCGCAGAACTCACCGTCGCCCCCATCCCCGCCCGCACCGATGAGCAACTCAATCGCTACTCCCGCGACATACTCAACTGTCTCTTCGAACAAGAAATCACCCGGCAAAAATCAGATCTACTGATGCAGCTCCAGCGCCTCTCTCCCCAGAACGACGCCGAGGCCTACCGGGAGATTCAACAGCAACTCCTTACCCTCGAACTCCGCCGCCGCAGCAAAATGCAAGGCCAAGACTAAGGTGTGACGCAGTTAACTCAAGCTCAATTTGCACGGGGTGAAAACCTCGTGTAAAGTTATTACTCGTTGCAGCGATGGAAACACTGCAAACAACATTCCCCCGTAGCTCAATTGGCAGAGCATTCGACTGTTAATCGAAGGGTTACTGGTTCGAGTCCAGTCGGGGGAGCAAACAAACAGCCCGGTCGCAAGACCGGGCTTTTTTGTTCCCCAGAAACATTGCCTGACCTTCTCCCGATAAACGCGCCACATTCCAGGGTGTAGTCGCCACAAGCCCCTAAAAGCCGGTAAAGTTACTATTTGGTACACGTAATATGCAAGCACGCTTATCGACACAGAGAGAGGTGGCACATGACCACTCCTAACGACCTGAACGGCTCACGCCGAGCCCAGGGTCTGCGCGCTGGCTTCAACAACATCAAAGCTAGCGTTACGAACGTGGCTGACGCAGGCAAGGTGCTCACCAACCTAGCCCCTAAGCAGCTCAAAGACGAAATCCAGATCGCCAAGATTGAGGTTAAAGAAAAGGGCATCGCCCTGGGCAAGGGCGCCGCGGTTGCCGCAGTAGCCCTAGTCTTCGCCCTTTTCATGGCTATCGCCCTGGTCATCCTGGCCTACGTTGGCCTGGCCTCCATCATGCCTAACTGGGCGGCAGCTCTGGTTCTGTTCGTCCTCTTCCTGCTCCTTGCCGGCATCGCTGGTCTGGTCGGCTTCAAGATGATTAAGGCCCAGCTGCCCTTCAAGCCTGAATCAGCTATCTTTGGTCTGCTCTACGACCTGGGCGTGCTGAAGGAAGGCTCCGCCATGACCTCCAAGCGCCTCAAGCGCGAGCAGGCTGAGAAGGCAGAAGCCAAGAAGGCCGAGCAGAAGCCAGAGGAGAAGAAGGACGGCAGCGAGCAGCAGGCACCCGCTACCCCCGCCCCCAGCAAGGAACAGCTCCTGCAGCGCACCAAGCAGCGCCGCGAGCACCTCAAGACCCTGCGCGACGACATCGAGGCCTACTCACGCGACGTGCAGGCCGGTGCCCAGGGCCTGGTGCAGAACGCCAAGACCTCCGCAAAGAATGCTCCTGCTACCGCCGCTGACGGTGGTAAGAAGCTGGCCGCAAACGCCTCGAACCCCGAGACCCTGCAGGCCCACTGGAAGTCCTTTGCAACCCTGGCAGCTTCCCTGGGAGCCTTCTTCGTCTTCCTCGGCAAGCTCATTAGCCGCCGCAAGTAAGACCCTGCCCTGCCTCAGATGAGGCGGCACAAGCGTCCTTGCACACAGGCCCGCCCCGGCAGAACCGCTGGGGCGGGCCTGGCTTTTTGGGCCAGTAGGGGCGCGGACGCCTGTGAGCCCCGTCGAATCCGCCGCCGGGCTGATGCAGAGCTACCGAAAACCCTGTAAGGTCAGTGTGATACTGAACGAAGAGACTTTGAAAGGGCCCCTGCATGGCTGATCAGCCCCTGACCGTCCTCATTAGCGCCGATACCTACCCGCCCGACATCAACGGGGCTGCCCAGTTCTCATCCCGCCTTGCTCACGCCCTGGCTGACCGTGGCCATACCGTGCACGTGATGGCGCCCAAGCAGGAGAAGGGCGTTACTAGCCGTTATACGGTGGACGGCATCGTGGAGCACCGTATGCGCTCCCACAGGGTTGTTACTCACCCCTACATGCGCCTGAACTTCCCCTGGGGGATTTACGCTGAGGCTGACCGTCTGGTGCAGGAGATTCAGCCCGATGTGATTCACATTCAGTGCCACTACATCATTGGGCGGGTGCTGGCCCGTATCGGCGCTAAGCGCGGTGTACGAGTTGTGGCCACGAACCACGTGATGCCCGAAAATATCACCCCCTTCCTGCCCTTCAACGAGCGCGTTAATGCTGTGCTCGAGAAGATTTCGTGGAGCGATATGCGCCGGGTGCTCAGCCGGGCGGCCGTGGTCACCACCCCCACCCAGATTGGTGCGGACGCCATGGAAAGTGCCGGTAGGTTCAGCCGCCCGGTCATGCCGGTGTCTAACGGTATTCAGAGTTCTGACTATGAGCTTGCGCCGGGGGAGACCATTGAGAAGCCTGCCGGTGAGCTGACGATTTTCTTTGCCGGGCGTCTGGCGGTTGAAAAAAATATCGATGTGCTGATTGAGGGGTTCTCGCGGCTGCCTGCCGAGCTATTGCAGCAGACCGTGCTTGAGGTCGCTGGTACCGGTGAGATTCTTGGTGAGCTACAGGCTAAAGCTGCCGCTTGCGGGGTAGCTGACCGGGTTCGCTTCTTGGGGTACGTCTCTGACGAGGAACTACGCGCTGGCTACCTGCGGGCCGATGTCTTCTGCCAGCCGGGTACCGCTGAGCTGCAGTCGCTGGTGACCTTGGAGGCTATGAGCGCTTCAAAGCCGGTGGTCCTTGCTAACGCCCTGGCCCTGCCGCACCTGGTTGATTCGGGGAAGAACGGCTACCTTTTTACCCCGGGGGATACGGCGGAGCTGGCTGCCCGCCTGGCCGATGTGCTGAGCCTGCCCGAGGATGAGCGGAAGGCCATGGGGGAGCGCTCCCGCCAGATGGTAGCCCGCCATGCCGCCGAAAAGACCTGGGAGACCTTTGAATCTCTCTACCGCTCTAACGAGCTCTATGATCGGTTCCTGACGGAACGATAGGAGCGATTACAGGCTCAAGCCTTACGCCAGATATGCGGACGCCCGTGGTTTGGCTTCATCTGCCCTTTTCGGTATTCTTAGAGGCAGTGTCAAGCTCGCTAGAGCCTGGTGCTGTGGGGCCTTAGCTCAGCTGGTCAGAGCAGGGGACTCATAATCCCTTGGTCGCGGGTTCAAGCCCCGCAGGCCCTACCCCAGCTAACACTGGTTCAGCGTTAGCAACCATTTGATAAGTCGTCCCGTTCGGAATGAATCCGATCGGGGCGACTTTTTTCTTGCCCTTCTCGTCCTCAAAGTAGCTGGGGGAGGGGACTCGCTGGTTGGTGAGGGCTTCACCTAGAAGCTCATCTAGTGATAACCCTAGAGTCCCTGCAATAGTCAGTAAATCATCGAAGCTGAAAGCAACTCGTCCTTTCATCTTGTCCGATAGGCTACCTGAGCTAATAGAGAGGGCATCGGCAAGTTTGGATTGGGGCATCTCTGCCCTAGCGAGAGCGCTCTTTATCTCTCGAGCAAGTACATGCCTTGAAGTAATCAATGCGTTAGTCATAGCAATAGTATACCGTTTAGCCTGTATGGTGGTCGGGTAAAACGATGAAAAATACCGATTTTCGGAGTTTTCTGCTTGAGATGCTCCGAAAAACGGAGTATCTTGCAGGTATGTCCGAGAAAATGAGAATAGAGCAGGTTGTAGCTCGCAACGTCAAAGCCGAGGCGGCCCGTTACGACCTCAGCAACGAAGACCTAGAAAAAATCCTAGGCAAAAGCAAAACCGCCCTTCACGCCCGCCTAGTTGGCGACGTCGAGTTCCGCACCAGCGAACTATCAGCCCTAGCAAACGCGATGGGCATCGACGTCATCGACTTCTTCGCAGGAACCTCACGAAAGCTAGCCCACCAGTGAAGTATCCCAGGCAAGAAAAAACTGCCCCCTACAAGGCGGAAAACCAAGTCGGTAGGCAGTTTGGCAGAAGAGAAAACTACTTCTCATCCTTCTTATCAGCGTTTTCATACATATGGAAGACCTCCTGCATTTGGGAAATTGACAAAGGCCTAACGGTCACACTGGGCTCATGCTCATCATCGTTATGCCGCAAAAAGGGACTGTGCCTATCCGCAAGCTCCCCGAAGCCTTCATCTTCGCGGTCATCAGGATCTAGCTCCACCGAACTAGAACGTTCTCGTTGGCGCAAAATCTCCCGCAATTGCTCATTAGAGAGCTCACCAACAGGGATATCTCCAATTCCTGGCAAGAGCTCTACATCCAATGGCTTAGATGGGTCTGAGTCCTCAAGAGCAGGCGGCTGGTCAGTTTCTTCTAAAGGCTGTTCCGAGGAAGAAGGCCTAGGGATGTACAGGGCCTTCCAAACTAGATAACCCACCCAGGAATACCCCTTCTGCAACGACAGAAGAAGCCAATACACCACAAGGGCCAGCCAAAGTAGAACCCGACGTCGGGCCCGCAGCAAGGAGTAAGGCGTATGCCACTTGACCCATTTATTCATTTGAGAGGCAGGGACAATGCTATGGATGTTCTCACGCCGAATGTAGAGCACCTGACCACCTCGATGATAGCCGTACCCGAAGTTGTCTTGCGAGACGTTCATCAGGAGCAGATCACCTGGTTTTGGTCTCATACCCCAGAACCAGCTATCGTGCTCACTCTGGTACTTCCAAGAGAAGAGAACGCTCTTAGTACCGTTCCTGGCTATTTGGTAGTTCTGGGCGACCGAAAAGACCTGAAGGTTCGTCTGTTCGGCATAGTCCAAGGTTCGCTGTACTCGTTCAACGGAGCTCGGAGGACGTATTACTGGCTTTTTCACGGTAAACCTCCCGTAATCTCAACGTTTCTTCCCAGCCTACCGATGATGACTTCCAGAAAGGTGCAAAATGCCTAATTTTCCTCTAAAAAGTTCTGATTATCAGGGAGATTTCGATGTCCCCATCTCAATGCTAACTGCCCCTGTTGAGAGCAGTGAGAAGGCGGCCTTGTAATGGCTCTTCACCATATCCAGTGGGCCATCAATCAGGATGTGAATAACGCTGAATACAAGGTGCTGATTCAGCTTGCGAACCTGTGTGACGGCCGAGGTGTCTACGCTGAAGGTCAAAACCCTTTGGCGGCTACTACAGGGCTGAAAGAGCGTGCAGTACGCGAAGCTATCAAAAAACTTCGAGCTCTCGACTTGATCCATACAGAGCGCCAAAGCGGTACTTTTTCCACCGGTCGTGCTCCAGATCTTGTAGTTCTTCACCTTGAGAATGAGAAGTATCTGCTTCCTGGTTATGTTCTAACACCAGGAGAGGCTGAGGAAATTCGACGTCGCCGTGAGGCTAATGAGACTTTTGATGAGTTTGGTATTTCACCTAGTCACACGCTACCGGCAAAATCTGCCGGTAGCGGTATTGAGCCTGTGGATAACTTTTCTCGAAAAAACGTTTTGCCTAGTCGCACGCTACCGGCAGAAAATGCCGGTAAGGTAAGACTTACCGGCACGCTACCGCCGGTAGGGTTACAAGAATCTGCCGGTAGCGCAGAAAGTGCCTTAAAGGGAACCGCGCGCGCGACGCGCGCGGCAAAAGGAAATCTTTTGACTGATCTTAATCAGTCAATCAGTCAGTCAGTCACTTCAAGTGCAAGCGCGCGAGAAAAAATGACTGACGGACTGACCGACCGAGAGGCGACCGAGCAAAAAACCTCACCGGCCCGCCCAGAGCAGCTCACGGCTGGGCTGCCTGCCACGAGCTCAGCTGCGACCAAGCGATCCGAGCACCAGTCGCCGGAGGAAAAATCCCCCATCATCAACGGCGTCAAGCTCTCAGCCCTGCGTTCCATGCTCGAAGCCAAGCATGGCTTCTCCCTGGGACACATCAACGACGCTGCGCTGGGGCAAATGGTCACCATCGTGATCTCCCGGGCCTCTGCCCCGGTCCGCTCACCGCTGGCTTTCGCCATCACGGCCATCAGCTCAGAAATCGAAGAACTTCACTCACTGGCTCTGTCCCTGCTGGAGGCTGAAGCCACCCAGAGCGCGCCCCGAGAGTTTTGCAACACCCACACTCGCGAGTTCACCGGCTCCTGCCCGCTGTGCGCCAAGGAAGCTACCGGCCAGCTCAAAATCCTCACCCCCGAAAGCTCCGAGTCAGCTCCCGTTGACCGCCAGGCGGGGGTGGCCTTCCGGGAAAGCATCCGAGCCCGCCGTAAGACCAAAAACGGCTCTCCGGTGAAGAATTCTGCACAGGAACATCCTGGCTTGGGTGGGCGTATACCCCTCAAAAGCCTGCAGGGGCCCCTTAGGCGGCCTGAAAGTCCCTCTGTGGCATGAAGACCTATCGGATTTAAAAAAGTCGCTTAGAAGCCAAAATAACCGCTTTTGAAACATGCCCCTCCTGAACCCAAACAAAAATCCACGAAAGGACACCACGATGAATATCTACCCCAATGCCGCCTCGGCTCAGTCACACTCGATGAGCCCAATGGGCAAAAATGCCTGCTACGACCGGCTACGAGAGCCACTGATGGCAAAGCTGCAACCCCACATGAACACTCACCCCGTCAGCTACGTCGTTGTGGGCTCACTCGGACGAGGAAAGACCTTCACTCCACCCGGTCTAAACCTGCCTTCGGTCACACCGTGGTGGTCAGGCGTGGCGAGCTGGACATAAGCCCTCCAAGTGCAGCCGCACCCCCCTAAAAAAGCACCTCTAAAAACACACCCTGAAAGGACAAACGCCACTATGGCTAACACCACCACCAGCTCAAAGACATTCGAGCCCAAGACCGCAGAGCTCACCACCGTAGCTGAGCCTGAAACCAACAGCACCACCAAACTCCTGGCCCAGCTCGAAACCATCCTGCTCACCGCAGCTAAGAACTTTGGGCGCTTTGCAGTAGCTGCCATCATCACCTTTATCGGGATGTTCTTCGGCCCCTCATTAGCCCTGGTGCAGGTCTATGGTGAACCGCTCAAGCACCGTTCAGGCTCTGTGCTTGAGGCGGCTGGGATTGGTGCAGCAGGGGGAATGACGCTCGTTATCAGCCTGTGGGGAATCTACTTCATCGGCAAGACCATCATCGACGTTATCCGCACCAGCCGCCACTAAAGCCGCTAGGCAATACACCATCTCACACCTCACCACTCTCGACCTGAAAGGAAAGGCCAGATGACCACCCGCACCCATACTGAGACCTCGGCTGCGCAGCTCCAGGACTCTAGCACTGCGCCCCAACAGCAGAACCTTCACCCCTTTGAGCTAACCGACGAGGAAGTTGCATTGCTGCATGACGCACTTCGCCACGGGAGCCATATGGTGCCCGTAGCGTCCACTGGTTTGCCGGTGGGGGTATCTGTTCTGCCTCTGCTGGCCTATAGGCACCGGATTTGGGAAGCCATGGGCTTTGAAAGTTTTGAGGACTATCTGGAGTGCGAGTTTTACGAGCTGGGTTTTACTCCCCGGGGTGCTGCTGTAGAGCCGGCAATTCGCTATTACGCCTCCTATGGGCTGAGTGCTGCAACTATCAGCGCGATCACCGCCCTGCCACAAGGCCACATCGAACACGTACTTGCCAGCTACGACGGCCGCACATTCACACCCTTACGCCCCTTCAACCCAACCCGCTAGCAATAGCAACCACCAGAACTGAGGACACCATGACCGCAACACTCAAACTGCTCGATGACCCAACACCCACCCACCTGCCCGCACCTGATGAGGCAATCACCGGGGAATTCGTTACTCTGCTGAGCAAAGAAGAAGCTCGCAAGCTCACCGCAAACCTGCACCAAAATCTAGAAAACGCCCAAGAGCTCATCATCGAAGCATTCGAGAAAAGGGTCTGGCTTTCCTTAGGCTACAAGTCCTGGAACGCCTACATCACCTACGAGTTCACCGGCCTGACCCTCACTCCACCCAAAGAAGACCGGCTTACCGCTGTTATCTCCTACGCTCAGGCCGGTATGAGCACCCGAGCCATCAGCGCCGTCACCGGCCTATCAGTCGGTAGCATCAGCCGTCTCCAGTCCAAGGCCCGCGAAACCGGTCTACTTGGGCAAGAGCGAGAGAGTGTCGGACTCGATGGAAAAGTGCGTCACTACCGCACAACTGATCCTAGCGACAAGGCCAATGAGCTAGGCATTGACCTTGATGCAGCTATTCTCGATACCCCGGCCTCTGCCTTCGGTATCGGGGCTCTCAAAGAGAGCAAGCCCAAGAACACATCTAAGTCCTCGGCACCTGCAAGCAAGCCAACCAAGGACACAGTTGCCAGCAAGGACAAAGATTCAACTGTTCCAAATGGAACAGTTGAAGAGGGTCCAGCCGATGACCTGCTCAACACCGGGTTTGAAAACATCAGCTACCTCATGGGCCAGCTCACCGAACAAATCCAGAACCTGGTCATGAGCAACAACGATAAGAACTTCACAAGTCAGCAGTACCCCTACAGCCTGGTACAAGAGCTGCTGCGCTCCATGGCATCAAGCGCTCACCTGCTCAAGCGTCTGAACCTGGGCCCGGACTTGCTCGGGGAGCACGAGCAGGTAGCAAGCCAGCTGGAAACAATCGTGACCAACCTGGATGCCGAACTAGAAGCTATTCGCCAGTAACACGCTGAAAATAGCAACAAAAAGAGGTGGCACCCTGGCTCAGGGCCATGGGAGCCACCTCGTTCATTATGAGGACACCGACGGTTTCTTAGGGAATACCCCGCCTTCGCGTAGCGGAAGAAACCAGCTCAAACGTAGAAACCAGAACCATGGGGTGTGAGCTTTCTCGGTGCCCTAAGACTATCAGAAAAAGCAAAGCACGTGAAAAGTATCAAAAATCAAACCAGAATCAACCCGGACTCCCGCCCCATGCTGTGGGTAACCGTTCTGCTGGTTTTCATGCTGGGGCTGACCTCCTTCATGGTTTCCTTCAATGGCCTGCACGACGTCGCTGGCTGGGTTGGGCTCCCCATCTGGATGCGGTGGACGGTTCCCATTTTTATCGACATCGCCATCCTTGCTTACTCCATGGCCGCTGTTATTCATCGCACGCGTGGGGAGCCGGTAGCGCTGACCTGGGCTACCTTGGCAGTTTTCACGCTGATCTCAGTTATTGCTAATGGGGCTCACGCGCTGGCTGTGGGGGAGGGGCAGATAGCTCTTCAGTCCTGGATTGGCGCGGCCATTGCTGCGGCGGCCCCCTTGAGCGTTTTTGCCGCAACCGAAGAGCTCTCCCGGCTGGCCTTTGGCACCGATGAACCGGCCCAGATACAGAGTGCGGCCACGGTGGATGAAGAGCAGATGGCTGTCATCAGGGAGCTGACTTCATACCAGGAACCTGACCCCATTGAGCACACCGAGCAACAGCTACCGGCAACCATCGAGGAAAACCCAGAAGCCGAGCCCTCGAGCGCTGAACCAGTCACCGAGGTGGTAGCCCCAGCTGAGGATGAGCCAGAAGAACTAGTTGAAGTCGCAGTAGCCAGCACAGTCACACAGGCTCATGAGAGCAACGAAGACCCAGATTTTGATGTACTGCGGCCCTGGATTCAAGAGCAAATTCAGCAGGGCAAGCGCATTACCGGGGCCAAAGCAGGGGAACTCATCGGCAAGTCCTCCCGCACCGGCCTCAATAAAATCAACGCCCTACGCCAGAGCGAACCGGCCCTGTTCACCGGCGAATAACCCTCCCCCTGGGCATCCACCCTCACCGCCAGAAAGAAACACCAGCCATGAGTCAGAGCATCACCACAGACCAATGGACAAGTGACCGCATCAGCGCCTGGGAAAAAACCCGCGATAGTATCGCCCGCACCCTGGGCTACCACCACCGCGACAGCATCGATGATGTGCACCAGGAAGTCTTTTTGGCTGCCACCAAGTCAATGCACAGCTTTGACCCGACACTGGGGAACTTCAACCAGTGGATCAGCGGGGTTGCCAATAAGCAGGCGGCAAACTTCTTGAAGAAGACCTACCGGAACTACCTGCTGGCAGAAGAAGCCATCAGCGTTGCCCAGGCCTCCAATAGCTACATGCACACCACGGAAGCAGACCACGCCGATGAGGTCATTGCTCAGCTTGATACCTTGGTGCGGGTATCACGGGTACTGAAAATTGTGGAGGGCACATTTGATGAGCGGCTCTACCTGCGGTCTATTGCTTTGATTCGTGACTTTGATGGTGATTATGCGGTGGCGGCCCGACGTCTGGGGGTGGAGGTGGCGGCTCTACGTGAATCTCACCGGCAGATGATGGAGCTGGCTCAGGTCATTGACCGCGCATTAGAGGGGCACTATCTTCGGGCCAAGGCTGGCCTGGCAGGGGAGGCAGTAACAGTTCGTGAGATTCTGGGATGTTTCCCTGACCCGGATGCTGGTGAGATTGACCGTACTTGGATGCGCGCGGTTCCGCTGGCGGTAATGAGTGCAGGGGCCTTTGCTGTGGAGCGTGCCGAACTGGTGGCTAAAGTTTCACAGCTTACTGGTTACTCTCTGGTATCTGCCCGCCACATTATTGCCCGCTGTGAAAGGCTTTGCGTTGTGGCTAGGGCTGTCCTTGAATCAGGGGAGGCTCTACATGCAGATGGGTAAGGTGCGAGCGGAAATTATCGGCTGGATGAAGGTAAGTCGTGACCTAGCCTATGGAACATCTGTCTTCCGACAAGATAGAGTTAGGAGCGAAAGGTCATATATACAATCTGCTACATTAGGTTTCCAAAGCTATCGCTCAGCTATACCTAGCGTCTCAGATGGTCGTACTTCACTACACCCGCACACACATCTACATAGAGGAGGTTACAGCATGGTTGCTATTTCCCCATCCCGTACACTTCCAGTCTGGCAAGCTGCCCGATATGAGGCGCGGCAGCTTCTTGAAAGCAAGGTCTGGGATGGCACCTATCCGGTGAAGATAACTCCCTTTGCCCGGGCACTTGATGTCAATGTTAACTACACTGATTTGGAACATGTTTCTGGCCTCATCGTGAAAAAGGGACGAGATATACCCGCTGAGGTACTTCTCAATAGCAAGGAGTCTTACCAGCGTCGCCGTTTTACGCTTGCACATGAGCTTGGGCACTTGATTGAACGTTCTACGATTAGTGGGGATCAGCAGTTCGATTTCGTGGACTTGCGCCCAGATCCTTTGTTTACGGCTCAGAATAGCACCTACAATTTACACGAGTTTTACGCGGATGAGTTCGCAGGTTCTCTCTTAATGCCCGCGACTAAAGTGGAAGAGCTGCGCAGTGAAGGGTGGTCAGTTGCACGTATGGCAGCATTCTTTGACGTGACGCCCTCTGCTATGTCTAAGCGAATTGAGCGATTGATGAAACACGATGAATCTAAGGTGCCAGATGCCCTCTAGCGAGAGTGCAGACTCCGTAGAATACGATGCTCCTGCTGGTCTATCTGAGCTAGATCAAAATGTCGGTAGCCAGTTGAGTTCTGGTTCTGTTTCGGCAAATTTATCCATGGGCCTTGAGCTGTTGGAAGAAGCCAAAAAGGATCGAGAGCAGCAGAGAAAGCAGAGAAAACACCTCTTTATCACTGTGTTGGTGATTGTCGTCTTGTCTATTCTTTGCGTCGGAGGCTTGATTTGTTGGGTCGCTCTACGTCCTGATGGTGCGAATGTTTCTGATGGAGTACTCATAGCGTTTATTTCAGCATCAGCTGTACAGTCCTTTGCACTTCTCTCCATCTTGGTACGTTCGCTGTTTCCGATTTCCTCACTTCTGCCCTCCAAAAAACAGGCTGATAAAGAAGAGTAGAACTACCAATGTTCCGTGTGAACAAGAACTTGCCTGCTCTCTTTCAAGGCAAGCGAAAGTCCGGCCACCTTGGCTACGCGCTCTGCGCGTGGTGAGGTGGCCGGACTTTTGCGCGGCAGCGACGGTCAAGCACGGTGCTTGCGCCTGGGGTGCGGGGGCGGCGGTAGCCCCCGCGTGTGTTTAATTCGGTTGGCTACTTCTTCTTGGGTCGCTTGCGTATAGCTAGGGCAAGGTTTGCTCTTGCGTAAATTAGGGCCTGTTTTCGCGCAAACTGAATTTTCAGTCGTTGCTAAGAGCTCTCAGTCGACCCTCTTTAACCGCTATGGAGGTATGCGTTTTAGGCTTAGTTGAAGCTCGTATCGTGACTGCTGGTTAGAATGGTTCTTACTGCCGAACTACTACTCGCTATGGAGAGAATACCGACTGATGGCTACTCAGATACGAACCGCTGACTTCGATGCATGGGTGCAGTCTCTAGGAAAAGAAGTCACGATGAGTGAGGTTAGCAAGAAGTCTGGCATTCCAGAACCTACGCTTTCTCATCAGCGGAAAGAAGAGAGAATCAAGCCCACTACGGTGCTGAAAACAGCTGCTGGGTTTGGTAAGCACAAGCTGATGGAGCTTGCCTCGTTTGATGGGTTCGGGGGCTTGTGGCCTCTGCCAGATGAGTTGCCGTGGCTTGCCTGTGTCTCCCCGGTCGATATTGCAGTTGAGTTGATGGGTCGCCGTCAGATTGTTGAGCCTGCTCCTGATTATGTTTTTGAGGTGGCGGAGGATGCCTGTACTCGCTGGCACTCCCTGATTGATGGGGGAGCTAAGCGTATGGAGGTTGCAGAGTGTTTGGGTATGCCGAAGAATCGGTACTCTCGGTTGGTGGTTGCTAATTCCTTGCGGTTTGAGACGGTACTTGATATTGCTGCCTATTTTGGTGTGTTGCCGCATGTGGGTTTAGTGGCTTGTGGGTATTTGACGCTTAGTGACATTGGGGTTCTGGATGTGCCAGATGCTCTAGCTCGTGTTGGTGACGAGGTTTTGCTGGCGGAACTTGAAGCTAGACAGAAGGTTTTTCTGAAGTTTTTGGCTGGTTCGTAGTTTGAAATTCAACTGTTGTTGTGCGGTATTTTTGAGCAAGTAGTTTCTTTCGTAAAAGGCAAAATTATAGAAAAAGAACTATAATAAAAGAGTTGGTGGGGTGACCTTCTGGAAGCCTCCCAGCGCGAGAAAGTAAGAGATTCTTCTTTCCTCTGAAGGTGCGAGTGAACAAGACCCCTGCCCCAGGGACCCCCGAAACCCTGGGGCAGGGAACCCTCTCCTCTTGCACCACCACACACCATTGAAATCACCAGAAAGGACACCCTCCCGTGTCACACGCACCCTTTAAGGTCCTAGCCACCAAGACCGGCGCTCTGTGCGCCACTGGCCTTGTCGCCACCTCCATCTTCGCCTCCATGCCCGCCGCCGACGCGGTTGATACTGGCTCATTTGGCTCAGTTATCAGCGCATCGGAAGCAGAATCAACCACCCGCGAAGTTCCTGTCGATAACTCAGCCCTGCTCGCTGCTGTTGCGGCTGCTAAGGACGCAGGCCTGAACATCACCGAAACCCAGGTTAAGACCATCACCACCGGCACCACCGTTGAGGTACAGGCAGCCCTCGACACCATCACCACCGAGTACCAGGCCAAGATTGCCGAGCTCACCACGAAAACCACCCAGTACAAAAAGGATGTTGCAGCTGCCAAAGCAGCCTACGAAACCGAAAAAGAAGCCACCAACAAACACAACGCAGAACTCAAAGCCGACTACGAGGCCAAACTAGCTACCTACCAGCAAGCCAAAGCCGACTATGATAAGGCCAAGGCAGCCTACGATGAGCTCGTAGCAGCCCAAATCACCGACGCAGACCCCACCGTAGCCCTGACCCCCGAAACCCTGGCCTACGCCCAGACCATCAGCATCAACGAAAACCGCAACTCCCTAGCCTCCATCGACGGGGCCACCATTACCCGCGAGTTCACCGCTGATAACCCAACCAACACCGACTACATCTACAACTCCGATATCGTCAAAGTCGTCTCAGCCCACGACGGGATGAACTTCTCAGCAACCTGGGATAAGGCCGTGACCACCAGCGACGGACGTCAGCTAGATGCCAAACTGACCTTCTCTAATATCATCACCGCCTCCACCGACGGACTTGCTGGAACTAACCGCCCAGCAGAAATTGCCGTCTACTCCAACTACTCTGACTCCATTGCCATGTGGCTGGTTGCTGGTGGTACCGTAACAGTCCAGTACTTTGATGATGCAACCGGAGCAGAATACGATAAGGACTTTTACCAGACTGCCGGCTCTCTGAATAATCAGGGACTACGGGCAGAATTTGCCTCACCCATCATTGACCCCGAAGCTAAAATCAAGGCGACCTTCTTGAATCAGGGTTCTTGGGTCTCTAAGGCTGTTGAGCCTGTCTACGGTAAGGCCTCACAGATTACTGACACCGGTTTCCGCCTGGTAGCCGGGCAGCCTCATGGTGTCTCAGATGAAAGCGATGAAGCTCTGTCCCTGCTGGGTGTGACCTTCCTGGGTTCTTCTGGTATGTCCTTTAATGTGGGTACCTCGGGTGTCACTGAGGCAGCTGACCCCCTGCCGGATGAGAATTATTGGGCTTGGTATAACCACCTGATGCTTTCTGCTAATACGGTTGCTCCTACTGCCAGTGAGCCGGTTGCCCCGGTTGAACCTAAGGAGCCCGAATATGCTCCTGCCCCGGTCTATGATGCCCCTGAGGTTGCCTCAGTCTCTTATCAGCTCACTAAGCTTTCTGCTCCTATCCCTGTGGTAGAGAAAATCGCTAAGGACGAGGGTAAGAAAGTCATCGCCGGGGAAACCACCACCCAGACCATCTCTTACGCCACCGGCTACACCACCCCCGAATCCTTTGTCATTGGGGACCATATCTACTTCACCGAGGACGGCCGTATGCCCGTTTCCGTGAACATGGATGACATCAAGGTCACTGACGAGAGCGGGGCGGACGTCACCGAGCTCTTCGCCATCACCGCTGAGGACGGCGTTCATAAAGGTAAGGCCGGGCACCAGATTCTAGCGACCGCCAAGAACCCCGAGCAGCTCAAGCTCAATACCACCTACACCCTGCACGTGAACCAGACCTCCCTTTTCGACGGCGTTGCTGATACCCTCATTGATGCTGGTTTCGCGATTCAAAATGACGAGCTACAGTACACCTCGGATAAGACCTACCATGAGCCAACTATCAATCCCTCAAAGGTCGATACCTCAGCTGTCGATGGCTCCAACATCGACGGTAAGACCGTAACCGTCGGGGACACCATCTCTTATAAGCTGGTGGAGGACACTACCGGCCTGGTGGACACCACCACTGCGGTGAAGGTCTCGGGTATGGTTGATGATTTTGATGAGCGCTACGGTCAGATTGACGCCTCTGCGGTGCGTGTCTATCAGGTTCCCGGCGATACCGACACCTCCACCCCCGAGGCAGTATCAGCTGCCGTGAAACTCGCAACGGCCAAGGACGTGACCGACTCCTACACCATCACCAGCGGTGAGGTAGACGGGTTCACCAACGGCGGCGCTGTAGGCATCTCTTCCATGATGAAGACCGATGGCGGCAAGGTTGTTCTGCCGATGGGCTACAAGTACATCCACGTACTGCCCTACACCGTGACCGCAAACGCCGATGGGGACATCATCAATACCGCCTGGCAGGTCACTAACGAGCACCGCACCCAGACTGAAACCGTTGCGAACAAGCTCAAGGAAATTAACCCCACCAAGGACGTTGTGATCAACGTTGGTGATTCGGACTCGATTGACGGTACTGAGATTGCTCTGAACACGGTTTTCAATTATCAGTTGAACTCCTCAACCTTGCCGGCTGACCGCGCCGGTGCCACCGATTCCTGGTCAATCACCGACGACTGGGACGAAACTAAGGACGCCTACGAAGGTAACTTCAAGGTTCTTTCCCAGCATTCATTCGTTGATGAAAACGGCTCCAAGGTCGATGCCGGTGAGGACATCACCAAGTTCTTCACCGAAAGGCACGAGAACGGCGTTGTCACCTACGAAGCCACTGAGGCTTTCGTTCAGCTGATGTCTTCTGAGGCTAACCGGGCCACTGAGCAGGGTTTCAGCGTCTTTATGCAGGTGGAGCGTATCGGTACTGGTGAGGTGGAGAATACCTTTGTGGAGAACTACAACGGTGAGAAGCTGACCTCTAACACCGTGAAGACTTTCACCCCTGAGCCGATTGTGCCGGTGACCCCGACTCCTGAGGATCCGGCTGCGGTTCCGCCTGTTCCTGTGACCCCTGAGCAGTCCGAGCAGCCTGGCCAGCCTGTGGTCAAGGGTGAGGGTGCTCAGGCCGGTGGTGAAGCTCGTGTTGCCGGTATTCCCGTCAGTGGTTTGTTGACTGCTGGCGGTGTGCTGCTAGCTGGTTTGGCCGGTGTGGGTGCTTGGTTGTTGGTTGCTGGGGCCCGAAAGAAGAACAGCTAGATACCCACTTATTACCTGCGAAGCGGCTGGTAGTAGGCATCTGATAGATGCCTACTACCAGCCATCGGGGTTATGTTATTGACTTCTTGCCCCGTGAGGTCTTAGAGTATAGAGTGGTAGCAAGTTCATAGCAACTGAAGCGCCTTTCCGAGAGCCCGTCTTCGCACGGGCTCTTGTGCTATGTTTACACTATGCTTCTAGCCTATATCGATGAGTTCGGGCACATAGGTCCCTACATATCTTCAAATCATCAAAAATTCAAAGACCACCCTGTCTTTGGCTATGCTGGCTTTATTATCCCAGCACACAATGTTAGACCTATGGGTGCGTTCTTTGAATCTCTTAAAACCAATCTTCTTGCACCTGAAATAAAAGCCTCAGGGAAACACCCCAGACGATGGGAAAAGAAGGGTGCCTCTTTACTAACTGGTAGAAACATGGAGAAATACGGTCATGAGATATCACCTGCATTAAAGCGCCTCTTCAAGAAGCTCTATCGTTTGCAGGGAAAAATTGTATTTGTCGGACAGATTAAACCCATAGGTTCTAAGGCGGAGACCGGCGAAAGCACGACAGATAGAAGTAACCATGTACTGCGGCAGATTATTACTGAAATTGCTGATTATGCGGATAGTTTGGGAGAAGATGTCCTGATATTCCTAGACTCTGTTGATACCAAGACCCGCGAGGAGTCTCTCTCAGCATGTGCAAGTTTTATCTATGCATCATCATCAACGCAGTCTGTGAAAAGAGTCCTGGAAGCGCCTATGCAGCTTGAGAGCCATTTATACGGTACAACGCAATTTGCGGACTGGATTTGTGCTTTGCTGGGAAGGGCAACACATTTTCATTTTGTTGAGGACTCTGAGTTTATCTGGGCGCCTAGGCTTTTAAAGGAAGTGACGGAATGCGATGTGAAAGGAAGGCCGGTTACTCGATATTCTCGGATTCAGCATTACCAGGGGAATAAGAGAAAAAAGAGGCCTATAGGGATTTCGTCTATTCAACAGGGGAAGAAATTTTTGGATTCACAGCCTAGAGAGCAGAAGAGCGAGAAAATGACTCATCGGGTTGGGCAGGAATTTCCTGAGCTTAAAGATTTCTATAGAACTTTGCAGAGAGGAAGCAGTGGGTAGGAGCGGTTTGAGGTGGTGGGGTCTATTGTGGTTCTGCATTCTAACTGTGATGGTATGTGCAGTTGTAATACTAGGTGCTTTCTATTCCGGATGGAGCGTTAAGGGCGGTCTGGTCTATGCTCCGTATCAGCTGCGTCACCCGGATGCCAGTGGGGAAGTCTTTGAGCAGGACGGCCAAGAATATTATGAGCCTGCCTATGGGTTCATGGCTGAGAATGCTGCTGATCCGGCGGCTGGGTTTTCTACTCCGCAGGTGAAGAACCTAACCCCAACTCCTGTGCAGTGTACCGGTGAGGCGTTGGGGGAGGTGGTCCCTGAGCCCGGTTCGTGGGTGGTGCCGTCACTGCCTGATGGAGCTGGTGGGGATGCTACCGGGTATTTCACGGATGGGTTGTTTTCTGATGGTATTCCGTCTGCTCCGGGCGGGGAGCGGTCGGTACTATCGGCGCCGTTGGGGACGGTAGGTAAGGCCTCTGTGTTGGCGGGGCATGTGAACCTTGACTATCCTGATGACCGGCTCTCTGGGTGGGGTCTGTTGCATTACGTTGATAGGTGCGCGCATGTGTATATCACGGATGAGGCAGGTGTGACCCGTGAGTACCAGGTAATTG
>NZ_SPQC01000020.1 GCF_004569295.1 Rothia nasimurium
CTCCCACCCCGCTCACCCCGGTTGAGGCTGAAAACGTCACCGACATCGACGAGAGCGGAACCTTCGGCCTGGTTCTGGCCAACAGCAACGACATCTACGCCGCAACCTACAGCCCCGACCGGGGCCACTGGCTCATGGGTGGAAAAATCTCTACGGTTGGAGCCAAATCCCTAGAGCTCTGCGGCCATCAGCGTCTCAGCGAGACAGTTCTGGTCTACTGCCAAGCCCGTGCCGAAGGGGCCACACTGCTGACCAGCGCCGATAACGGGCTTACCTGGACCACCCACGAGCTAGACCCAGCCGCCTCCTACCTGTTAGAGGCCTACTACACCAACGAAACCTACACCCTCGAAGTTGGCTACCCGGCCTGGGTGCCCTCAAGCAGCACCACCCTCATCACCTCATCCGACGGCCTTACCTGGCAGACCCGCTAACCACCGGCGTCCGCCCCCTGCCCCCGGGCAGGTGCAAAAAACCGGGTGGTCAGCTCTAGCTGACCACCCGGTTTTAGAGTATTGAGAGCAGTCAGGACGCCAGCCCCACCTTAGCGGGAGCGCTGGCGCAGACGCTGCAGGTCGAGGATGACCACAGCGCGAGCTTCCAGACGGATCCAGCCGCGGGAAACGAACTCGGCCAGAGCCTTATTGACGGTCTCACGGGAAGCGCCGACCAGCTGGGCCAGCTCTTCCTGGGTCAGTTCGTGGGCAACCAGCACACCGTCGGTAGCAGGACGGCCGAAGCGGTCAGCCAGGTCAAGCAGGGCCTTGGCAACGCGACCGGGAACGTCTGAGAAGACCAGGTCGGCCAGGTTCTCGTTGGTGCGGCGCAGGCGGCGGGCCAGAGCCTGCAGAACCTGAGCGGAGATGTTGGGGGACTTCTCCATGGCCTTGCGCAGGGACTCGTGCTTCACGCCTGCCAGGCGGGTCTCAGAGACAGCGGTTGCGCTGGTTGAACGGGGTGAGGGGTCAAACAGGGCCATCTCACCGAAGATTTCGCCGGGGCCCATGATAGCTACCAGGTTCTCACGACCGTCAGAGGCAGTGCGGCCCAGCTTCATCTTGCCTGAGATAACGAAGTAGAGCTGGTCGCCCTGGTCGCCTTCGTAGAAGAGGGTGGCGCCGCGTGAAAGGTCAACTTCGGTGATGTCTTCGGTCAGTGCTGCAAAGGCTTCGTCGTCGAGTGAAGCGAACAGCGGAGCACGGCGTAGTACTTCAATATCCATGGTTCTCTTTTACTCCTGAAATGGTGGATCTAAAGGGCGATTCGAGTGCGGTGCCCTGTACGTACAGGGCGGGCAGACTTCTAAGCATAGTCTTTGCCTGGTTCATCACACAGCACTTTTATCTGTGACTTATTCAACTATTACGAGCCTACAGGATATTTGGTGCTTTCGATACCCAAAGACTGCGGGCATAGGGTGCATCACCGAGAATTTTTCCCTAGTTTCCGCCTATTTTTTCAGGTTGGGAGTGTAGGCTGTGGTATTCCTGTGAGGGCTGAGCACCGGCAGGGCCCGCTCTATTTGCCTCGGTGTGTCTTGCCGCTGCGATAGATAGCGGAGCCAGGCCCGCTCGGCCCTCCCCGTTGAATGGAGAGTCATGACCGTACTTGACTGGGTCATTATCGCTATTATCGCCCTCTACTTTTTAGCCGGTATACGGCAGGGCCTCTTTGTCACCCTCGGCACCTTCGTAGGTTTCGTGCTGGGCGCAGCTGCCGCTATTTATGCTACCCCCTGGGTGATTAACCAGGTCAATTCGCGGTGGCACCTTCTTGCCGGACTGGGGACAGTGCTCGCCTGCCTGGTGCTGGGGCAGACCCTGGGCATGACCCTGGGTAGCGCAATCCGTAGGGCAAGCGACCGCACACCCCTGCGCGGCCTAGAGCGACTTGCAGGCGGTGTTCTCAACATGGTGCTGGCTTCGCTGGTCATCGTGACCGTGGTGCTGGTCGTCCGCCCCCTGGGCATCCCCGCGGTGACTGCCCTTACCGCGGAATCTAAGGTGGTGACCTGGATGATGCAGGTGACCCCGGCGTCCGCCCAGGAGAAGGTCACCGAAATCCGCGGCCAGATTGTGCAGGCTACCGGCCTGCCCGAGATTTCTCAGCCGCTTTACCCTGAGCAGTCCGCCCCGCTCGGCACCATCGAAACAGCCGCTCTGGAAGAAGCCGGCTGGTCGGTAGTGCAGGTCGTGGGCGCAGCCCAGGCCTGTAATTACACATCTGAGGGCTCGGGCTTCGTGGTGGACGGCGGCCTGGTCGTCACCAATGCCCACGTGGTGGCGGGAGTCAGCACCCCAACCCTGCTGAGCCGCGACAGCCAGGCCGTCACCGGCGATGTGGTCTACTACGACACCGAACGCGATATCGCCATTATCAGCGCCCCAGACCTGGCCCTCGCCCCCCTGACCGTCAACGGAGCCGAGGTCGCTTCGGACACCGAGGTTGCCTTTATGGGCTACCCGGGCGGCGGCCCCTTCACCAGCCGGGCCGCAATCGTCCAGGGGCTCGGCTACACCCAAACCATCAATTCGCAGACCGGCGAAACCAACCCCTCCCGTCTGGTCTACCAGCTAGCTGCCCAGGTCCAGCAGGGCAACTCGGGCGGCCCTGTACTCACCGAGGATGGGCAGGTCATGGCTATGGTCTTTGCCAAGTCGACCCAGAGCCAGACCGGCTACGCTGTTCCGGCCTCGCAAATTCTTGAGGCTCTGGCCCAGGTCAGCGCTGCCTCACCCGAGGTTGCCACCGGCCAGTGCGTACCTAACTAGGGCTTCGCGGTCTGGGCGCGACTAGCCCAGGTGGCGGGCTAGGAAGGTGAGGGCTAGCTCGTAGCCTTGGGCACCTGCACCGGCAATCACAGCGATCGCCTGGGGCGATACGTAGGAGTGGTGGCGGAAGGGCTCCCGCTTGTGCACGTTAGAGAGGTGTACTTCGACGACCGGCAGTTCGGCTGCTTCCAGGGCGTCATGCAGGGCCACAGAAGTGTGGGTGTAGGCTGCCGGGTTGATGATGATACCGGCGGACGCGGTACGGGCTGCCTGGATTGCGTCGATGAGGTCGCCCTCGTGGTTGGACTGCATGAAGCTCACTTCGTAGCCCAGCTCAGCGGCTTGGGCGCGCAGAGTGGCTTCGATATCGGCTAGGGTGGTGTGCCCGTAAATCTCGGGTTTGCGTACGCCGAGCAGGTTGAGGTTGGGTCCGTTGATCACGGAGATATGTCGTGGTGCAGTCTGTGGTGTTGCCATAGCTTTTAGTTTTTCACACGAAAACGCCCGCCTCCAGCTTGCTGCCATAGATGGAGCACAATGGGGCGGGCGTTTAATCAAAAACACTGGCCTCATCCTGTTGTGTCGTGCGTTCTAACCCTTCTTGAAGTTAGCCTCGATGGTTTCCATGACGGTGGGGTCTGCCAGGGTGGTGGTGTCGCCGACCGGGCGGTCTTCGGCGACGTCCTTGAGCAGACGACGCATAATCTTGCCGGAGCGGGTCTTGGGCAGATCATCCACAATCAGCACGCGCTTGGGCTTGGCAATCGGGGAAATCTCAACGCCCACGTGAGCACGAATCTGCTCTGCCAGCTCGGTCTCGTCGTGCTCTGCTGCCTTGGCTTCGTCGTTGAGGATGACGAAGGCCATGACGGCCTGGCCGGTGGTTTCGTCGGCTGCACCAACAACTGCTGCCTCGGCGACGGCGGGGTGGGAGACCAGGGCCGATTCGATTTCGGGGGTGGAGAGGCGGTGGCCGGAGACGTTCATGACGTCGTCCACGCGGCCCAGGACCCAGAGGTCGCCGTCGGCATCGCGCTTGGCGCCGTCACCAGCGAAGTACATGTTTTCGAAGCGGGACCAGTAGGTGTCGACGAAGCGGTCGTCGTCGCCCCAGATGGTGCGGAGCATGGAGGGCCAAGGCTCGCGGATGGTCAGAAAGCCGGACTGCTCGTTGGGTAGGGACTCGCCCAGGTCGTCCACCACGTCGATGGTGATGCCGGGAATGGGCTGCTGGGCGCTGCCGGGCTTGGCTGCGGTGATGCCGGGCAGCTGGGAGACCATAATCGCGCCGGTCTCGGTCTGCCACCAGGTATCGACGATGGGGCACTTGCCGCCACCGATGACGCGGTGGAACCAGCGCCATGCTTCGGGGTTGATGGCTTCGCCCACGGTGCCGAGCACACGCAGGGTGGACAGGTCGTACTGGGCGGGGATGTCTTCGCCCCACTTCATCATGGTGCGGATAGCGGTGGGGGAGGTGTACATGATGGTCACCCCGTACTTCTGCACGATTTCCCAGAAGCGGCCGCGGTGCGGGGCATCGGGGGTGCCTTCGTAGATGACCTGGGTGGAACCGTTAATCAGGGGGCCGTAGGCGACGTAGGAGTGGCCTGTGACCCAGCCGACGTCGGCGGTGCACCAGTAAATGTCGGTTTCGGGCTTGAGGTCGAAGATGTTCTTGTGGGTGAAAGCGCCCTGGGTCAGGTAGCCGCCGGTGGTGTGCAGAATACCCTTGGGCTTGCCGGTGGTGCCGGAGGTGTAGAGGATGAAGAGGGGGTCTTCGGCGTTCTGGCGGGAGGGCTCGTGCTCGGTGGACTGTTCGGCAACCAGCTCGTGCCACCAGACGTCGCGGCCCTCAACCCAGTTGATGTCTTCGCCGTTGCGTTTGACGACCAGCACCTTTTCAACCGAGGAGCCACCCTTGGCCAGGGCGGTGTCGACAGCGGGCTTGAGCATGGAGGGCTTGCCGCGGCGGAAGGAGCCGTCGGCGGTGATGACCAGCTTGGCTTCGCCGTCCTCGATGCGGGAGAGCAGCGCGTCGGCTGAGAAGCCGCCGAATACCACGGAGTGCACAGCGCCGATGCGGGCACAGGCCAGCATAGCGATTACAGCTTCGGCAATCATGGGCATGTAGATAGCGACGCGGTCACCCTTAGAAATACCCAGGGATTCGATGCCGTTGGCTACACGGGAGACCTCGTCCTTGAGTTCTGCGTAGGTGTAGGACTTGGTGTCGCCGGGCTCACCCTCAAAAAGGATGGCGGTGCGGTCGCCGTTGCCTGCTTCGACGTGGCGGTCTACGGCATTGTAGCAGGCGTTGAGCTCGCCGTCTGCGAACCACTTGGCGAAGGGCGGGTTGGACCAGTCGAGGGTTTCGGTGAAGGGCTTGTACCAGGTGAGCAGGTTACGGGCCTGTTCTGCCCAAAAGTCGGTGCCTTTTTCTTTGGCTTCTTCGTAAATGCCGGGCTGGGCATTGGCCTGGGCTGAGAACTCGGCGCTGGGGGCGAAGACGTCCTGGGTGTCGGTCATGGTTTGCCTTCCTGTTCTGTGGGGCGCGTCATTGATGTGCGCCACAAATGGACTTTTTCTCACCTTAGCGCACCCTGTAGCGCTAGTCACAAATTTGTGCGTTCGTGTTACGCGAAATCAGGACGCCGGTGGCAGCTAACCGGGGCGCCGCAAGGACGGGCGGCGGTAGGCTTGGGTATATGCCCCTACATGCCGATGTACCTCTTAGCCCTGACGAGCTCGCCCAGCTTGAAACCCGCTCTGTACCCGAGCCCAAAGCGCGCGCGTCCGCCCGAAAGCACGCCCGCGCGGCAGCTCATGGTGAGACCGAAAGCCCCCTAGCCCTCACCCGTCGCGCCCGCAAAATTAACCGTATTTTGGGGGAGACCTACCCCTATGCGGTTGCCGAACTCGACTTTGATAATCCCTTTGAGCTCCTGGTAGCTACAGTCCTCTCGGCTCAAACCACCGACGTGCGCGTGAATGCCACCACCCCCGAACTTTTTGCCCGCTACCCCGATGCGGCGGCGCTGGCGTCCGCGCGGATTGAAGACGTGGAATACATCGTGCGGCCCCTGGGCTTCTACCGCTCCAAGGCCAAGGCAATCGTGAACCTGGCAGCCCAGCTGATGGCAGATTACCGCGGGCAGGTACCGGGCAGGCTTGAGGAGCTGGTGAAGCTCCCCGGGGTGGGGCGAAAAACCGCTTTCGTGGTGCTGGGTAATGCCTTTGGCAAGCCGGGTCTTACCGTCGATACTCACTTCGGCCGCCTAGCCCGCCGCTTTGGCTTCACCACCGAAGATGACCCCGTTAAGGTCGAACACGACGTCGCTGAGCTGTTTGAACCCAAGGACTGGACGCGGCTTTCCCACCGCCTGGTCTACCACGGCCGCCGTATCTGCCACGCCCAAAAACCGGCCTGCGGGGCCTGCCCCGTTGCGGACCTCTGCCCGGCCTACGGTGCCGGTGAAACCGACCCGGTGGCGGCAGAAAAACTGCTCAAGTACGAGATGGCTCCGGGGCGCGAGCGCCTGCACCTGCGCTTTGTGCAGGGCGCTACCCGTCGCCAGCTGCGGGAAGAGGGGTGGACGCTCAGTGCCTAGGGAAGAGATGTCAGGGGAAGAGATAGCGGGACAGCACTCCGCCCTAGCAGCCCTGCAGGAGTTGGCGGAACGGGCCCCGAGCGTTGTGCGCCCCGAGGATTCGTGGCCGATTGGGCAGATGGACCCGGGCACCGTTAAAGAGGCCGCTGTGCTGGTGCTGATGGGGGTGCTTGATGAGGCTCCGGCGCAGAATACCGGGTGCGGCACGGTTGCTTCGGACCTTGACCTCTTGGTGCTGGTGCGGTCGGATGCCCTGCGCCACCATGCCGGTCAGCCTGCCCTACCCGGTGGGCGGATTGACCCTGAGGACTACGACGAGGCAGCCCGTACCGGCCGAACCGTCCAGCAGGTAGCTGCCCTGCGGGAGGCTGTGGAAGAGACCGGCCTGCAGGCTGAGGGGGTGCGCCTGCTGGGTCAGCTCCCGGCGGTTGATTTACCGGTCAGTAATTACCGGGTGACTCCCGTACTGGGCTGGTGGGATTTGCCGACCCCGGTGGAGGCAGTAGACCGGAACGAGTCAACCCTGGTGGTGCGTGTACCGGTGGCAGACCTTCTGAACCCGGCTAACCGGCTGACCATGACGGTGACTCGCGGCCGGACCAGGCACAAGTCCCCGGCTTTTGAGGTGACCGGCGACTTCGCCCCCTTTACCATCTGGGGTTTCACCGGCAACCTGCTCTCCCGTGTCTTTGAAGAGCTGGGCTGGGAAGAGCCCTGGGATAAGAAGCGCACCCGGGAAGCTGGAAGCTAAAATCTGCTACACCGGCCAGGGCAGTAGGACGGGCGCGGTGTAGCCAGCTGGCTGGGTCTGGCGTGAATCGGGGCGAGCGCTCTGCGCGAGCTCCGAGAGGGTCAGCTGGCGAACCGCGTCTGTCTGCGCCTGTCCGCCTGCCTTATCTGCCCTACTTAGCTTGTGAATAATCGTCGGTGGTGACCACGGTGACGGGGAATTCGACGTCGGTGGGACCGAAGATGAGTTCGGCGGCGGCTTGCGCTGATTCGCGCACAATTTCGGCGGCGCGGGCTGATTCGCCGACTGGCCCGTAGAGCATGATTTCGTCGTGGAGGAAGTAGACCAGGCGGGTTTGCATGCGTTTGCCGAAGCGGCGTTCGGTGCGGAGGCGTTTGCGGATTTGGGCCATCCAGATGATGGCCCATTCGGCGGCGGTTCCCTGGATAACGAAGTTGCGGGTGAAGCGGCTGTGGGCGCGGGCTGCTGAGCGGGCGGCACGTTCGTCGGCAGCGGTGACCTGGTTGCGTTGGGCTTGGAACCAGGCGTGGGAGGGAGCGGGGGAGGTACGCCCCAGATAGGTGGTGACCTGCCCGCCGCGGAGACCTACGTCGGCAGCGCGTTCGGTGAGGCCGATAGCGGCTGGGAACATTTTTTTGAGGTGGGGCATGAGTTGTCCGCCTTCGCCGGTGGTGGCTCCGTACATGGCGGCCAGCAGTGCGATTTTGGCGTGGGAGCGGTCGTTGAGCACGCTGCCGGTGCGTTCGCCGATGTGGGCGATGCCGAGGTAGAGGTCGGTGCCGCGTCCGGCGACGGCGAGGGCACGGTCGCCGCTCATGACGGCGAGGATGCGCGGTTCGATTTGGGCGGCGTCTGCGACGGTGAGTATCATGCCCTCTTCGGCGCGGATGGCGGGGCGGACGTCCTTGGGGATTTGCATGGCGCCGCCGCCGTGCCCGCCCCAGCGGCCGGTGGCGGCGGAGCCGACTTCGTAGGTGGGGTGGAAGCGGTTGTTGGTTACCCAGGTGTCGAGCCAGTTCCAGCCGTTGGCGGTGTAGAGGCGGGCGAGGCGTTTGTAGTCGAGCAGGGGGCGGACGAGCTGCCAGCGTTCTTCGCGCAGGTGGGGGACGGCGTTGGCCCATTCGGTGAGTTCCCATTTGCGGGTGGAGGTGACTGAGTGGCCGGCTGCCTGGAGGGTTTTGAGGACTTCTTGGGGTGAGTCGGGGTTGAGGTTGGGGGCGCCGAGTTCTTCGCGGATGCGGGTGGCGAGGCGCTCCATCTTGTAGGGGCGGTCGTAGCCTGTGGGGCGGGGGCCGAGGGCGTGTTCGAGGATTTTTTCGTGGATGGTGCGGTTCCAGGGCATGCCGTAGTGCTTCATTTCGGCTGCGATGAGGGCGCCCTGGGATTCTGCGGCGAGTAGGAGGGAGAGCCGGGCTGGGGCTGGGCAGGCGGCGACGGCCTCTAGCTGGGTACGGAGTTCGGTGAGCAGGGCGGACGCGGTTGGACCGGCGGCCTCGTGCTGTTCGGGGGAGGCTGGGTCTAGGTCGTCAAAGAGGGAGGTTTGCCCCTCGATTTGTAGCCTGGCGGGTAGCACTCCTGCCGGGGGCGCGGGTTCGGGGGTGAGGTCGATGGTGGGCGTGTAGGGCAGCCGGTTTTGGGCTCGGGTGGCGGCGGTGAGCAGGATTCGCTGGGTAAGGCGCAGGTCGTGGCAGGACGCCGGTGAGACGCCAGCTGCCAGCAGGGCGGGCATGAGCTCGCGGGCGTCCGCCCAGGCCCAGCGGATCACCCGGTGCGGGTTTTGGGCTTCTACCGCCCGCACAAAGTCGGGGAGCTTAGTGAAGGGGAAGGTCCGGTGGGTGCCTGAGCTGGTGTCGTTCAGCGTAATGGCCTCCCACAGGGGCGTATCGCCGGGTGAGGTTGCTGGGCCAAGTACGATGTACATCTTTCTATTATGCCGTTTGCGCTGTTCACAGGGCTAGACACGGCACTTCTTCTGTGGCATAAAGAGAGGCAAGAGAAAGATGCCGGGGCAGGGGCCTACCCTGAAAGGTAGCCATGCCCGATACTGAGATGCGTGTGCGCCGGTCGCGGCGCCGTTTCTTTGAGCCCCTCCCCACAGACCTACCCGATGATGTGCCGCTCTTAGCGGTAGAACCGGCCGAGACCGACCTGGGCCCGCTCACACCCCTGGTGAGCAGGGAAGGGCTGACCGATATTTTCGTTAACGGCCCCCAGGATATCTGGTACGAGACTGCCGGTACCCTGCACCGGGCTGCCATTACCTTCCCCGACGACGAAGCCGTCCGGGCACTTGCTACCCGGCTGATTCTATCGGCAGGTGGCCGCCTGGACGACGCCTACCCGGCTGCCGACGTCCAAACCCAGCAGGGAATCCGCATCCACGCCCTGCTTCCGCCCCTGAGCCGCTCCGGCACCCTGCTCTCCTTGCGCCTGCAACCGGCCCAGCGCCCGTCCTTACGGCAACTACAAGAGCGCGGCATGATGGGGCGCGAGTTGGAGCAGGTGCTGCGGCAGCTGGTGCGCTCGCGGGCTAATCTGCTGGTCAGCGGGGGAACGGGTACCGGCAAGACCACCCTGCTGGGTGCCCTGCTGCAGGAGGCGGACGCCGGTGAGCGGCTACTGCTGGTAGAAGATACTTCTGAACTGCGCCTAGATCACCCGCATACTGTGAGCCTGCAGGCCCGGGCAGCTAACGCCGAAGGCCAGGGCGAGGTGGGGCTTGCCGAGCTGATTCGGCAGGCCCTTCGTATGCGGCCCAGTCGGCTGGTGGTGGGTGAGTGCCGCGGTGCTGAGGTCATGGACATGCTGACGGCTATGAACACCGGCCACTCCGGAAGCGGTACCACGGTGCACGCTAACTCAGCAGGGTCTGTGCCTGCCCGGCTTTACGCCATGGGGGCCCTCGCTGGGGTAAGTGGCCAGGCTGTGGCCCTACAGGCTGCGACAGCACTGGATTATATTGTGCACCTTGAACGCGAGGGTAAGCACCGTATGGTACGCGGGGTTTACCGGCTGGTAGGCGGGCACAACCTTGCCGTTGAGCCGGTCTGTACCGTGGAGCCGCGCCGCCGTGGCACCTACCTGCGCTGGCACCCCGGTAGTGAAGAGCTCCAGCAGGCAGCCGGGCTGCCTCAGAGCGCAGGAATGGGTGCCTAATGCCGGTCGATAGTCTGAAAAGTCTTGGGGCTCGCAGCGATTCTGTGGGTTTAGAAGAGCTGGAGCTATGGCCCGATGCCATCTGGCGTCTTGCCGCCCTGCTGCGCGCGGGGTGCTCCCCGGCGCAGGCCTGCACCCACGTGGCGGCCTATCTGGTAGGGCTAGAACAGGAGGAGCGTACCGAACAGAAATCCGGCCTGCTCCCAATTGTGGGAAAGCTGCGGCTGTCCGCGCGTCAGCAGCAGGGCCTCGAAGGTGCCCGGGCCCAGATGGCCCAGCTTTTTGAGACCGCAAGCGCTCAAGCTCAGAAGGGCCTGCCCCTAGCCGGTGTGTATCTGAAGGCTGCCGGGCAGGCTGAGCTGCGCGAGAGCGTGAGACAGGGAGCCGCCAGGGTGGCAGCCTGCTGGCAGGTGGGGGAGCGGACGGGCGCCTCACTAGCCCAGGTGTTTGAGCGCCTAGCCCGCTACCTGGAGACGGAAATTGATTTGCGCCAGCAGCGGGAGACGGCTTTGAGCGGGCCGCGGGCTACCGGGCGAATCCTTTCCTGGCTGCCTTTTGTGGGGTTGGGGCTGGGGATCCTGATGGGTACGGATCCCTTAGGGGTTCTTCTAGGCTCAGTTCCCGGAGCTCTTGCCGGGTGCCTGGGGCTGGCGCTGGCCTGGTGCGGCAACCGCTGGACGGCCCGCCTGATTCGCCGTGCGGAAGAGGGGCAGTGATGCTGGCTTTACCGAGAGCGGAGAAGCAGCCCCGGGCGTCCGCTCCTGAACTAGATGCTGCCCTCTACCTGGATATGGCGGCGACCATGCTCGCGGCAGGGCTTTCGATCCCTGCGGTGTTGCACCAGCTGGGCCAGCTTGAAGAAGGCAGATACGAGGCGGAACTGACCGCTGTGGTGGAGCGCCTCTATCAGGGGAAGAGCTGGGCGGACGCCTGGGAGCAGCCGGTTGCCCCAGGGCTCCTTGGCCTATATGAGGCACTGGGGCTGACGCTGAGCACGGGTGCACCGAGCGCCCAGTTGGTGAGGGTACTGGCCCAGCGGCAGCGCCGCCACCGGCAACGGGCCTACGAGAAGTCAGCTACCCGGCTGAGCGTCAAACTGGTGGTGCCGCTGGGAGCTTGCTCGCTACCGTCCTTTATCTGCCTGGGAGTGGTGCCCGTTCTCATCGCCCTGTTTCCGGCGCTTTTTTAGAAGCGGGCAGGCGGTACGGACAGGTTGTCCACAGGCGCCCGGTGGAGGGCTCCGAGGCGTCATAAAGGTGTCACGGCTGCACCGCTGAAGCGGAGGCCGGGAGCCTTGCTACCTAAAAAGACAGGAGAGCAGACCCGCTGCCTTTATCCACAGGTAACACTTCTCTTTACGCCATCTCAGGCGACTGGAAAGCTACAGGTACCTCGGGTGAAGGCCCCGGCGTCTTTCTCACTACCTCAACCCGCCCCTTACCCCGTCTTCACCCGAGCTCACCCGAAAGAACACAGCGCTTCGGCAAGGCTGCCGAGGAGCGCCACATCAAGGAGGAAACCGTGTCGAACACTCACCCCACATCACCTGTCGTTGGCAGCAAGCTCTCCCGCCAGGGAGAGAACCTGCTTGCACCTGAGAAGCACTTCCAGCAGCGGGCAAGTGCCCCGGACCTTGCAGAAGGCCAGGTCTTTCAGGCCGGTCTCGACGACCCCGAAGCGGGCGCTACGACCGCCGAGTACGGAATCGTCATGTTAGCGGCCGTAGGCTTTGCAGGTCTGCTCGTGGTCATCCTCAAATCTGAAGAAGTCCGCCAGATGCTGCTGGGGCTGGTGCAAACAGCCCTCTCAACCGGAGCATAGACCGCCTTCTGTCTCTGTACCCGGGCTGAACTGCCCGGGTACAGAGACAGGAAAATCCATAATCGATACCTGAAAGCCCTGGAACCCTCAGCACTATATAAGGTGGTGATACCGTGCAGACCCTAGCTGCAACAGAAGATGAGAGAGGGTCAAGCACCGCCGAGTTTGCGGTCATACTCCCGGCTCTTGTATTCGTTCTGGCCCTGGTGCTGGGAGCTGCCGCAACCGGCATCGTGCAGCTCAAACTGGAAGAGGGCGCTCGCCTGGGAGCCCGGGCAGCAGCCCGCGGGGAAACAGCCGAGACCGTAACCCGCATCGTGCAGGAGATAGACCCCGCAGCTACCGTCACCCTGGCTCAGAACGACGACATGACGGTCGTAACGGTGAGCAGGCAGGCTCCGGGAGTTATGGGAAAGGTCAGCGGCTGGACGCTTACCGCCGATGCCCGGGCCCTCACGGAGCAAGGCCCTGCGTCAGAAGGTGGCAGCCCATGATGGCGTTTACCGGGGCTAAACGGCCCACTGACACTGAGCAGTCCACCGACTCTGAGCGGGGGAGCAGCACCGTTGCCACGGTGGGCCTGGTCTGCGCTCTTCTTATTCTCGGGGCTACCTGCGCCGGACTCATTGGGGTCATTACCGCGCAGCACCGAGCAGCGGCAGCAGCGGATCTAGCCGCCCTTGCCGCAGCGGACGCAGCCCGTGGCCTTGCTCCCGGGGAGCCCTGCGCGGTAGCCGAGCGTGTTGTCCAATCCAACGGGGCTCAGCTGGGTGGCTGCAGCCAGCCCTCCGGGTTGGGTGGGACGGTGGACGTCCGCACCCTCGTTGATATCACTGGCCCCTTTGCCTTCCTCGGCCCTGCTGAGGGTCTATCCCGGGCTGGGCCACCTGCTTCCTGATAACCGAGGCCAGCCCCGCTCGCTATATCAAGGCTAGAAGGGGTCGTCGGTAACGTCGAAGCCGGTCAAAGACTCAGCTACACTCACCGGGGTAGGTTTCCCCTCCGCCCGGTGCCCCACCGCGTAACTCTCGGCTCCTGTTTCCCCAGCTACCTGGCTTTTAACCACCGGGCCTAAGGGCTTGAGTAGTCTTCTGCGCTCTTCATCAGTGAGTTCATCGGCTTCAACGAGCAGGGCAGCTAAAAGCCGGGCTGCACCCGCCTTATGCAGGGGCTCGTTCCGGTTACCGCACTTGGGGGACTGTACACACGAAGGGCAGCCCAGCTCGCACTCGCAGGCCAAAATCGTATCGAGAGTGGCCCGCAACCAGTGGCCCACCTGCTCAAAGCCCCGCTCGGCAAAGCCAGCCCCACCAGGGTGGCCGTCGTAGACGAAAATCGTGGGCTGTTCGGTATCGATATGAAAGGCGGTCGATAAACCACCGATATCCCACCGGTCGCAGGTAGCTACCAGGGGGAGCAAGCCAATAGCAGCGTGCTCAGCTGCATGCAGAGCCCCGGGGATATCCCTCTCATGAATACCTGCAGCGTGCAACAGGGTAGCTGGCATAGCCCACCAGATAGCCCTGGTCTGAAGCTCCTGCGGGGCAAGGTCAAGCGGCTCATCACCCAGAACCTGCTGGCCCACCAGGGACTTCCGCTGGTAGCCCACCACCTGGGACCGGACCCGCACCCTGCCGTAGTTCAACGATACCTGCCCCTGCTGCCGCGTTTCCTCAGCACCCAGCACGGTAACTTCGGTGATATCACGAGACTGGGTGTAATAATCGGGGCTCACCGCAGAGACCGCAATAACCTTGTTGTCCTCATCAAGATCTTCCACCACATAGGTCTTGCCCCGGTGAGTGTAAATAGCGCCGGGGTGCCCCTGGGAGTGGGCGTGGCCGTCGTCCATACTGCCAATCACAGCACCCGTTTCGCAGTCAATAATCTGCAGGGGAGAACCACCCCCACGCAGGTTCACAAAATCACTGGCAGACTCGGGATGGGGCCAGAACCAGCCGGTGGCCCGCTGCCGCAGGTAGCCCTGCTCCACCAGACGGCCCAACAGCGCCTCGGTGGTGCGCCCAAAGACCATGAGCTCCTCCCGGCGCAGGGGAATCTCAGCTGCCGCAGCACACAGATGCGGACTAAGCACATAGGGGTTCTCAGGGTCGAAAATGGTTTTTTCAACCGGCCGGTCAAAGATATCTTCGGGGTGGTGCACCAGGTAGGTATCGAGGGGGTCTTCGCTAGCAATCAGGACGGCAAAAGCGTCCTGCCCTGCCCTGCCCGCTCGCCCTATCTGCTGGTAGAAGGACGCCCGCGTCCCCGGCCATCCGCCCACCAATACGGCATCCAGCCCCGCAATATCAATACCCAGCTCCAGGGCGTTGGTCGAGGCTACGCCCAGAATCTCCCCCCGGCGTAGGCTAGCCTCAAGAGCCCGCCGCTCCTCGGGCAGGTAGCCTGCCCGGTAGGCTGCGATACGGGCAGAAAGGCCGGGCTCAACCTCATCGAGATAGCGGCCAGCGGTCTGAGCGATAGCTTCAGCCCCGCGACGGGACTTAATAAAGGAAATCGTGCGGGTACGGTTTACCACCAGGTCAGTGAGCATCTCAGCGCTCTGGGTAATAACCGACTTACGCACCGGCGCCCCGTTCTCACCCGCACCATTGCCCTGGGCACCGGGCCGAACGCTCACACCGTTGGCGTGGGCAGAGAGCTTATCCTTGACCGCAGCCGCATCGGTAAACTCCGGCTCCCACAAGAGCACATGGGTAGCACCGCGCGGAGCGGTACTCTCAGTTACCGCAGTAACCGCGGTGGGCCGCGACCCAATCAGCCGGGCAAAAGACTCAGCAGGCTCCGCACTGGTAGCAGATGCCCCAATAAACACCGGGGTGGCACCGTAGTAGCGGCACACCCGCCGCAATCGCCTCATCAGCAGAGAAACATGGGCCCCAAAGACGCCCCGGTAGCCGTGGGCCTCATCCACAATCACATACTTGAGCTTGCGCAAAAAACCAGACCAGCGGGCATGATTGGGCAAGATAGCGTGGTGCAGCATATCCGGGTTAGCCAGAATAAAGTTGGCGCGCTCGCGAATAAAGCGGCGGTCGGCCTGCGGGGTGTCACCGTCGTAGCTCTCGGCCACGAGCCCGGGAAGTCCTAAGTTGCGCAGGGAGGCCAGCTGGTCTGCTGCTAGGGCCTTGGTGGGGGAGAGATAGAGGGCCGTTGCCCGCCCTGAATCAAAGCCGCTAGCCTGGGCTTCGAATTCACCCCGGTAGATAGCGTCGAGGGCGGGTAGCTGGTAGGCCAGGGACTTACCCGAGGCGGTTCCCGTTGCCAGAATAACGTGCCGGTTGCCGGGGGAGTCGTGCGCAGCCGTCGCCGCCTGCACCTGGTGCAGGTAGGGCTCGGCAACCCCTAGGTTCTGGTAGGCCTCGACCACCCGCGGGTGGGCCCAGGATGGCCAGGGGGCAGTTTCTGCGCGCCGGACAGGTAGGGTGCGCACATGGGTGACCTGCTCAGGTAAGGAAGCCAGCCCCAGCTGGTCAAGCACCACAGCCAGCTCACCGGGCTGAGGAGCGTGAGTGGACTGGGCTCCGGCTGGGTGTGAGCGCGGGGGAAGGGCATCGGTAGGCACCCGTCTATTATGGCACCGCGAGGGCGGGAGTAAATATTTGCTCTTTCTGCCCCATTATCTGTGACCTGCACTATAAGGGGTGGGATAATGGGCTCTATGAGTATTCCAATGAACATTCAGGGTAAGAAGGCCACCGAGCAGGAGCCTGTGGTCACGGTTCTCACCGAAGAGCAGATTTGGGAGCTGCTTGAAGGCACCCGGTTTGCCCGTCTGGGTACGGTAGGTGAGGACGGCTACGTGCACATCACCCCGCTCAACATTGTGACCGACGGGGTTCGCATTTTCTTCCGAACCGCTTCCGGTAGCAAGCTCACCCAGCTTTTGATGAACGAGAAAGTAACCGTGCAGTTCGACCGGGCCGAGGGCAGTCACGCCTACTCGGTCAATGTCTTTGCCACCGCCCGTCTGCTGACCGAAACCCGCGAAATTGACTACGTTGGCAAGCTCAACCTTGAGCCTTGGCTCGATACCGAGAAGCTGGAGTTTGTGGAGCTGACCCCGCAGAAAATGACCGGGCGCCGCTTCCGCCTGGGCTAGGAGCGTTGATTGCCGCCCGGCCGAGAGGCATAAGGTCTAAAATAGGGGTGTGTCTCAAGAAAAAATTATCCTCTACTACTGCTTCGCCCCTGTGACCGACTCCAAGGCCGTGATGCTGTGGCAGCGTGCCCTCTGCGAGAAGCTGGGCCTGACCGGCCGCATCCTGATCTCTAAGCATGGCATCAACGGTACCCTGGGCGGCGACATCAACGCCCTGAAACAGTACGGTAAGACTACCCGCCAGTACCCGGGCTTCGAAAAGCTCGAACTCAAGTGGTCTGACGGTAGCGCTAGCGACTTCCCCCGCCTCTCGGTGAAGGCCCGCAACGAGATCGTCGCCTTCGGTACCCCCGATGAACTCATCGTCGATGAAAACGGTGTGGTGGGCGGCGGCGTACACCTGAAGCCTGAAGAAGTGAACAAGCTAGTTGAAGAACGCGGCGACGAGGTCGTCTTCTTCGACGGCCGCAATGCCTTCGAAGCAAAAATCGGCAAGTTCAAGAACGCCATTGTGCCCGATGTGCGCACCACCCACGATTTCATTCAAGAGATCGAATCGGGCAAGTACGATGACCTCAAAGACAAGCCCGTCATTACCTACTGCACCGGCGGTATCCGCTGCGAAATTCTTTCGGCCCTGATGAAGAACCGCGGCTTCAAAGAGATTTACCAGATCGACGGCGGCATCGTGCGCTACGGCGAAAAGTACGGCGACTCTGGCCTCTGGGAGGGCTCACTCTACATCTTCGACAAGCGCCAGCACATGAACTTCTCACCCGACACCGTCACGATCGGCGAGTGCGAACACTGCGGCGCTAAGGCTAACACCTTCGTCAACCTCGATGTGGACGGCGTGCGCGACCTAGTGCTCCTGTGCCCCGACTGCCAGGCCAAGGCAGAGGCTGAGCGCGAGGCTGCGGCAACGTCAGCATGAGTGAGCAGAAAACCCCGGCCTACGAAACAGCTCTGATTGAGTACGGCACCTTTATAGTCGCCGGTGTTACCGACCCGGCGACCGAAGAGAGCGACTTCGGCTCCTGGTGGGAACGCCTCTACAGCACACTTGAGTCGGGCGGGGGTGACCTGGCCGCCCAGCGCCTGGCTGCGGTAGAAAAGCTGCAGAAGGTGGGCGTCGTAATGCCGGACGCCGACGATACCGGTTTTACCTACACGGCGGGTTTCATGGTGCCCGGCGGTATTAAGGACGTCGCGGCCCTGGGGCTGACCGGCGTGATGGTACCGGCCGCTATGTACGCTACCGTCCTGGTGCAGGGGGCCATTACCCCGGGCGTCCCCCCTGCCCATATCAAGGCAGGCTTCAACCACCTGGCCAGTACCTTTATCCCCTCGAAGGGGCTGGAGCCTACCGGCGTCTGCCTAGAAGTGTACGGGCCCGGTGAAATAACCGACGAGAACTACCGTATGTATCTCTGGCAGGCTGTAACAAGCCCGCAGGCCGCCTAAAGAGACAAAAAATACCTCCCGCAGTGCGATATGCGGGAGGTATTTCTCTCTAAAGTATGTGCGCTTGCGCGCCCCTGGATAACGGTTGAACTGGTGTGGTAATACCGAAGGGAAAAATCTTTAGGAGTTCTGCTCTACGACCAGTTCGGCCTCAAGCTTCTCGATAATCTCTGCGATGAAGGCGGGACCACCGTTAGCGGCCTTTTCCTTCCAGACAGCGATGGACTTTTCCAGTTCGGCAATTTTTTCTGCATTTGCTATAAGGTAAATATAACCTAGACCTCTAGAAAAAATCACCTTGATTATTATCTCTTGGTTCAAGAACCTGTTAGCTAGGTGTCTACCTAGAAGCTAGCCCTCAGCTCTGCGGGCGATGGCATCTTCGAGGCGGTCGAGTTTGCCTGTGAGTTCGCCTGAGTCGTGACCTGGGCGAATATCGGCTTTGAGCACGAGAGAGACCCGGTTGCCGTACTTTCCAACGGCTTCGGTGGCTGCTTTGATGACGGCCATGCACTCGTCCCAGTCACCTTCGATGGTGGTAAACATGGCGTCGGTGCGGTGGGGCAGGCCCGAATCGCGGACAATCTGGACGGCTTCTGCAACGGCGTCGTGCACGGACCCGGACGGGTCGCCGCCGCCGGTGGGGGCTACAGAGAATGCAAATAACATGTCTCTACCGTACCGCTCATACGGTTAAATAGAGAGCGTGATGACTTCTGATTTTTCTCGTGTTCCCGGTGCCCCCGTCAGCGCCGATACTGCCGCCCTCACCCGCCTGCACACTGCCCTGACCGAGCTTAACTACACCTACGACGGTATCGAGGAGCTGCTGGGGTCCCGCGCTTTTGAGGCCATGACCCGCGACCAGGTGGTGCCCGGCCTCTACCGGGTGAGCCAGATTCTGGGGCAGGACGCTACATCAGAAACCTTTACCACCGCCCAGCGGAACCTGGCCCAGCTGGTGCGCTTCTTCCTCTTTGGTACTGCCCTGCCCGGTGGGGACCTTGAGGACGCCCTGGGGGCAGGTAGTCTGGACCTGCTGCTGAATCTGGGGCTGGCGGAGCCCACCGAGGAGGGCTTGGTGCAGGCTGCCGTAGACCTGCGGCCGCATGCCGCAGACGATGGAACCGAACTCTTTGTAGCCAGCGATTTGGGCGCCCACCAGCGCCCCGGCGTCCTGCGTAAGGACCACGTGCTGGGTATCGGACATGCCTCCCTTACCCTGGCCCAGCTAACCGAGCGAACCCCCGTAGACCGGGCCCTTGATTTGGGCACCGGCTGCGGCATCCAGGTCTTCCACCTGCTGGCCCATACCCGCTACGTGACCGCTACCGATATTTCTGAGCGTGCCCTGGTCTTTACCCGCTTTAACCTGCTGCTCAATGCGTCCGCCCTGAACCTTGATGTGGCCAACCTCGAAGAGCGTGTGAGCTTGCGCTTGGGCTCCCTGCTCGAACCGGTTGCTGGTGAAACCTTCGACCTGGTGGTATCTAACCCGCCCTTTGTTATCACCCCGCGCAGCGACCATGAGAGCCCCGAAGACCAATTCACCTACCGCGACGGCGGCATGGCAGGGGACGGTATCGTCTCAACCCTGGTGCAGCAGCTACCCACCGTGCTCGCCCCCGGTGGGCGCGCCCAGATGCTGGGTAACTGGGAAATCCCCGTTGACGGGCAGGACGGCCCCGCCGACTGGGCAGACCGCCCCCGCGCCTGGGTGGGGGAGGAAACCGAAGCCTGGTTCATCCAGCGCGAGGTACTTGAACCAGAACAGTACGCCGAAACCTGGCTGCGCGACGCCAGCGAAAACCGCGACCCCGCCCACTTTGAAGCCGCCTACACCGCCTACTTGCGCGACTTCGCCTCCCGCGGGGTTGGCTCTATCGGGTTTGGCATGATCTGGCTGCGTAAGCCGAACCCGGCGTCCGCAGGGGAGCGCCTGCACCGCTTCGAAGAAATCACCTACCCCATCCAGCAACCTATCGCCCCTTTTATCACCGAGGCGGTGGAGCACTTTGATCAGGTCACGGACCTGAGCGATGCTGACCTGTTAGAGAAATACCTGGTTGTTGCCGAGGACGTGACCGAAGAACGCCATGCCACCCCCGGCTCCGAGCACCCCTCCGTGATCCTGCTGCGTGCAGGTGCCGGGCTGCGCCGTACCATCCTAGAAACCACAGAGACCTCCGGCTTTGTCTCCGCCTGCGACGGGGAACTGACCGCTGGCCAAATCGTCGGTGCCCTAGCTGCCCTGCTGGGCTGGGAAACCGAAGAACCCAGACAAGTATTAATCAGTAACATGCGCGAACTGCTTGAAAAGGGCTTTTTGCGGATTGACCAGGGCGACTAGACTGGGGCCATGGTAGAGAATCCTATTAAAACCCTGACCGAAGACCGCTGCTGGGAGCTGCTAGCTGCCTACGAGTTCGGCCGCCTGGCCCTGGCTGTTGGCGGGGAGGTAGATATCTACCCCGTCAACTTCGTGGTGCACGAGAAGAAAATCTACTTCCGCACCGCAGCCGGCCAGAAACTTTCAGAAGTCGTCATCAGCCGCAAGGCCGCCTTCGAAATTGACGAGGTCATCGACGGTACTGCCCGCTCCGTTGTCGTGCACGGCAACGCCCACTGGCTCACCAGTGAAGCCGACCTCGACGCGGTTGAAGCCCTGGGCCTGCGCACCTACTCACCGACCTACAAGACCAACTGGGTTGAGGTAGAGCCGGTGAGCGTCAGCGGGCGCGAGTTCGAAATCGGGGCAGAACCTGCCGACGAGCTTTAAGGGGAGTAAGGGGGCCAGCACCGGCGCTGGCCCCGCGCGCCCGCGATCTAAGGTCACATCGGTCTAAGTAGACACGAAGCCCCGTAAGTCGGCTATTGTTGTGCATACACGCGAAAAACCGATCCCAAGGAGCCCTCAGTGCCCACTAAGGCAACCACCGAGCACGGCAAGTCACTGCTGATTGTGGAATCCCCCTCGAAGGTGAAAACCATCAGCGGGTACCTGGGCGATGCCTTTATCGTTGAATCCTCCATGGGGCATATTCGCGACCTTCCCCAGCCCTCCGAGTTGCCCGATGAGCTCAAAAAGAGCCCCGTCGGCAAGTTTGCGGTCAACGTAGAAGAAGGCTTCGAGCCCTACTACGTGGTCAACCCCGACAAGAAAAAGAAGGTCACCGAGCTCAAGCGCCTGCTCAAAGAGTCCGATGCCCTCTACCTGGCAACCGATGGTGACCGCGAAGGTGAAGCCATTGCCTGGCACCTGTTGCAGGTGCTCAAGCCCAAGGTGCCCGTCTACCGTCTGACCTTCCCCGAAATCACCAAAGAAGCGATCCAGCGCGGCTTCAATGAACTGCGCGACATCGATAACAACCTGGTGGACGCCCAGGAAACCCGCCGCGTGCTCGACCGTATCTACGGTTACGAGCTCTCACCGGTCCTCTGGCGCAAGGTCTCCCGCGGCCTTTCAGCCGGCCGCGTGCAGTCTGTGGCAACCCGCCTGGTCGTAGAGCGCGAGCGCGAACGCATGGCCTTCCGTTCAGCTACCTACTGGGACCTCACTGGTACCTTCACCACCTCTGCCTCTGAATCCTTTACCGCCAAGCTCTCTGCTGTTGACGGTGCCCGCGTGGCTACCGGCAAGGACTTCGCCGACGACGGCACCCTCAAGACCAGCGCCCGCGGCAAGGTTGCCCACCTGGACGAAGCCGCCGCCAGCTCCCTGGCGAGCGCGCTGGCGTCCGCCGCTTTCGCCGTCCGCTCGGTCGACACCAAGCCCTACACCCGCCGTCCCGCTGCCCCCTTCACCACCTCAACCCTGCAGCAGGAAGCCGCCCGTAAGCTCCGCTTCTCGTCCCGCTCCACCATGCAGGTGGCCCAGCGCCTCTACGAGAACGGTTACATCACCTACATGCGAACCGACTCGGTTGCCCTGTCTGACCAGGCGACCCAGGCTGCCCGCAAGCAGGCAGCTGAACTGTACGGCGCTGACTTTGTGCCCGCCTCCCCGCGCGTCTATACCTCCAAGTCCAAGAACGCCCAGGAAGCCCACGAGGCAATCCGCCCTGCGGGGGATTCCTTCCGCACCCCCGCCGAGGCCAAGAATGCGCTGAGCATCGATGAATTCCGCCTCTACGAGCTGATTTGGAAGCGCACCGTCGCCTCCCAGATGGCTGATGCCAAGGGCTCCACCGCCTCCGTCCGCCTGGGCGTAACCGCCGCCGACGGCCGGGATGCCGAGTTCGCAGCGTCCGGCACCGTCATTACCTTCCGCGGCTTCCTCGCCGCCTACGAAGAAGGCAAGGACGCCCTGCGCGGCGAAGAGGGCAAGGGCGAGGCCAAAGACGGTAAGGACGACAAGCGCCTACCCAACCTGGCAGAAGGCGACTCCCTGCGCGGTAGCGATATCGAAGCTGCCCGCCACGAAACCTCACCCCCGCCCCGCTACACCGAGGCATCCCTGGTCAAGGCCATGGACGAGCTCGGTATTGGCCGCCCCTCAACCTACGCAGCCGTCATCTCGACCATTATGGACCGCGGCTACGTCAATAACCGCTCCGGCTCCCTGGTGCCCTCCTGGACCGCTTTCTCGGTCGTCCGCCTGCTCGAAGAGCACTTCGCTAAGTACGTGGACTACGAGTTCACCGCCGAAATGGAAGAAGACCTCGACCGCATTGCCCGCGGTGAAGAGGCCCGCCCCGAGTGGCTGTCTCACTTCTACTTCGGTGGGGGAGACAAGCGCGGCCTCAAGCTCATCGTTGACAACCTGGGCGACATCGACGCCCGCGCAATCAACTCTGTAGAGGTCGCCCCCGGGGTCAACCTGCGCGTGGGTAAGTTCGGCCCCTACCTTGAGACCGGCGGTGAGATCGACACCGAAACCGGCGAAATTAAGGACCCCGTCCGCGCCAACGTACCGGCCGACCTGGCACCCGATGAGCTGACCGAAGAAAAGGTCGCTGAACTGCTAGAAGCCGGTAAGAACGACGGCCGTGAACTCGGCGTTGACCCGGCCACCGGCCGCACCATTGTGGCCCGTGACGGCCGCTTCGGCCCCTACGTCACCGAGGTTATCCCCGAGATGACCGAGGAAGAAATCGCCGCCTGGATGGACGCCCAGCCCACCGAGTACTACAAGAACGGCAAGCCCAAACCCAAGAAGAAGCCCAAGGCTGAAAAGCCCCGCACCGGCTCCCTCTTCAAGTCCATGGACCTGGCAACCGTCACCCTGGACGACGCCCTCAAGATTATGGCCCTGCCTCGCGTGGTCGGTACTGATGCCGAGGGCATCGAAATTACCGCCCAGAACGGCCGTTTTGGCCCCTACCTGAAGAAGGGCACTGACTCCCGCTCCTTGGAGACCGAGGACCAGATTTTCTCCATCACCCTGGAGCAGGCCCTGGAGATCTACTCCCAGCCCAAGCAGCGCGGACGCGGCGTAGCCAAGCCCCCGCTGGCTGAGCTCGGTGTAGACCCGGTCTCTGAAAAGAAGATCGTGGTGAAGGACGGCCGCTTCGGCCCCTACATCACCGACGGCGTCACCAACATTACGGTGCCCCGCAGCGAAACCATCGAGTCCCTCACCCACGCCCGCGCGGTTGAGCTGCTCGCTGAGAAACGAGCTAAGGGCCCGGTTAAGCGCAAGACCGCCGCCAAGAAGCCGGCGGCTAAGAAAACCACGGCTAAGAAGACCGCTACCAAGAAGAGCACCGCTCAGAAAGCGGGCGAGTAGTCGGTTATAGCGTGGGTCCCGTCCTTGTACACTGGTAGGCAGGAAAACTTTTTGTCACCACTCAAGGGGGACCCATGCGCCTAGGCGTGCTCGATATTGGCTCAAATACCGGCCATCTGCTTCTCATTGAGGGGCAGCTAGGCTCCCGCCCCGAAGCCTACACCGCAGCCCACAAGGAGCCCCTACAGCTGGTCCGCTACATCGATGCGGACGGCAACATCACCGACGAGGGGCGTGACCGCCTCACTGCCTTCGTGAAGTCCGCGGTACTCTACGCTATCGAACACGGGGCAGAAGACCTGCTGGCCTTTGCCACCAGCGCCATCCGCGAATCCAAAAATGGCCCCGAGGTGTTGCAACACGTGCAGAACCAGACCGGCGTCAACCTCACCGAAATCACCGGCGACCAGGAAGCCGCCATCACCTACCACGCCGTGCGCCACTGGCAGGGCTGGGGCGCCGGCCGCATTCTCAACTTCGACATCGGCGGCGGTTCCTTCGAGTTCTCCACCGGCATGGACGCCTACCCCGACGACGCAATCTCCGTGCCGCTGGGTGCCACCCGCCTGACCGGCGACTGGTTCAGCGCCCCTGTGCCGTCCCCCAAGGAAATCAAAAAACTCCGCAAGTACGTGCGTGAAACCCTAGAATCCGTCGCCGAGACCCTGCTGGCCTACGGGCAGCCCAACATGGTCGTGGGCACCTCCAAAACCTTCCGCTCCCTCGCCCGCATCTGCGGGGCAGCCCCCTACTCGGCAGGCCCCTTCGTCAAACGTGAAATGCTGCTACAGGATCTGCGCCTGTGGACTCGCCGCATGGAAGCCATGCCCCCCAGCGAACGTGAGGACTTACCCGGGGTATCCGATGTCCGCGCCGAACAGATGCTAGCCGGGGCTATTGCGGCAGAAACCGCCATGGACGTCTTCGGCGTAGACCGCATGCGCGTTTCCCCCTGGGCCCTGCGCGAGGGGTTGGTGCTGCGCCGCCTGAACTACCTCTCCCAGCAGGGGCCCGAAGCCATGATTGCCCCCCGCTCCCTGGCAGAATTTGTGCAGGACTAGCCATGAGCACCGACGCACCCAAGAACCCGTCCGTCCGCAAGCCCGTACCGGTAGCGCTTTCTACCTCCTGCCTCTTCCCGCTCGGTGTGCCCGAAACCTTCTCAACCGCCGTAGACCTGGGCTACGACAGCGTGGAAGTCATGATCACCCACTCGGCCCTCTCCCAAGAGCCCCACGACCTGCTCGACCTGATCCAGAAATACCAGATTCCCATCTCCGCCATTCACGCCCCCACCCTGCTCCTGACCCAGCAGGTCTGGGGCCGGGCCTGGAACAAAATGCAGATGGCCGCAAAAATGACCAAGGCGGTAGGGGCGGACGTCATCGTGGCCCACCCGCCCTTCCGCTGGCAGAAGCTCTACGCCAAGAACTTCGTTGCGGGCGTGCGCGAAATATCAGAGCTCGAAAACGTCAAAATCGCCGTGGAAAACATGTACCCCTGGTCCATCAAAGGCCATGCGGTAGAGATGTACGCCCCCCACTGGGACCCCTCCCGTTTCGACTACGACTGGATGACCTGGGATTTCTCCCACGCAGCCGCAGCCGGGGACGACTCCCTTGAAGCCGTCAAACGCATCGGCTCCCGTCTGGGGCATGTGCACCTGACCGACGGCTCCGGCGATAAGGTCATGGACGAACACCTAGTTCCCGGTCACGGCACCCAGCCCGTCGCCGAAACCCTACAGTACATCGCAGCCAGCGATTTCGCGGGCGTTGTCTGCGCTGAAGTATCAACCCGCAAGGCCAAGGGCGCGGGGGCCCGCGACGATATGCTCTACGAGACCCTGCAGTTCGCCCGCACCCACCTAGCTAGGAGAACATCGTGACTACTGTTGCTTTTATTGGAACCGGTTCCATGAACGGAGCGATCGCCTCGGGCCTGCTTGCTGCGGGCACCGACCCCACCTCTGTGCGCGCGACCGTTGGCTCCCACGCCAGCATCTCTACCCTGCGTGAGAAGCTGGGGGAGGGGGCTCAGGGCGTAACCATCCTCGCTGGTGAGGACGGCGTGCAGGCTAACCTCAAAGCCACTGAAGGGGCCGACGTGGTGGTGCTGGGTGTCAAGCCCTACGCCATCCTTGATTTTGCCCGCGAAATTTCACCGGCTCTGGGCGAGAAGACCGTAGTGGTGTCGGTTGCTGCCGGTATTACCCTGGAAGCCCTACAGCGGGCCCTGCCCGAGGGGCAGCCTGCAATCCGTTGCATGCCCAATACTCCTTCGCGGGTGGGCAAGGGTGTGCTGGCTATCTCGGTGGGGCAGACCGTCACCGAGGAGCTTAAGGACGCCGCCGCTTCGGTTCTGGGGGCAGCCGGCCGGGTGATTGAGGTTGAGGAAGAGCAGATGGGAGCGGTGACCGCGGTATCTGGTTCAGGTCCTGCATACGCCTTCTTGCTCGCAGAAACTATGGCCGCTGCCGGGGTTAAGCTGGGGCTGGACGAAAAAACTGCTACCGAGCTAGCTGCCGCTACGGTAGCCGGTGCGGGCTACCTGCTAGATGTTGACCCCAATCCCCAGGACCTCCGTAAGGCTGTCACCAGCCCCAAGGGCACTACCGATAAGGCCATTACCGCCTACATCGATGGCGGCCTCTTCGAGCTGACCGAGACCGCTATGCGGGCCTGCCTGGCTCGAAACGAGGAAATGACAGAAGAGTTCAGCTCCGAAAAATAGTTCAGACCTAGCCTAAAAAGAAGGCCCTATAAGAGCATGCTGTGCTACCAAACCTCCTTGTGGAGTGGGGTAGGGCAGCCTGCCTTGTCTTTCCTGAACAAGGAATCTAGATACACTAAAGGCCAGTCCGTAGGGAATCGGACTGGCCTTCAGCTTTCTCTTCTGCCGGTAGGGATCCGACTTTAAGAGAAGGCTCGCAACCTGAAGTAGATGGGATTAGGGGGAACCATCTGGAAATTTTCAGGCTTTGAGCTACTTGAACGGGTTCGCGGACCGTTCAGTAATCACTCGCACCTTTAGAGGTAATTATAACTATATGCCAGTTTTTAAGTTTATGCACCCTGAAATCTGAAAAAAGACGAATTATTTCGGAAGACACCTGGGTGGTTTCTATGCTCAGGTGGGTATCGGGTATAGTCAACCGCTTCTTGTAGGCATAAACCTGTTAGGGTCGTGCGGCAAATCTTTCAATAAGGTCTACCTGACCCGAGACAATCAATAAATCGCGTGAAGAAACCCGGGTATCGGGTGTTGCGTAGGTAATTTCTTCACCCGGCGATTTCACTCCCACAATGGTCACCCCGTATTTAGACCGCACATTAGACTCGGACAGGGTGAAGCCGTGGGTCTCCTTGGGTGGGTACATTTTGACGATGGCGAAATCGTCGTCGAACTCGATGAAGTCCAGTAGACGGCCGGAGACCAGGTGGGCTGCTCGCACCCCTGCGTCCGACTCTGGGTAAACAACCCGGTGTGCTCCAATACGGGAGAGAATCTTGCCATGAGAAGGGGTGATAGCTTTAGCCCAAATGCGCTCAATGCCCAGATCCACCAGGTTGGCGGTAATCAGCACCGAGGCCTCCACGGAGGTGCCCACACCCACTACGGCGGCGGTAAAGTCCTGGGCCCCCAGCTGACGCAGGGCATTCATGTCGGTGGCGTCGGCCTCCACCACGTGGGTGAGGCCGCCTGACCATTTCTGCACCAGCACCGGGTCTTTCTCAACAGCAAGCACCTCTTTGTTCTGGCGGACCAGCTGGGCAGCGGTAGCCGAGCCAAAGCGTCCTAGTCCAATCACCAGCACGGGGGCGCTGTGGGCTGGGCGGAAGTCTTTTCTAGCCAATGATGGGCCTTTCTTCGGGGAACTTGTAGAGGCGGCGTCGGGAGCGCATTGCCAAGCCGGTGGCTACGGTGATGGTGCCGATACGGCCAATGAGCATGAGGACAGAGAGTACGTAGGTTCCGGACGGCGGTAGCTCGGCTGAGAGCCCGGTGGACAGGCCGCAAGTGGCATAGGCTGAGATGACCTCAAAGAGGGCCCGGTCGAGGCCGACCTTGCCAATCAGCATGACGGCGGTGGTTCCAGCCAGTACGAATATGAAGCTCATCATGATCACGGAGATGGCGATGCGCAGGACGGCGTCGGGAATGGTTCGGTTGAAAGCAACGACGAACTGGTCACCGCGGGCTTCTGCCAGAATCGCCAGGAAGACCACGGTGATGGTGGTGATTTTGATGCCGCCTGCGGTTGATGCAGAGCCGCCGCCGATGAACATGAGTACGTCGGTGAGCAGCATGGTGACGGGGTGAATGTCTGCCATGTCGACCAGGTTGAAGCCGCCGGAGCGGGTCATAATCGAGGCAAAGGCAGCGTTGAGGATTTTATCGCCCGCGCCCATGGTGCCGATGGTGCGGTCGTTGCCCCACTCCAGGGCACCCCAGGCAAAGGAGCCTAGGAAGAAGAGCACCAGCGTGCCGATGATGGTGAGCCTGGCGTTGAGATTCCACTTGCTAAAGCGCAGGTTGTTGCGCAGCACCAGAATGACGGGAAAGCCGAGGGAGCCGACCATAACGCCCAGGGCGATGGGGAAGAGGATCCAGAGGTCATGGCCGTAGGGCACAATACCGTCTGAATGGGGGGTGAAGCCCGCGTTGTTGAAGGACGAGACCGCATAGAATACGCCGTGCCAGATCGCCTGCCAGAGGGGCTCTCCCAGCACCAGGAAGCGGGGAATGAGCGTGAAGGCAATCAGGGCCTCAATGGCGATGGAGGTAAAGGCCACGGTGCGGAGCACTGAGCCTACTTCACCCAGGCGTCCGATATTGAGGGATTCCTGGGCGATAATTTTGGAGCGCAACCCCAGCTTGCGCCCCACTGCCAGCGCCAGTATGGAGGTGAGGGTGAGCGTGCCGAGTCCTCCAATCTGCGAGCCTAAGAGAATCATGAGCTGGCCAAAGAAGGTCCACTGCTCGGCGGTAGAAACCGTGGTGAGACCGGTGACGGTCACGGCGCTAGTCGCTGTAAAAACAGCGTGGTGGAACTCCACCTGCTGGCCATCGTGTGAGGCCCAGGGGGTGTAGAGCATGAGCGAGAAGAAAATAATGACCAGCAAGAAGGCTGCAATGGCGATACGCGAGGACGACGACCCGAAGAGGCGGTCTACCAGGTCGCGCAGGTGGGCCATGCGGGCCTGGAAGGCTGCCGAAAACTTAACAATTTGAAGGAGTTGCTGGTATTCCAGCTGCCCCTGTTCCATGGCGTCCAGAACCCGCTTGCGCTCTTGGACCTTGCGCACAATTTTGCCCACGTTCTTCACCTCGCTTTCTTCTGCCGTCTCTAGCGTAGTCTGCGTGTCATACAAGCGGGGTGTGGTGCCCGCAGAGTTTTATGTGTTTAATGGTAAGTGTGACTCAACTTACAAAAGGAGGTAGTGCTGGTGGCTATTATCGACAGCCTCACACCCACCGACGTGCGTGTGCTCTGGACTCCCGCCATGGCCAACTACTATTTTGGCGACTATCACCCCATGCACCCCTCGCGGTTGGATGCAACAGCTTCCCTAGCGCGGGACCTTGGGATTTTTGACCTCCCGCAGGTAGAGCTTGAAGAACCCGAAATTGCCACCGTGCACCAGCTCATGCTGACCCACGACTACCCATATATCGACGCGGTGCAAAAAATCAGTGCCGACCCAACACTGACCATCGCCAGCTGTGGGCTGGGTACCGAAGATACCCCCGGGTTTGAGGGGGTGCACGAGGCGTCCGCCCGACTCGCCGGGGGCACCTACCAGGCCGCCGAAGCTATCTTGAGCGGTAAGGTCAAGCACGCCGTTAACTTCGGCGGGGGCATGCACCACGCCTCACGCGATCACGCCAGCGGCTTTTGTATCTATAACGACTGCGCCGTGGGCATAGCCCGCCTGCTTGAAGCGGGAGTGCAGCGGGTCGTCTATATCGATGTGGACGCCCACCATGGGGACGGCACGCAAAGTATCTTCTGGGACGAGCCCCGGGTGATGACCATTTCCCTGCACGAGAGCGGCATGACCCTCTTCCCCGGTACCGGTTTCGCTAACGAGGTGGGGCCTGAAGGGTTGGCTGCCGGAACCTCGGTTAACATCGCCATGCCCGAAAGCACTACCGACTCGGGGTGGCTACGAGCCTTTGATGCGGTGGTCCCTAGCCTTCTGCGACAGTTTCAGCCCGAGGTGATCGTCAGCCAGCACGGCTGCGACTCCCATCTGGCCGATGACATGTCGCACCTGAACATCAGCATTAACGGGCAACGAGAAATTGCCGCCCATATCTCCTTGCTGGCGGACGAGCTCTGTGAGGGCCGCTGGATTGCCACCGGGGGAGGGGGCTACTCCATCTACAACGCTGTGCCCCGCTCTTGGAGCCACCTTATTGCGGTGGCGGCCGGCCAGCCCCTCGACATAAATATGCCCACACCGGAATCGTGGCAGGCTTATATGCTTGAAAAGTACGGGACCAAGGTGCCCACCATGATGGGTGATCCCGTGGATCTTTGGTGGTACTCCTGGGAGGTTGGCTACGACCCAGCCAGCAGTGTAGACCGCAGTATTATGGCCACCCGCAAGGAAGTATTCCCCCTCTGGGGGCTTGATCCCTGGTATGACTAGGCCGGTATAGGGGAGGGGCACCGGGCCCGGCAGATGGCCCTGCCTGTGGGGTTCCCAGCCTGAGTGCTAGCTGAGCATAGACGAAGAACGTCCCCATTTCTGCTGGTCAAACATGCAATTGTGGGTATATATGTGTAAAGATGTCAGTATGAAAGACGACGTATTTGCTGTTATCGCCGACCCCACGCGGCGACACATCCTCCAGGCACTAGCCGTCGAACGACTAGCCGTTGGCGAACTGGTCGAGGAACTGGGCGTCAGCCAGCCCACCGTATCTAAGCACCTCAAGGTACTGCGCACTGCCGGTTTGGTCGAAACCGAAGCCGTAGGCCAGAAGCGTTTCTACTCCCTTGCCCCCGCGCCTCTAGCTACCGTCACCGACTGGGTCGACGGCCTGCTCGCTGCCCCCGTAGCCGAGACCACCCCCGCCCTCGAAGCGGTACCTGCCGCCGAGGCTACCTCTGTTGCTAACGAGAGCTCCGAGTCTGCCCATGAGGCAAACCCTGCTGCGCCTGAAACCACCTCTGTTCCCGATGAGCAGGAGGAGGTGTCCGCTCCGGCTGTCGATGTGCCCCACCCCAACACCGCGGGTATTACCTTCACCCCCCTGACCCCCTTTACCCCCGTGCTCGATAACCGGGTTGACGAAGAGGTCGCGGAGAACCAGGCGCCTGCCGAGGTGGAGCAGGACGCCGTCAGCGACCAGGTGCGCCAGCTCGCACAGAGCCTGAGCCTGGGTGTAAAAGATGAAGGTCCCATCAGCTTCAAGGTGCCCACCCCTGAGCAGGTGGTTGCCCAAGAGGCAGCGGCCAAGGCAAATGATGAACAGGCCCACAAGCAGGCCGGTGACGAAGAGGGTGATGACCGTGGCCTGTTGGCCAAGCTCACTCGCTGGGGTCGCCGCAGTTCCCGCTAGGCCCTTGCCCACCAACCGCTAGTTTCAAAGGACATCACAAGACTGTATGGCACACCATCAGCAGCTTCTCGACTGGATCGAGAACGAACTGATTAACCAGACCCTGCACCTGGGCGATAACCTGCCCGACGACAGGGTGCTGGCCCGTGAGGTGGGTATCAGTCAGAACCACATGCGGGAGAGTCTCAAGCACTGCGAAGAAATCGGGGTGCTCAGGCTCTACGAGGGGCGGAAAAAGAGCATTATCGCCCAGCTGGTGCGGGAACCGGCGGCCTCGGCGGGGCCAGCCATCAGCCTCTATCTGGCCAGCTCCCTCTCGCCCCGCCAGGATCTGCTGGCAACCTGCCTGCTGCTTGAAAATCACGCCCTCACAGGGCCCGACTACGATCAGTCAGCCTTCGAAGAGCTAGACCGCATCGTGGAGGCCATGCAGGGCGACGCTACCAGCCTGAGCGACTTTCATGACCTGGAAGCTGATTTCCATATCCAGCTGGGAAGGCTCTCGGGCAACGCCCTGATTTCTGCCCTCTTGGCGACCCTGCGTGACGCCATGATTGAGGCCCGCTTCGAGTTGGTCAGCCAGGTTCCCCTGTGGAGCGCTACCGCTTCGCGCCTGCGTATGGAGTATCGGGCTATTGTTGATGCTGCCCGATCTGGTGACGCTGCCCTCGCTCAGACCCTGCTCAAGGCTAACCTGCAAGAGCGCTTTGCTGAGGCCGGGCACTCGGTCGATTTTGAGACCCCGACTAGGGAAGCGGGCAGAATCAACCTTGAACCCATCGAGGTTGAGACCCAGGAGCTGGTGCCCGAAGACTGGGGCGGGCCCATTGAGCCTGATCTGTTTGAAGCCCTCACCCGTATCCAGCCCATGGGCGCAGCTCCTGCAAGCGCTCAGCCCCCTACAGGGAGCGCAACCCGCCGCAGGCAGGGGACGGTGAGCCCGGTCGTCCGCGTCGCTAGCACTACCGCCAGCCCAGAGGCTAGGGCGACAGACCCCCACGCTGCAGAACCTGCCAGGGCAGTGGAAGAAGACCCGGGGGAAGATGCCGCAGCGGTCCTGCGCGAGGGCTACGAGTGCGCCACCAGTGACCGCTAGAGGGTAGGTAAAACGAGAAAATGCTCTCACTTGTCGGTGAACAGTCGGCGAAAAGCCCTGTTTGCCTGTAGGCTTGGGAGAGAGCGTTTTTTCACGCCGAGGGTATTGCTATGCCCTTTATGCGTGCTTTGGAGCGTTTATACCGGTATAGCGCCCGGATAGCTACCGACCGACCGTCCCCGGGTGGTTGCTGTCGGCCGGGTATCGACCACTATTTAATAAGTGAGGTGAATCCAATGGGTTCAGTTATCAAGAAGCGCCGCAAGCGTATGTCTAAGAAGAAGCACCGCAAGCTTCTTCGCAAGACTCGCCACCAGCGCCGCAACAAGAAGTAAATTCTTCACCGCGAGCCCCGCACCTGTTTCGGTGCGGGGCTCGCGCTGTATCACCGGACTTTTCGGTGCGGACGGGCCCGCTCGCCTCGCGGGGGAGCGGCGGGTTAGAGTGGAGCAATGGCTACACCACTGATTGAACTGCTGACCAAGCCCGGTTGCCACCTGTGCGAAGCTGCCCGGGAGACGACCGGTCAAGTGGCAGGCAGCTACGGGCTGACCTACACAGAAATCAACGTTGAAGAGCACCCCGACCTGTTGGAGCGTCACCGCACCGAGATTCCGGTGTTGCGGGTTGATGGTGAGGTTAAGGACTTCTGGCAGGTCAACGCCAAGCGCCTGGCGAAGATTATTGAGAAGAAACTGGCGGAGTAAACCGGCGGGGTCGCTGGTTAGCGCTTACTGACTAGGTTTGAGAGACTAGAGATATGAACACTTCTTCGGCAACTGTCACCGTGCACCTGATGCGCCACGGCGAGGTGCATAACCCCGACCGTATCGTGTATGGGCGTCTGCCCAACTACCACCTGTCTGAGACGGGGCAGAAGATGGTGCGCCTGTCTGCCGAAGAGTTCAAGCGCCGTGCGGACGCAGGTGCCAACATCGTGCACCTGGTCTGCTCCCCGCTCACCCGCACCCGCGAGTCGGCTGCTCCCATCGAGGAACTGCTGGGCCTGGTTGCCCAGCCCGATGAGCGCGTGATTGAGGCCGGGAACTACTTCGAGGGTCTGCACGTGAATAAGCAGGAGCTCTTGAACAATCCCCGCCACTGGAAGCACCTGCTCAACCCCCTGCGTCCGTCTTGGGGTGAACCCTACCGGGACCAGGTGAAGCGCATGGCTGAGGCTATTAAGGACGCAGCCCGCACCGCCTACGAAAAGGGCGGGGACGGCGCTGAGGCGATTATCGTCTCGCACCAGCTACCCATCTGGATGGCCCGCACCTCTGTAGAGGGCGGGGCGCTGCCGCATGACCCGCGCAGCCGTCAGTGCAATTTAGCTTCCATTACAAGCTTTACCTTCCCCAATATTTTCTCCCCTGGCAAGCCAAAACTCTCCTATGTTGAGCCTGCTGCCGAACTCTATTCAGGTGTTATTCAGTTACCGGGGTCATAATGGCACCGACTACAAGCGCACACCACACTGACCTGAAAGACCTGTAATTCATGTCTACCTCTTTCCCTATCCGCGTGAGCCGTAAGCAGGCCCTGAGCATGGCCGCTCTGGGAGCCGTTGGCCTGCTCTCTGCCTGCTCATCAAGCCAGGACTCCCTGGCTGCCCAGGCCGATGCGGGCGACTCCAAGGGCTACATTGCAGGCGACGGCAGTGTTACCGAGTACCCCGCCGGTGAGCGCGGTGAACCCGTTGACTTTGAAAGCGAGCTCTTCGACGGCACCGTCGTCTCCGCCGCAGACCTGCGCGGCAAGCCCGTCCTGCTGAACTTCTGGTACGCCGGGTGCGCCCCCTGCCGGGCTGAAGCCCCCCTGCTCAACGAACTCTACGACACCTACGGTCAGAAGGTCGCCTTCTACGGGGCCAACGTGCGCGACGAAAAAGGTACCGCTGAGGCCTTTGAGAAGAACTTCTCCGTGCCCTACCCCTCCTTCCGTGACGTGACCGGCAAGGTGCTGCTTGCCATGAGCAAGTACGTGCCTGCCCAGGCGGTGCCGACCACGGTCGTCCTCGACACTGAAGGACGCGTAGCGGCCCGTATTCTGGGGCAAATCGACAAGTCTGTGCTGGGCACCCTGCTCGAAGACCAGGTCAGTGCCTAGCTTCGGCAATATCGTTCTCGACGGTTCCCTCTGGCTCTCCCTGCCCCTTGCGGCGCTGGCGGGCCTGGTCTCGTTTGCCTCCCCCTGCGTGCTGCCGCTGGTGCCGGGCTACCTGGGCTACGTGACCGGCCTATCGGGGGGAGAGATGAGCCCCCGCCGCCGCAACCTGCGTATGGTGACCGGGATTGTCCTGTTCGTGCTGGGCTTCTCCTTTATCTTTGTGCTCATGTCTGTGATCCTGGCCCAGCTGGGGGCGGCCCCCTGGCTGCGCGGGCAGGGCTGGGTCAACCTGGTGCTGGGCCTGCTGGTGATTGTGATGGGTCTGGTCTTCATGGGCCGCTTCGACTTCTTCCAGCGCGACCGCAAAATTGAAGCCAAACCCCCGGCTGGCCTCTGGGGCGCCCCGATTCTGGGCATCACCTTTGGCCTGGGCTGGGCTCCCTGTATCGGCCCGACCTTCGCGGCCGTGCAGACCCTGGTCTACACCGGGGGCTCCGATAACACTAAGGCGGTGCTGCTGACCCTGGCCTACTGCTTGGGGCTAGGAATCCCCTTCCTGCTGGTAGCCCTGGGCGTTGCCCGCGGTATCAACACCATGGACTGGGCTCGCCGAAACCGACTCCTACTCCAGCGCCTGGGCGGCATCATGCTCATCATCATCGGTCTGCTTCTGGCGACCGGCCTCTGGACACAGCTGATGTCCTGGTTCCAGGCCAGCATGCCGGTCTACGAACTCCCCATCTAAACACACCCCACACTCACGCATCGAACCGAAGATAGCAAGGAAAACATGGCAGAGACTCAGGACGCCCCGGCCCTAGGCCCGCTGGAAATGCTTCGCTGGGCATGGGCGCAGCTGACCAAGATGAACACCGCCCTCTTCCTGCTGCTCATGCTGGCGGTCGCCGCTGTGCCCGGTTCGGTCTTTCCCCAGCGTATTCAGGACCCCGCCGCTGTAGCCGACTACATCGAGGTGCACCCCACCTGGGGCCCTATCGCTGATAAGCTCCAGCTCTTTGATGTCTTCTCGTCGGTCTGGTTTGCGGCTATCTATATTCTGCTTTTTGTGTCCCTGATTGGCTGCGTCATTCCCCGCGCTACCAAGCACTATCAGGCGATGCGGTCTGTCCCCGCCCGAACCCCCAAGAATTTCTCCCGCCTACCCCAGCACCGCACCCTCACCATTCCCGTGGACGCCGGTGTCGGGGAACTGACGGCAGCCCGCGCTATTGAGGACGCTGCCGCCGTCCTGAAAAAGCGCCACTACCGTATCGAGGTGCGCGAAGAAGCCCCGGGAGTCGTGAACGTTGCCGCCGAACGCGGCTACCTGCGCGAACTGGGCAACATTCTCTTTCACTTGGCCATGATCGGCGTGCTGATTGCGGTAGCGATTGGCTCCCTCTTTGGCTACAGCGGCCAGCGTGTGGTGACCGAGGACGAAACCTTCGTCAACTCTCTGGTTGCCTATGACTCCTTCAGCCCTGGCACCAACTACAACCCCGACTGGCTGGTGCCCTACTCAGCCACCCTCAATAACCTGACCGTCGAATACGACCGCCAGGAAGGCTCACCCACCTACGGGTCAGATATCAACTACGAAGCTGACTTTACCCTCACCAGTGCAGACGGTGAACAGCGCGAGCAGACTCTCAGGGTCAATGAACCCATCTACTTTGAGGGAACCTCTATCTATCTGCTGGGCAATGGTTACTCGCCGGTCGTCCGTATCACCAACATTGACGGCTCTGTCGCCTACGAGGGGCCCGTGGTGGGCCTGCCCTCGGGCCGTAGCTACCTCTCATCTATCGTACTGAAGGTTCCGGACGCCCACCCCGACCAGCTGGGCTTCGTTGGCATGTTCCTGCCCACCGGCGAACGCACCACCGGAAGCGCCCCCACCTCTATCGACTCAGACCTACTCAACCCCATGCTGGTGCTCCAAAGCTACGCGGGCGACCTTGGGCTTGATAACGGCGTGCCCCAAAACGTGTACGTGCTTGACGTTGATAGCTTGACCCCGCTCAACACCATGGCCGCCGGTAACGGTATTGTGCTCGATGCCAGCGACAATACCGCCACCCTGCCCGATGGCCACGGAACTATCGAATTCCTGGGTGTTAAGCGCTACGCTGGCATTGAGATTAGGTCAGACCCCGGTCGTCCTATCGCCCTGGTTTCAGCGACGCTACTCTTTGGCGGCCTGCTCATTTCGGTCTTCGTTGCCCGCCGTCGCGTCTGGGTGCGATCCACCGAAAGCGGCACTGGAGCAGACCGCGTACTCACCGTCGAATACGGCCTACTGGCCCGCGGCGAAGACTCCCGCCTCGCCACCGAAGCCGACAAACTCACCGACCTCTTCGCAGAGCGGTGGGGACTAGAATTTGATGAAGCCTAACCTACCCACCACCCGCACCGGGGCAACCCGGCCAGGCACCGGCGTCCGCGCCCTACCTCAACCTGTGAAGTGAGAACACCATGTCAGAAGTCAACATAGAGCTCGCCCGCTGGAGCGAACTCTTCATGTACTTAGCAGCCATCACCTACATGGTTGCCTTCGTCGCCTTCGCCTGGGACGTCGCCTCCCACTCCCGCACCACCAAGCGCCTAGAAGCAGCCAACGCCCCCGAACCTGAAAAGGAACTCGTGGGCGCGGGCGCAGCCGTCAAGAACGCCCGATCTGCCCGCATCACCGGTACCGAACAGGGCACCGGTGCCCGCGGCATGGGCTACAAGCGGTCAGCTGCCGCTAAAATCTCCGGCCACGTTGCCGACTCAGAAATGCGCTACGGCACCGGCGAACGCCGCCCCGCCGCCCGCGCCGGTGTGGTCATCCTGGCCCTGGGCTGCCTCATCCACCTAGCCGGTGTGCTCTCCCGCGCCTTCGCCGCTAACCGCGTGCCCTGGGGCAACATGTACGAGTTCTGCACCACCGGCGCCCTGCTCGTCGTAGGGGTCTACCTGGGCTTCCTCATCTTCCGCGACCTGCGCTTTGTAGGCACCCTGGTCTCTGGCCTCGCCCTGACCATGATGACCGCAGCCACCATCGCCTACCCCACTCCCGTAGGCCAGCTGGTGCCCGCCCTGCAGTCCTACTGGCTGGTCATCCACGTGTCCATTGCAGTGCTCGCCTCGGCTATCTTCACCATCACCTTCGCCATGGCAATCCTGCAGCTGGTACAAACCTCCCGCGAACGCCACATCATCGAAGGTAACGACAGCTCCCTGGCCCGCCTCGGCTTCATGCGCCTCATCCCCTCATCCACCGCCCTCGAAAACTTCTCCTTCCGCCTCAACACCGTAGGCTTCGCCATGTGGACCTTCACCCTGGGCGCCGGCGCCATCTGGGCCGAGAAAGCCTGGGGCCGTTACTGGGGCTGGGACACCAAGGAAGTCTGGACCTTCATCATCTGGGTCGTCTATGCAGCCTACCTGCACGCCCGCGCCACCCGCGGCTGGTCAGGCCCGCCCAGCGCCTGGCTCTCCATCGCAGGCTACCTCTGCATCATCTTCAACTTCACCGTGGTCAACGTGTACTTCTCGGGCCTGCACTCCTACTCGGGTCTGTAAACCGGTTTATCGCTGACGCTTTTCCACAGGTTCAAAAAAGCCCCCGCACATTGTGTGCGGGGGCTTCTGTGTAGATGTTATTCGGTAATAATCGACAAAAGTCTTGAAACCTATCTAGGTAGATGTTGTACTTAGGTACAGAAGGAGGTGCTCATGAACCCCACCACCTACCCGCCGGCCCTGGTGCGGGCAACCCTACCCACCGCCGTCCTAGCCTGCCTGGCTCAAGAAAACCTGCACGGCTACGGCCTGGCTACCCGCCTGGAAGAGATGGGCTACGGACGCCTGCGCGGCGGCTCCCTCTACCCGGCCCTCTCCAAGCTCGAAGAAGCCGGGTACGTCACCACCAGCTGGACGGAAGGGGAGAACGGCCCTGCCCGCCGTCAGTACCGGCTGGCGGACGCAGGTGCCCGCCAGCTCGCCAACGAGCGCGCCACCCTGGCCCGGCTCACTAGCGCCCTCGGAGCCTAAACCCACCCGAACCGTTTCAACATGACTCAAGGAGGAGACATGACAAGCAGCCCCTACGAACGCCTGACCGTCGCAATCGAAGAAGCCAGCGACAACCCGGCAGACAAAGACTGGGTACAAACTGCCTTTGCGACCCTCGCTACGAACGGTGTCAAAGCATTCACCAGCGAAAGCACTATCAACCGCGTCATTAGACAGGTTGCAGAAAGCGGCGAAAGCGCCACGGACCTCTACGGTAATCCAGAGGGGTGGGCCTACAGCAAAATAGCGGGCTGGAAGGAAAAGGGAACCCAGGCCTTTGAAGAGAGCGAACCTCTCAACCTGAAAACGGTTATTACCTATGGGCTGACAGCAGGCGGGATATTTTCTATTTTCTTCATGCTGGTGTATGCATTGCCCAGCAATAGGCCTGATACTGCCCACCTGGGACTGCTACTAGGGATTATCCTGCTGGGGCTAGCGATATCCAGCAGTCAGTACACTTTCCAGAGGTCTCAGCGCCGCTTTGGTTTCGTAGCTGCTATAGGGCTGACTGGCCTCGTTATTGGAGCTATAGCCTGTTGCCTTGCCCTGCTCTTTGCATGGTTCTCAGAGAATACGGGGCGTTACTCAGTATGGTGGATGTTACCCGTTGCAGGAGCTGCCAGCTTCGCCCTTGCCTACCTAGCTCACCGATTACTGCCTGAGTCCAACTATGCCCATGCCTCTAGCGTAGATTTCAGCGATAACGTTGAGTGGAAGGATGCATTTGTTCAGGCTCTCCGAGCTCGGGGAGATATCAGCGATAATCGAGTAAAGGAAGAAATAAACCGGGTGCAGGAGTACACCCAAAACACCGGAAGTAGCTACCTCGAAGAATTCGGCCACCCGGTAGCCTATGCCCGTTCCCTCTCAGAACAAAAGAAGGTCAAGCCCTACCGTCTCTATCTGCACTCCCTACTTATGCTCGCAATATTCGGTATATGGGGCTACGGACTTTACACGACTGATGACTACGCTAGCTTGACCTGGCGCCTGCCACTCTTAGTTGTCATTGTCATCGGGGGTGTACTTGAAACCAGAAGGCACTACCGGGCCTACCGCCAGGCGAAAGCGCAGTCCAGCTCATTCTGACGCTGGGCGATCCTTATCGTCTGTGGGGCCGGTAGCATCGTCGCCCTGCCCGGGGGCCTGCTTGCCAGGGGCAGGGCCCTGCCCACCGGCGTCCTTACGGTTCTTGCGCTGCTGCCACTCGGCGTCCTGGCGCTCGCGCCGGGCCCGGGCCTCAAGGAACTTCAAAAACTCAGCGTCATCATCGGGAGCTACCGGCGGCTTAGCAACAGGCGCCCCAAAAGACCCGTGGCGCGACCCGCGCGGCCGCCCCAGCCAGAACCAAAGTATCGACCCCAGCAGCGGAAAGAGCACCAGCACAGCAAGCCAGGCCCCCTTGGGCAGGGTGCGAACGCGCAAACGGTCGGTCTGGGCAGCATCCAGAATCGAATAAATCCACACGCCCAGCAGGAGGGCGGCGCCGCCAATAATCAAAATAGCTCTACCCATACCCCCATTTTTCCATGAACAGGCCCGCCCGCCCCGCTTTGTGCGCTCACAGCGTGCCAGCTGAGCAGGCGCTCGCCGTGCAGACCTTGCCCGCAGTGGGTTGGGTAGAATGGAGGGGTGAATTTTCTGAAGTACTCCCTGCTCCGCCTGCTGTTCTCAGCTGCCGCCTTCTTCGCCTCCTACTACTTTGGCGTGGGCTTTATCCTGGCCATCATCTTCGGCGCGCTCATTGGCTTTGCCATCTGCTACCTGGCCTTCCCCCGCCTGCACGACGCCGCAGCTGCCGACTTTAACCGGATAATCCGCCGCAAGAACAAGCCCAAGAAAACGACCGTTGAAGACGAGAACCAGGCGATTGAAGACGAGCTGGACGAAGCAGCCCGCCGCAGCCAGGGCCTTTAGTAGCCGGTAAAGACGGTGGCCCGCTCAGCAAAGATTTCAAGCGGGTGCAGGGCTACCGCGAGGGCAATGAGCAGTGAATAAATCAGGGCAATGATGCCAGCCTGCTTAAGCACCGGAATCAGGTCGCGGCCCAGGGCGCCCGAGAGCACCACCAGGGCCGAATGAACGACCGGCCCAATCAGAATAAAGGCCAGGGTGTACCAGGGGTTCTGCGGAACCAGCAGGGCGGTCAGAGCCAGACCCAGGCCCATCTCTACGGCGTAGGTGATGCGCGAAGCTCGGTCGCCCAGACGTACCGCCAGGGTTTTCTTACCCGCATCAATGTCGGTGGGAATATCGCGTACGTTATTAGCCATCAGCAGGGCACAGGAGAAAAGCCCCAGGGCTACAGCGAAGACCCAGGAGCTCAGGGTCAGCTGGTTGCTCTGGGTAAACATGGTGCCTAGGGTGGCGACCAGGCCAAAGTAGATAAAGACGAAAACATCGCCCAGGCCCATGTAGCCGTAGGGGTGCTTGCCGCCGGTGTAGCCCCAGGCAGCCAGCACAGCCGAGGCGCCGATGGCCAGGAACCACCACTGCTGCGAGAGCATAATCAGGGCCAGCCCGCTCAAACCGGCCAGCCCGAAGCAGATAAAGGCAGCCATTTTCACGTGGGAGGGCTTGGCTACGCCCGAGCCGACCAGGCGCAGGGGGCCCACGCGGACCTCGTCCGTGCCCTTAATTCCATCGGAGTAGTCGTTGGCGTAGTTGACGCCTACCTGCAGGAAGAAGGCCACGAGAAAGGCCAGTAGGGCGCGGCCGGGTTTGAACTGGTGCACCTCGTAGGCGGCCGCAGAACCAGCAATGATAGGAGCTGCCGCCAAGGGGAGCGTGCGCAGACGCGCCCCTTCAATCCACTGTGCAACCGTTGCCACTGTTGTGCTCCTTATCAACCCAAGTTTCGATGTGGCGTCGCTACGCCACAAATACACACCATTTTCTCACTTTTTAGTGGTGGGCGCCCGCTAGTGGTCGCGTGACCTATCCCGATTTGCTAACTGGGCTTTCCAGGCTTTTGCAAGGAGCGCCTGGACGGCCCGCCGGTCAGGCTTGCCGGTGGGCAGAGTCGGCAGCTCAGGGAGCACCTCAACGAGTTTGGGGGCGGACGCTGCTCCCAGCTTTTCTGCCACCAGCTGGGGGAGGGCGTCCGCAAGCTCAGAAGCGCATGCGCTGTTGCTTACCACCAGGGTGACGGCGGCGGCGATAGCGGTACCCCAGCGGGCATCTGGAAGGCCTGCCACCAGGGCCTCACGCACGGTCGGGTGGCTTTCGAGGGCGGTAGCTACGGCTGCCGCGCTGGTTTTGATACCGCCGGAAATCAGCACGTCGTCGGCGCGGCCCGCTACGGTGAGGGTTCCGGTATGCGAGTCAAGGGTGCCCAGATCGTCGGTGCGGTACCAGCGGGTTCCCTGACCGTCTACAAAGAAGTGGGCGGCGGTGCGCTGCGGGTCCTTGGCGTAGCCGATGGCAATGGTTGGCCCGCCCAGCCAGATGCGCCCGGGGGCTTGCGGGTCGGCGGCATCGGCTTCTATCTGCACGCGGACGCCCGGCAGCGGCTTGCCCTCGTAGACACAACCCCCGGCGGTTTCAGCCGACCCGTAGGTGCGCACTACAGGGAGCTCCAGGGCGCGGGCGGTCGCGATGAGGTCGGCGCTGGCCGGCGCCCCGCCCAGCAGAATTGCGGAGAAAGAGCGCAGGGCAGCGAGGGTTTCTTCGTGGAGGGAGCCCTCCGGAGTTTCGAGCAGGCGGTGTAGCTGGGTGGGTACCAGGGAGACCAGCCGGTGCGGGACTGAGAGCTTTTCAGCGGAGCTGACGAAATCCTGAGCCGTGAAGCGGGTACCCTCGCTGACTGAATCGGTCAGGACGGGGGTGGTACCTGCCAGGGCAGACCTGGCCACTACCTGCGCCCCGGCAACGTACTGCAGGGGCAGAGCCAGGAGCCACTGGGCGCTGTTTATCCCGGTAGCTGTTTCTGTGCCCTGAGCCGACGCACGTAGCGCCGAAGACGCGAGTACCGTCTGCTTGGGGGCGCCGGTGGAGCCGCTGGTCGTGACCACCAGGGCGGGGGCGTCCTGCCCTCTCTCTAGCTCTGCAAAGCGGGTGCTGAAAGTGTGCAGGGCTTCGGTAACCTGCTGGGCGGGGCTGGCGGGCTGATCTGCTCCGACACGGACGGCGCTTCCCGGCCCGGGCAGGGCGGGTGAGGGGAGAGGTATGAAGGAATCTAGTGTCATGGCTCTTTTTAGTCTACGCCTGGTGATAATTGCCAGTTAGTACGCCTACTTGGTAATCTTGTGGGTGACACCTTCTGCTTCTCAAGGTCGAGATAGGAGCCATCCCATGCTTGAGGTAACCGGCGTTGAAATCGCGCTTTTGTTACTGTACCTGGCCCTGCTGGTGCTCTTCTTCGTAGTGCTGCTGGGGTTTCACAAGAAAAATAAGACCGAGATTCGGGTGATTCGTAAGCGCCTGGGCCTGGGCGAGAATGCCACAGGTAACACCGACAAGGGAGCCTAACCATGACTGTACTTGCTACCAATCTGCAAAGAAGTCCCAAGCGGTGCGACCCCAATAACTTACAGGTGCAAGTGCCAGCGTTGTGATAAAAGAAACTGCACCGACGAAAACCGCGGCTGGGAGCAGACGTCGAGCCCGGTTCGCGTAAAAGTGTTTAAAACTGACGGTATTGCGTTGTCTGAGCTCTTTGAGAAGATGAAGCGTGATGAGGTAGCCCGAGATAACGAAGAATATATCTACCCCGATATATCCGCCGGTGATGAAGTTCGGCCAGAAGTGGTTGGCGATGACGAGGGTGACGGCGATTTCTCGGAGGGCTTGTATATCGCTTCGTAGGTTTTTGGGTGAGCGAGGGGCGGTTGATATGGAACTCTTCGAAGAAAGTGCGTGGTAATGGTGACTGTGTATCAACTCTAAACCATCGCAGCAGAGCGAATACTGAAGAGGCATACGCAATTCGTTGTGGAGCGTCTATGGGGCAAGACCCCAACAGATGCCCACCAGACTCTCGTACTGCCCACCTTCCCTGTGGGCAGTACGAGAGTCTGGTGGGCACTTAGCCTGCGCGGCTCTGAGCTGGGCGCGCGGACGCCGGTGGGCGGCTAGAAGTAGTAGGGGTAGTTCTCCCAGTTGGGGTCGCGCTTCTCAAGGAAAGCGTCGCGGCCCTCGACGGCCTCGTCGGTCATGTAGGCCATACGGGTGGCCTCGCCGGCAAAGACCTGCTGGCCGACCATGCCGTCGTCCGGAAGGTTGAAAGCGAACTTGAGCATGCGAATCGCCTGGGGAGACTGGCGGGCAATGTGGGCTGCGTACTCCAGGCCCTTGGTCTCCAGCTCGGCGTGGGGCACCACGTCATTCACAGCGCCCATCTCGTACATGCGCTGAGCGTCGTACTCCTTAGCCAGGAAGAAAATCTCGCGGGCAAACTTCTGGCCCACCTGGCGGGCCAGTAAGGCAGAGCCGTAGCCGGCATCAAAGGACCCCACGGTTGCATCGGTCTGCTTGAACTTGCCATACTCCTCAGAGGCAATGGTCAGGTCGGCCACCACGTGTAGGGAGTGGCCGCCACCGGCTGCCCAGCCCGAGACCAGGGCGATGACTACCTTGGGCATGGTGCGAATCAGGCGCTGCACCTCCAGAATGTGCAGGCGGCCTGCGCAGGCCGGGTCAATCGAATCGTGGGTCTCACCCTCGGCGTAGCGGTAGCCGTCGCGGCCGCGAATGCGCTGGTCGCCGCCGGAGCAGAAGGCCCAGCCGCCGTCCTTGGCAGAGGGGCCGTTGCCGGTCAGCAGCACGGTGCCCACGTTGGAAGTCATGCGGGCGTGATCCAGCACCCGGTAGAGCTCATCGACGGTGTGCGGACGGAAGGCGTTGCGCACCTCGGGCCGGTCAAAAGCGATACGGACGGTTGGCAGATCTCGCAGAATCTCACCGGCCTCGTTGCGTTCCACCTGGCGGTGGTAGGTGATGTCGGTCAGGTCTTCAAAGCCCTCAACCAGGCGCCACTGGTGGGGGTCGAAAATGTCAGAAACCTTGGCAGGCAGTTCGTTAGTCATAGCCACCAGTCTACCCAGGGGTGCCCCGGGCTGGTTCCTTGTATGTAATTGAAAGTTTCATCTGCGCGTTCAATGCACGCGCAGATGAAACTTTCGACGACATTTAGCGGACGCTACCCCTAGCGGGAGAGCTCCACGGCGCGGTCGAACTCTTCGTTGATTTCGCGGGCGGTGGCGGAGTCACCCTTGTAGGTGGCAACCGACACCAGATAGGCAAAGAGCAGGTTGACCAGGAAGCCGGGCACAATCTCGTACATGTAGCCTGAGAGCACTTCGTTGTAGCCCCAGATGAAGACAGTGACGGTGCCTGCCACCATACCCGCTACGGCACCAAGTGCGGTGAGCTTGCGCCAGTAGAGGGAGAGAATCACGATGGGGCCGAAGGCTGCGCCGAAGCCAGCCCAGGCGAAGGAGACCAGGGAGAGCACAGATGAATTGGGGTTCCAGGCCAGCAGACCTGCGATGACAGAGATAACTAGCACGCCCGCGCGGCCCAGCCAGAGACCCTTGGCGTCTGAGAGTTCCTTACCGCCGCTGGTGAGCTTGTAGAGGTCTTCGGCCAGGGCTGAGGAGCAGACAATCAGCTGGGAGGAAAGGGTCGACATGATAGCCGCCAGCACCGCTGCCAGCACGAACCCGGCCAGTAGGGGGTGGAGCAGAATCTGGGACATATCCAGGAAGACCGACTCCGCATTGGTGGTGTCGGTCAGAGTGGCTTCGGGGTGGCGGGCAAAGTAGGCGATGCCGATGAGACCGGCGCTCATGGCACCGACCAGGGTGGCGATCATCCAGGTGATGCCGATGCGGCGGCCGGCAGTGGCGTCCTGGGCTGAGCGCAGACCCATAAAGCGCACGATGATGTGGGGCTGGCCGAAGTAGCCCAGACCCCAGGCAGCTGAGGAAAGAATACCCAGCACGGTGGTGCCCGCAAAGAGGGAGAGGGCGTTAGGGTTGACGGACTCGATGGTGGTTTCAAGGCCGGAGAAGCCGCCGATGTAAACCAGGGCCATAATCGGCAGGACGATGAGGGCGGTGAGCATGAGCAGGCCCTGGACGACGTCGGTGTAGGTTGCACCTAGGAAGCCGCCGAAGAGGGTGTAGGCAACGGTGATGCCGGCGACCAGCAGCATGCCGGTGTGGTAGTTACCGCCGAAGGAGGACTGGAAGAAGACGCCACCGGCGACCATGCCGGAAGAGACGTAGAAGGTGAAGAAAATCAGGATGACCAGGGCGGCAAAAATGCGGATGATACCGCGGGGGTCGCGCAGGCGGTTGTGGAAGAAGGAGGGGACGGTCACCGAGTTGCGGGAGACCTCGGTGTAGGCGCGCAGGCGGGGGGCTACGAACTTCCAGTTGAGCCAGGCGCCGGCAGTTAGGCCGATAGCAATCCAGGCTTCAGCCAGGCCGGTGATGTAGAGGGCGCCGGGTAGGCCCATGAGGAGCCAGCCCGACATGTCCGAGGCACCCGCTGACAGGGCCGCTGCGGTGGGTGAGAGAGAGCGCCCGCCGAGCACGTAGTCGTCGAGGTTGTTGTTCTTGGACTTGGCCCAGATGCCGATGCCGACCATGGCGGCGAAGTAGATAGCCAGGGCTATCAGCTGGTAGGTGGTGTTGCTCATGAGCTCCCCTTGGGTTGTGGGCAAGGACGTGCGGGTTGGGGTGGGTGCGTCGGCGCACCTTCCCTTTTGTGCAGTTTCTCTAAAGTATCTTGTTTAGATTACTTGAGGTATTTGCTGAAGCATACGTTTTGGTCTGTGGGTTAGCTTACACCCTGAGGGTCTGGGTGACACTATCTCCCCGCCTGAAGCTATTTAGAATCTGCCTACAAAACCGGTGAGCTTTTCTTAAGAGTGCCCCTGAGCGCGAGGGTCTATCACGGGTAGGGCCGACGTGTGCAGAGTTACCGCGATGGCTGACCTGTTGGTGCGCCAGACGATGTAGGCGCCGGAGGCGGCGATGAGCACAATGCCCAGGTAAGACCAGGCAGAGAGTACCTCACCCAGCATGAAGGTACCCACGATGGCCCCTACCACAGGGTCGATGGAGAAAAGTACCCCGATGACGGTGGCGCTGGTAAGCTGCCCGGCGATGTTATCGGCAGAATAGGCAAGGGCTACGCCCACGATGGCGGAGAGAGCCAGCTTGAACCAGGCGTCCGCGTCTAGCCCCACCATGGCGGGCACCGATAGGGGAAGCTGGATGAGCGCCGAAAAAGCCAGGGACATGGTGGTGCCGCGCAGGCCGCTGGTCGCGGCGGACGCTGAGCCCATGCGGGCCGAGAAGATAGTGTAGCCAGCCCGTAGACCAGTACCTGGGGAAGGTCTCGCCGCCTCAGGGCAAGAGGGTTAGGGCGTACCAGCGCCCACAGGACCACAGCGGCAATCAGGGCGCGCAGGTGCTTTCAAGCAGTGGGTCTACCACCGTCCAGGGGGCCTGTTTGATACGGTCGGGGCTAAAGACAGAGAGCATCTCAGCAGCCGTTTCGGGCAGGTGGGGGCCCTTCTCGCCCGCGCTCGCCCCGGTGACCGGGGGCAACGGAATAGAGGCAGCAATCATGCGCATGATGTGGTCGGTGCTGACCCCGGCAGCGGTGAGCTCCGCGAGAGTCACGGCCCCGTCCCGTTTAGCCAGGCGCTTGCCTTCAGCATTAAGGGCCAGGGGGACATGGGCGTAGGTGGGCACCTGCAACCCCAATAGGTGAGCTAGATAGGCCTGGCGGGGAGCCGAGGGCAGCAGATCGTCGCCGCGCACCACCTCGGTGACCCCCTGGTAGTCGTCATCAACCACACATACCAGGTTGTAGGCGTAGACCCCGTCGGCCCGCACCAGCACAAAGTCGTCGACCGCGTCGGTGTATTCCCCGGCGAAACGGTCGGTGACAGTCCATTCGCTCACCTGGGCTTTGAGGCGCAAGGACGCCGGCCTCAGCTGCCTGCGCTCGGCCCGTTCAGCCTCGGTAAGGTTGCGGCAGGTGCCGGGGTAGGCGCCGGGGGCGCCGTGCGGGGCGCTGGAGGCCTCCTGAATTTCTTTGCGGGTGCAGTAGCACTCGTAGACCAGCCCTGCCTCGCGCAGGCGGATCAGGGCGTTCGCGTAGGCATCTAGGCGGGTGGACTGGTAGAGCGCCTCTCCATCCCAGTCGATGCCCAGGGCGGCAAGGTCGGCCAGCTGACGCTCTGCCGCCCCCTTCTTGACCCGGTCTAAATCCTCCACCCGCATCACAAACCGGTCTCCCGCGGTACGGGCCATCATCCAGGCCAGCAGAGCGGTACGCAGGTTACCTAGGTGCAGGTCACCGGAAGGGGAAGGCGCATAGCGGCCGCAGGGCAGGGGAGCGGACGGGGGCGAAGCGGGGGAGGAAGTAGAAGACATCACCCCTCTAGTCTAGTAGCTCACAGGCTTCTGCAATATGACAGAAGGTTGCGCTGAGTAGGCAGAGAGCTGTCAAAAAGTGCAGTGTGGCAAGAAATAACCCCGCAAGTGGGGTTTAAACAGGCTGCTCACCTGCCTGAGTCCAGTACCTTAGAGAGTATGGCTAGAACTCTTGAAATTGCCGATGGTATCTATCAGATCTCAACGGATAACTACCGTCTTAACTCCGGCCTGATTGTGGGCGTAGAGAAGGCTATGGTGATTGATACCGGTGCCGGGCCTCGTCAGGGCGCTGAGATTCTAAGAGCGGTCCGCCGGGTCACCGACCTCCCCTTGGTCGCGGTCAACACCCACGCGCACTTCGACCGCTTTATGGGCAATGCTGTGTTCGCCGCCGACGGGGTCACCGATATCTGGGCCCACCCCCGCGCAGCCCGCGCTATCGAAAGCTACGGCGACCGCCAGCGTCTTTATGTTGAGGTGCTAGAACCCGAGATGGCTCACCAGGCTGGCCCCAACACCGAGCTTGTGGTGCCCACCCGCTTCCTGCCCGGTGACGGCACCCGCCCGGCCTTTACCCGCGTAGAGCTAGGCCAGCGGGCCGTGACCCTCATGTACCTGGGCCTAGCCCATACTGACGGGGACGTGCTGGTAGGCGTAGACGACGTCCTGTTTGCCGGTGACATCATCGAGCAGGGCTCAGACCCTGCCTTCGACGACTCCTACCCCGAACTGTGGGTCAGCACCCTACGCACCCTGGCAGGGCTCGACCGCTACCGTATCTTCGTTCCCGGGCACGGCACCCCGGTGGAGAGCACCTTTATCGAGCGTATGGCCGACACCATGGAAGATGCCGTTCAGAAAATTGCTGACTCCGCCCTGAAGAAGGTCAAGGGGGCCACTACAGCCTCCATGTACCAGCTACCCTATTCGGGCGGGTCCACCCGTATTCTGCTTGACCGCCTGATGAAGCTTGAAGCCTGTGAGGCTGAGGGGCAGGGGCTCTCAACCGTCACCTTCGAGGGGGACGCCGCGTCCGGCCTCACCGGCCCCATTACCCTGGGTCAGGGCTAAAGGCCCTGAGGGCCTAGTAGGCCCAGACCTTCCGGTAGGCGCTGCGCTTCTTGTTCTGGGGGCGCAGCAGGGCGACCTGGGTGCTGGTAGTCAGGGCCGCTACCGCCCCGATGAGGCAGATCGCTGCCATAAAGGCAGAGCCGGGAATCGGGTTGGTGTAGGTGACCCAGTAGAGGGCCAGAGCGCAGAAACCCGAGAAGAACCCTGAGATAGAAAGCAGAGGAACCAGAATCAGCCCTGACCGCTGGGTATCGCTCATATCAAGTTCCTCTGAGCGCATGAAGCGCAGAATCACGAGCCCCAGCACACCCCAGAGACCGGTGACCAGAATAGCTGTGACCACATCGGCTGGGCGGTGCCAGCCGTTGACTACGGTGGAATAGCCTGCCGCTACCGTAAAGACCATGCTGATCAGGGCCACAGTGGGACGGAAACGCTTGGGGGAGGCCAGGAAGAGGGCCAGGCCCGCAGCAGCCGCGAAAGTCGTGTGGCCGGACGGCGCTGAGTTGCCCAGGGCCTCCTGAATACCCAGGTTGGGCTTGACGATGATGTAGTTCTTCAGCAGCTGGGTGGTGAGATTAGCACCGGCGGCAATGGCCACACCTACCAGGGCAGGCACAAAGCGGTGCTTCCACAGCAGCACAAAGAGAATACCGATAGCCGCGGTAATACCGGCGGCGGTGGGGATGAAGTCAAGCAGAGTAGAGGTCTGCTCGGTATAGGTCATGAACTGGTAGGAGAACTCCTGGAAGGAAATCTCGTCGAGCTCCTGGCCGGTTGGCGTTGTAATAAAGAAAATAAAGGCCGCCACCAGAAGGCAGAAAAGGGTGCCTGCCGCAAAGAAGTGCTGAATCAGGGTCCAGAGGGAGGGGCGGGTCTGCCTAATATGCGAGGGGGTGAGCATATGCAGACGGCCCGAGGGGGAATCTTCGCCAGAGTGAGCCTGGCTACCATAGGGGGTTCGGCCGTAGCCCGGAGCCTGCTGCCCCGGGGCACGATAATTTTGGGCAGGGCAGCCGGGGGCAGGCCGTCCTTGCCTAGCAGAGGCGGGGGCGCTGTAGGCGGCCTGTGGGGCCCGGTGGGCGCTGACGGCGTCCGGACGCGGGGCCGCGGCCTGGGCACGGGCCTTGGTAGCGGCGCGGGCGGCACGCTCCTTTTTTACCCGGCTGGCTGCCTCCTGGGCCGCTGCCTGCGCGGCGGCAAAACCGGTCTTAGCTGCTGCCAGCCCGCTGGCGGGACCGGCCTGCAACTTAGCTTTGATGGCCTCACCCTGGGGTGCAGAAGGCACGGCAGGCTGGGCCTCTAAAAGCTGGGTGCGGTCGGGGTCAGCCGAGGGAGCGGACACGGTCCTAGTCAGTGGCTGAGTCACCGGGTGCAGCTGGGCAGACTGCGACCGTACAGAGGCAGGGAGCACCACGGTGGCGTCATCGTCCGTAAAAGCGGCGCGGGCCTGAGAAGCGGGAAGCACCTCGGTAGCGTCTTCACCGGGGCTCACCGGCAGAGCGACCGTGCGGTCGTCGTAGGCCTGGGGCGTTAGCACCTCGGTGGCATCGTCGGGTGTGCCAGAAACAGCGTTAGAATCGCGCTTTTCAAAACTCACAGTTATCGCCAAAGACCTTTCTGCCGCGTGTAGACACCTCAACGAGCCTACCAACCCCTGCCTGCTATTTCAGCCCTAGACCCTGCTAGGAGCTGACAGGCTCAGCCTGCACTGCTATTGTGACAAACTCACATGGGACTTTCCTGAGAGAACCCCTAATGTTGCGCGAGCACCTGCACACAGCCCCGCAGAAGCGGTAGAAGAGTAGATTAGAAGGTATGACAGCTAGCGCCCTGCCCCTTAATATTTCCCTGCCTCCGCTTGAAGAAATCTTGTCGGCAACCCGTGTAGTGGCTCTGCCCATGCGGGTGAAGTTCCGCGGTGTCAGCCTACGTGAAACCGCTCTGATTCAGGGGCCGGGAG
>NZ_SPQC01000021.1 GCF_004569295.1 Rothia nasimurium
CCCCCCCCCCCAAAAAAAACAAAAGAATATCCATAAATCCGCCATTTACTCATGCTGACAAGGCTCTATACAACCTAAAGAATTTTAGGTGTTTTTTCTCTCAATAAAAAAATTCAGTTTTTAACGACACATCTGACTTACAAAAATAGATAGCGTAGGGAATCCTACGCTATCTACTACACGGTATCGGATGAGCTACCCTTACCCTCGTTCATCGACCACAGGAACCAGTGAAAGTTTGCCGCGATCATCAATCTTGGAAATCTCAACCTGAACCTTCTGGCCTACGCCGACGACGTCCTCAACGTCGTCCACGCGCTTGCCGTCGTTGAGCTTGCGCAGCTCGGAGATGTGCAGCAGGCCGTCCTTGCCGGGGGTCAGTGAGACGAAGGCACCGAAGGTGGTGGTCTTTACGACGGTACCCAGGTAGCGTTCGCCGACCTCGGGAATCTGCGGGTTAGCAATCGCGTTGATTGCTGCGCGTGCTGCTTCGGCCGAGGGGCCGTCGGTTGCGCCGATGTAGACGGTGCCGTCGTCCTCGATGGAAATGTCGGTGCCGGTGTCTTCCTGGATCTGGTTGATCATCTTGCCCTTGGGGCCGATGACCTCACCGATCTTGGCGACGGGAACCTGGACGGAAATCACGCGGGGTGCGTAGTCGCTCATCTCGTCGGGTGCGTCGATAGCTGCGTTGATGACCTCGAGGATGTGCAGGCGAGCTTCACGGGCCTGGGTCAGGGCGCCGGCCAGAACGGAGGCGGGAATGCCGTCGAGCTTGGTGTCCAGCTGGATAGCGGTCACGAACTCAGAGGTACCTGCGACCTTGAAGTCCATATCGCCCAGGGCGTCCTCAGCACCGAGAATATCGGTGAGGGCTGCGTAGCGTGTTTCGCCGTTGACCTCGTCAGAGACAAGACCCATAGCAATACCGGCGACGGGTGCGCGCAGGGGCACACCGGCGTTCAGCAGGGAGAGGGTGGAGGCACACACGGAACCCATGGAGGTAGAACCGTTGGAGCCCAGAGCCTCAGAGACCTGGCGGATAGCGTAGGGGAACTCCTCGCGTGAGGGCAGAACCGGGGTCAGGGCGCGCTCAGCGAGAGCACCGTGGCCGATTTCGCGACGCTTGGGTGATCCCACACGACCGGTTTCGCCGGTTGAGTAGGGAGGGAAGTTGTAGTGGTGGATGTAGCGCTTGGACTTGACCGGGTAGAGGGAGTCCAGCTGCTGCTCCATCTTGAGCATGTTCAGGGTGGTGACGCCCATAATCTGGGTTTCGCCACGCTCGAAGATGGCAGATCCATGGACGCGGGGCAGTACCTCAACCTCAGCGGTGAGCTGACGGATGTCGGTCAGGCCGCGGCCGTCGATACGGACCTGGTCAGTGAGGATGCGCTGACGCACAACGTGCTTGGTCAGGGCGTTGAAAGCTGCGTTGACTTCGTCCTCGCGGCCTTCGAATTCCTGACCTTCACCGGCGAGGGACTCTACGATTTCCTGCTGCAGGTCAGCGGACGCGGTTTCGCGGTCCTGCTTACCGGCAATGGAGTAGACCTCAACGATCTTGGGTTCAAAAGCCTTGACGGCTTCATCGATTTCTCCGGCACGCTTACCGAAGATGGGCAGCTCCAGAGCGGGCTTGCCAGCGCGCTTAGCCAGGTCAGCCTGGGCCTTGCAGAGGGCAGCGATGAAGGGCTTAGCCGCTTCGAGGCCCTCAGCAACAACTTCTTCGGTCGGTACGGTTGCGCCGTCTTCCTTGATGAGCTTCCAGGAGTTATCGGTAGCTTCAGCCTCAACCATCATGATGGCGATGTCTTCGGTGCCGTCAGCCTTGGTCACAACGCGACCGGCAACAGCCATATCGAAGACAGCGTTCTCAAGCTGGGAGTGCTTGGGGAAGGCAACCCACTGGCCGTCGATCAGAGCAACACGCACACCGCCAACGGGGCCTGCGAAGGGGGCACCGGAGAGGGTGGTGGAGCAGGACGCTGCGTTGATTGCTACGGTGTTGTAGATTTCGTCGGGCTCAATGGTGAGCACGGTGATGACGACCTGCACCTCGTTGCGGATGCCCTTCTTGAAGGCAGGACGCAGGGGGCGGTCGATCAGACGGGCAGCCAGAATCGCTTCGGTTGAGGGGCGGCCTTCACGGCGGAAGAAGGAGCCGGGGATCTTACCGGCTGCGTACATGCGCTCTTCAACGTCGACGGTCAGGGGGAAGAAGTCGAAGCCGTCACGGGGGCTCTTGCCGATAGCGGTGGCTGAGAGCAGGGTGGTGTCGTCGTCGATGGTAACCAGGGCAGAGCCTGCGGCCTGCTTGGCGAGGCGGCCGGTTTCGAAACGTACTACGCGCTTACCGAACTTGCCATTGTCAATGATTGCTTCTGCAAACTGAATTTCGGGACCTTCCAAGGTTCCTCCATTTCTGTTGTCTGCGCCGCGCCTTCGGTCATCGATTGAGGTTCACAGACCCCGCCGATGGGGCTTTCTGTAAACCGCTACCGAGGACCGTCAAAGCACGCGGCGACTTATTTCTATTCTGTGGGTGGTAGGTGTGGGTGAGGGCGTCACCCTCGACCAGCGGCGTCCGGCTATTAAGCCGGACGCGCGGGTTGCGGTGTCGCCCTCACGCTCACAAACCTTGTGTTATCGGCGGATACCGAGACGCTCGATGAGGGCGCGGTAACGCTCGATGTCGACGCTCTTGAGGTAGCCGAGCAGGTTGCGGCGGCGACCAACGAGAATCATCAGACCACGACGTGAGTGGTGGTCGTGCTTGTGGAACTTGAGGTGCTCGGTCAGGTCGGTGATACGACGAGTCAGAACTGCAACCTGAACCTCGGGTGAACCGGTGTCACCTTCGTGGGTTGCGTATTCCTTCATGATTTCCTGCTTGATCTTGGGATCAAGAGCCATGGGTTAACTCCTAGAGTTAGTGCCGTGTGCGGCCCGGTCAACATTTTTGCTGCCGGGTTGAGGGGCAAGGACGCCGGTGGGCGGCTTTCCCGCTGCAGGTAACTGCCACGGACTGCAGTCACATGCACAGTCAACTCTACAGCACAAGCCAGCCACCGGGAAGAGAGGCCCCGGTGGTAGCTTGCTCACCTGCTTCGCTTTATTAGCCCTGCCCGCAACAACAGTTTGTACCACGCGCGGCCCATTTTTAGTACCGTTTGCGGGCAGGGCGTGGTACAAACCTGGTCAAGCCGGCCGGGAGGGCTCCCCTTGCTATTTCTTTTCGCGTCCGAAGGCCAGAGAGGCGAGCGCGGTGGCACCGGTAACGGCGCACACAGCGGGCCAGGGGCCAATCTTCTTGTGCAGGGCATGAGAGTAGCCGAAGGCACCGAGGTAGACGGCGGTGAGGGCGGCAGCGGTGCCAGTTCCGGCGTTCTTCTTCCAGCCGGCAAAGGCAACAGCGCCGCCAGCGGCTAGGGCGACCCCGCCCAGGGCGCGGACGTTAGTAACACGGGCAACCTTGTAGCCGCCCATCAGGCCGGCTGAGGCAGCAGCGGTGGGAATCAGTACGTTCATGGTTTACACTCCACAGTTTTGTTGGGTTTATTGAGCAGGTGAAGCAGGCTCACAGCGAAGCTGTTGGCTCGGGGCTGGCGTAAATCGTCTCGTGAGCGCTAGCGAACCAGACGAGAGGGTCGGTAGCGAGCGTGAGCCTGTGCAACCTGCAGTGCACGAGCCTGCATAACCTGCTGAATATGCCTACAGTGAGTAGATTACTCCGCAGCTAGCGCTTGTGCCCTGAGCCTGGGAGAATAGTAAGCATGCAAATCACTGAGAATTTTGAGAAGCAGAAGACTAACGTTGAGTCTTTCGACCTGGATCATACCGCTGTGGCGGCGCCCTACGTGCGCGTAGCTGATCGTAAGACCCTGCCGGGTGGGGACGTCCTGATTAAGTACGATGTGCGTTTCACCCAGCCCAACAAGGGGCATCTGGGCATGAAGGCGGTTCACTCGATTGAGCACATGACCGCCCACCACATGCGCAATCACACCGACGCTCTGATTGACTTCTCCCCTATGGGCTGCCAGACCGGTTTCTACGCTCTGACCCTGGGTGTTGAGCCTGCCGATTTTATACAGATTCTTGAGGCTACGATGAATGACCTGCTAGAGGCCGATGAGGTTCCGGCCGCTAACGAGGTTCAGTGCGGTTGGGGTGCTAACCACTCCCTCGACGAGGCCCAGGCTGCGGTTCGTGCTTTCCTCGAGAAGAAGGACGAGTGGGAGCAGGTGATGGCCTAGTGTCGGCTTTTGCTCTTCCCGGCGGTTTTGATAACGCCGCTATCGTGCAGGTAGCCATGGACGAAGAGGCTGCCCCCTTCCTCACTAAGACCGAACCGGTCGGTGAGGCCTACGCCCTGGGCGAGACCCTCTTCTACCCCCGGGTGCTTGCCACCGGCACTGACGAGCTGAAGATTCTGCTGGTGCGCTCAAAGATTGGCCTGGTTAATGCCGCCACGGCCCTTTCTGTTGCCCTGGCGCTGGTGCCCACCCCGCGCGTCATTGTGTCTGCCGGTACCGCCGGCGGCCTGCGCGCCGACGTGAATGTGGGCGACCTAGCTATCGGCACCGACTACACTTACACGGACTCGGACGCCACCGCCTTCGGCTACGAGTTCGGGCAGGTTCCCGGCATGCCCGCAACCTACGCCACCGACCCGGTGCTGGTTGAGAAGGCCCGCGCTGCCGCAGCGGCCTACACCGGTGAAGGTAGCGTCCTCTTCGGGCAGATGCTAGCCGGCGGGTCTTTTGTTACCGCCCACAATGTCAAAGACACCCGCCAGCTCTTCCCCCAGGCGCTTTCTACCGACATGGAAACCACCGCCCTGGCTCAGATTAGCTCCAGCCGTTCCCTGCCCTTCATCGCGGTACGCGGTATCTCTGACCTCTGCGGCCCGGCCGCCGACCAGGACTTCCATATGGACGCCCCCATCGTGGCCGAACGAAGCGCTACCCTGGTGCTTGACCTGCTCAGCCGCTAACCCGCGTCCGCCCCGCTCCACCCGAGAGGAAAACCAATGCAAAACCATACCCTGCGCGACGGCACCTCAATCCCGCCCCTGGGCTTAGGCACCTACCCGCTCAACAACGTAAACGCCGAGGTCGCCGTCTCTGAGGCCATCGCCCGCGGCTACCGCCTCATTGACACCGCGGTGAACTACGAGAACGAGGTGGGTGTTGCCCGCGGCGTCCTGCGCTCAGGCACTGCACGCGATGAAATCTTCGTGCAGTCCAAACTGCCGGGGCGCGACCACGGCTACGAGCCTGCCCTCCGCTCCCTCGAAGGCACCCTGAGCCGTATGGGTTTTGACTACCTCGACGCCTACCTGATTCACTGGCCCAACCCCTCCCAGGGGCTCTACGTCGACACCTGGCGGGCTTTGATTAAGGCCCAGGAAGAGGGGCTGGTCAAGTCTATCGGCGTCTCTAACTTCCTGCCCGAGCACATCGACCGTCTGATTGAAGAAACCGGCGTAACCCCCGCCATCAACCAGATCGAGCTGCACCCCTACTCCCAGAAACAGGACTGGGCAGCCTACAACCTCGACCACGCCATTCTCACCCAGTGCTGGTCACCCCTGGGCCGCAAAACCGACCTGCTCAAGGAAGCCGCCCTCGAAACCATCGCCGCCGAAACCGGCAAAACCGTAGCCCAGGTGATACTGCGCTGGGAGATCCAGAAGAACCTGGTACCCCTGCCCAAGAGCTCCAACACCCTGCGCATGGAAGAAAACCTGGCAGTCTTCGACTGGGAACTCACCGACGACCAGATCGCCCGCATCGATGCACTCGAAGCAGGTGTGGGCCGCGGGTTTGACCCGAATACCCACGAAGAGATGTAGTATCTGGGCGCAGCAGGCTCGCGCTCGCACATAAAAAGTTCCCGGAATAAGAGCTCTTATCCCGGGAACTTTTTGTATGTTCTCTAGCCGATACCAAGAATGGTCTTGGCCTGTTCAACGTCGGCGTGTATCTGCTCAATCAGCGCTTCGACGCCGGTGTAGGCGACCATGCCGCGCAGGTAATCCACGAATTCTAGGGTGACGTGCTGCCCGTAGAGGTTGAAGTCTTCTACCTTCTCTTCGGGGCGGCCGATTACGTGAGCTTCGACCTGGCGGGTGGTGATGCCTTCGAAGGTGGGGTTGGTTCCCACCGAAACGGCAACGGGGTGGCGGGTTCCGGCCTCGTCAATCAGCCAGCCTGCGTACACACCGTCGCCAGGGACGAGGCCGACGGAATCGACGTCCATGTTGGCTGTGGGGAAGCCGAGTTCGCGGCCGCGGGCAGCACCGTGCACAACTTCGCCGCTCATGTAGTGGTTGCGGCCCAGAATAGAGGCGGCATCGCGCACCCGCCCTTCGGCGAGCAACTGCCGGATGGAAGTTGATGAGCAGCGGCGGTCATCGTGGGCGAGCAGGTCTTCAACAACGAGTACCTCAAAGCCGTATTTTTGGCTGAGTTCCTTCATGGTATTGAGGTCACCGGAGTTGTTGGTGCCGAAACGGACGTCATCGCCTATGACCACGAATTTGGCGTTGAGGGCATCAACGAAAGTTCGTTTGACGAATTCTTCGGGGGTTTGGGCGGCGAAGGCAAGGCTGTAGTGCAGCAGTAGGTAGTAGTCGACGCCGAGGTCAGCGAGGATTTTTTGGCGGCCGTCCTGCCCCATGATTTCGATGTGTACCCCGGCAGGGCCGTGAACGCGGGCGGGGTGGGGGTCGAAGGAGACGGCGACGGAGGAAAGACCGTGCACTTTAGCGGTGTTGACCAGGGTGGAGAGCACTTTTTGGTGGCCGATGTGCACGCCATCAAAGTTGCCGATGGTGACCACGGTGGGGCCGAAGTCGGCGGGGATCTGGGCGAGATCGGTAAAGCGCTTCACTGTGCTCCTCGGTTGGGTTGCTTCGTGTCTATACTACGCGTATTTGGGGCCTTCTGCTGAGGGCAGGCGGACGCCGGTGGTTAACGGGTGCGGGTGGGGCGGGTTTTGTTGAGCCACCAGAGGCCTACCATGGGCAGGATGAGGGGGATGTAGCCGTAGCCGGAGCCGAAGTGGGACCAGACGGAGGCTAGCTCAAAGTGCTGGGGTTGCAGGCAGGAGAAGATGCCGATGAGGAGCACCCCCGCCATTTCGATGCTGACGGCAGCCAGGGAAATTTTCCAGGCCCCCTCCTCCTTCTTAGCCAGAGCGATAGTAGCAACAAGGTAGATGAGGGCTGAGAGCGCTGAAAGACTGATAGACAGCGGGGCTTCATCGAACTTGCGGATAACCTGGTAAAGGGCCCGAGCCCCCGCCGATAGGGTAAAGACGCCGTAGATAACGACGAGCAGGCGGCCAAAGCCGCTATTTTTTGTAGCGGAGGCTTTGTTCTGTGTTTGATTCATTGTATTCTTCCATCTCCCATGCAATGTTGATGCTACTCTTACTGGCGTTTCGGGCCTTGAGCGCACGCCCTGCGCTCACTTTCTACCGCGCCCCAGTGCACCTGCCTAATAGTAGTACCAGAGCATGTTCATACGGTGCACCATGATAATCAGCACCGGCCCGGTTAGCCCCAGCACCAGGGTTGACCAGCGGGTTCGTTCGGAGAGCGACCATATGAAGGTGCCGACGGGGATAATCATGGCGGTGAGCAGGTAGCCGTAGTATTCAAGCCAGTCGCCGCTGGGGCCGTCCGTTGTGACCTGCATGATGATGGAGCCGACCAGGTAGATGATGAGGAAGGCTTCAAGGAGAATGACGGAGCCTTGTGACCAGTCGTCGGGGGTTGCTCCGCGCAGGAAGCGGATGAGGCAGATGAGGAAGGAGGCTAGGCCGAGCACGGTTATGGCCCAGAACCAGAGGTCAAGTCCGGCGATCATCATGACGAGTTAGTTTTCCTTGAAGGTTGTTCCGGCTTCGAAGACGAGCACGGGGGCGGCTACGTTTTCGCGGCGGAAGCGGGTGTTTTCGATGATGGCGACGAGGGTGCCGTTGGGGGCGAGGGCGGCGGTGAGGCCGGTAGTGGTGGGTTTGTCGTGCCCGCCGGTGGAGCCGGTTTTGGGGGCGGTGGTGGCGGGGCTACCTTCGGTGGGGGTGATGCGGCGGCCGTTGGCGAGGTCGGTGGCTTCGGCTGCGGTGAGGTTGCGGACGGCAAAGAGGCGGCGGGCTGCTTCTTCGATGGGTAGCAGAGGGGCTGCCTGTTCTGCTTCTCGCCTGGCGATGAGTTCGTCGAGGGTGTGGGCGTCTTCGGCGCAGATTTCGCCGATGGCGGTGCGGCGCAGGGCGGTGAGGTGGGCGCCGGTTCCTAGGGCTGCTCCGAGGTCGCGGGCTAAGGCGCGGATATAGGTGCCTGCTGAGCAGACGACGGTGACGTCGAGGTCGAGGACGCTGGTGCTCACCTCTTCTTCGCCCAGCTGGTAGGTGGCGGTGGCGGGGCGGGCGTCATGCAGGTCGAAGGAGTGCACGGTGATGGGCCGGGCTTCGAGTTCGACTTCTTCCCCTGAGCGCACGCGTGTGTAGGAGCGTACCCCGTTAACTTTGATGGCCGAGACAGCAGAGGGTACCTGCATGATGTCGCCGGTGAGGTCCGCAATGTGCTGCCTGATGGCGTCCTCGCTGATACTATTCAGCGCGCCATCGTTAGCGACGGCGGTAGCTTCGCCGTCCGCGTCGTCGGTGAGGGTGGAGACGCCGAGGCGGATGGTGGCGGTGTAGGTCTTGGTCTCCCCTACGACCCAGGTGAGCAGGCGGGTTGCCTTGTTGACGCCAAGGATGAGCACCCCCGTGGCCATGGGGTCGAGGGTGCCGGCGTGCCCGACTTTGCGGGTGCCGGCAATCCACCGCATTTTGGAGACCACGTCATGGCTGGTGAGTCCGGCGGGTTTGTCAACGACGATGAGGCCCGAGGGCCCGGTGGGTGCTTTCTTGGCCACGGTTTAGGCTTCGTCTTCCTCGGTTTCGGTGCTCTTGTAGGCGTCCTCGCCACCGGCGTATTCGGCACTTTCGCGGGCGGCGGCCAGTTCGGCGTCGCGTTCCTTGGTCTTACGCAGCAAATCTTCAATATGGGCTGCGTTGACGGGTACTTCGTCGGGGACGAAGGTGAGGGTGGGGGTCAAGCGCGCGGTGATGTTCTTGCCGACCTCTGAGCGCAGGATGCCCTTGGCTGATTCAAGGGCAGCCTTGGTGGAAGCCTGCTCTTCTTCGGAGCCGAAGACGGTGTAGTAGATGGTGGCGTGCTGGAGGTCGTTGGTGACGCGGGCGTCGGTGACGGTGATGAAGCCGAGGCGGGGGTCTTTGATGCGGCGTTCGAGGGCCTGGGCAACGATGACCTTGATGCGGTCGGCTAGGCGGGCGGCGCGTGCCGGATCTGCCATGGTGTTCTCCTTATCTAGAGAGGTTTCTATGTTTAAGTGTAAAGGCACCCTAGGGTTCGCGGCGAAGCTGCTGGCTCGGCGGCTGGCGTGAATCGCCTTATGAGCGAAGCGAACCAGGCGAGAGGGTCTGCAGCAAGCGCGAACCCTAGGGTACCTACAAAAGGACTTAGATACTAAGTCGCTTTAGACGCGGGGCTTTTCCTGCATCTCCCAGGTTTCAATGACATCGCCTTCCTTGATGTCGTTGAAGGAGCCCAGGCCTATACCACACTCGTAGCCTTCGCGGACTTCGGTGGCGTCGTCCTTGAAGCGGCGCAGGGATTCGATAGTGAGGTTGTCGGCGACAACTGCACCGTCGCGTACCAGGCGGGCCTTGGAGTTGCGCTTGATGATGCCGGTCTTGACGATGGAGCCTGCGATGTTGCCCCACTTGGAGGAGCGGAAGACTTCGCGGATTTCGGCGGAGCCGAGTTCGACTTCTTCGTATTCGGGCTTGAGCATGCCCTTGACGGCTGCTTCGACTTCTTCGATAGCGCGGTAGATGACGGAGTAGAACTTCATTTCTACGCCTTCACGGTCAGCCAGTTCTGCAACGCGTTCGGCGGGGCGGACGTTGAAGCCGATGATAATTGCGTTATCGACGGTTGCCAGGTTGACGTCGTTCTGGGTGATAGCACCTACGCCGCGGTGGATGACGCGCAACTGAACTTCGTCGCCGCCTGCCTCGATCTTCATGAGGGACTCTTCCAGGGCTTCAACAGCACCGGAGACGTCGCCCTTGATGATGAGGTTGAGGGTGTCCATCTTGCCTTCTGCCACTGCGGCGTCGAAGGATTCGAGGGTGACGCGCTTGCGGCGCTTGGCCAGCTGGGCGTTGCGGTCGGCTGCTTCACGCTTTTCGGCGATCTGGCGGGCAGTACGTTCTTCTTCGGTGGAGAGGAAGGTATCGCCTGCGCGGGGCACGGTGTTGAGGCCGAGTACCTGCACGGGGCGTGAGGGGCCGGCTTCTTCGACGTTGTTGCCGTTTTCGTCGAACATGGCACGGACGCGGCCGTAGGCGGAGCCTGCGACGATGGCGTCGCCGACGTGCAGGGTACCTGACTGGACGAGGACGGTGGTGACGGCACCGCGGCCCTTATCGAGGTTAGCTTCAATCGCTACACCGCGGGCTTCCTTGTTGGGGTTAGCCTTCAGTTCGAGGGCGCCGTCGGCGGTCAGGGTGACGGCTGCAAGCAGTTCGTCGATATTCTTACCCTGGCGGGCTGAGACCTCTACGAACATGGTGTCGCCACCGTATTCTTCGGGTACCAGTCCGTATTCGGTGAGCTGACCGCGAATCTTGTCGGGGTTAGCGCCTTCCTTATCAATCTTGTTGACGGCAACAACGATCGGTACGCCTGCGGCCTGGGCGTGGTTGAGGGCTTCAACGGTCTGGGGCATAACGCCGTCGTCCGCTGCGACAACCAGGATCGCGATGTCGGTGACCTTGGCACCGCGGGCACGCATAGCGGTGAAGGCCTCGTGACCGGGGGTGTCGATGAAGGTCAGGTAGCGCTCTTCGCCTTCGACCTCAGTGTGGATCTGGTAAGCACCGATGTGCTGGGTAATGCCGCCGGCTTCACCGTCGATGACGTTGGTGTTGCGGATGGCGTCGAGCAGACGGGTCTTACCGTGGTCTACGTGACCCATGACGGTCACGACGGGCGGGCGTACTTCAAGTACTTCGTCGTCCTCAGCCTCGGCTTCGGCAGCCAGGTTAATGTCGAAGGATTCGAGCAGTTCGCGCTCTTCGTCCTCGGGGGAAACGATCTTGATGACGTAGCCCAGTTCGGCGCCGAGCAGCTCGAAGGTCTCCTCGTCGAGGGACTGGGTCTGGGTCGCCATTTCACCCAGGTGAATCAGTACGGTCACCAAGGCTGCGGCGTTTGCGCCAATCTTCTCGGCGAAGTCCATCAGTGAGGCACCGCGACGCATACGAATCTCGGTTGTACCGTCGCCGTGGGGTACGGCTACGCCACCGATGGTCGGCTGACGCAGCTGCTCTTCACGACGCAGAGCTGACTTAGTCTTGCCCTTCTTCTTTTTGCCGCCACCGCGACCGAAAGCGCCCTGGGCGTTGCCGCGACCGCCGCCGGGGCCACCGCGACCGGGGCCGCGGTTGAAGCCGCCGCCACCGTTACCGCCACCGGGGCCGCCTGAGCCACGGCGAGGGCCGCCACCTGCGGGGGCACCGGCACCGCCACGGGCGCTGACGTTACCGCTCATCTTGGTGGGCATCATGTTAGGTGAGGGGCGGTTGCCTCCACCTGCGGATGCGGGGCGGGGTGCGCCGCCGGCAGGACGGGGTCCACCGGCACCGGCAGGACGGGGCCCGCCGGGGTTGTTGCCGCGGGCGTTACGGCCGCCTGCGGGGCGGGGGCCACCTGAGCGCTCGCCGCGCTCATTGCGGTCGTTGCGCTTGCCCATGCCCTGTGAAGTGGCGAAGGGGTTGTTGCCGGGGCGGGGGCCGGGCTTAGCGCCAGCGGGCTTGGGAGCTGCGGGCTTAGGGGCTGCCGGCTTAGGTGCAGACATACCCTGGGTGGTGGAGAAGGGGTTGTTGCCGGGGCGGGGGCCAGCGGGCTTCGCGGCGGCGTCCTTCTTCCCAGTGGCAGGTGCAGCCTCAGCTGAGGGCTTGGGGGCAGCGGGGGCTGCCGGGGTAGCCGGCTTCGGTGCGGGAGCACCGGGCTTGGGAGCGGACGCACCCGGCTTAGGCGCAGATGCACCGGGCTTGGGGGCGGACGCGGGGGTAGCAGCCTTCTTCTCAGCGGCGGGGGCCTCTGCGGAGGCACCGGCGTTGGGGAAGGCAGCACGCAGTTTCTTAACTACGGGCGGTTCAAGGGTTGATGATGCGCCCTTGACGAACTCGCCAAGTTCCTGAAGCTTAGCGACAGCTTCTTTAGAGGGGATTCCGAGTTCTTTAGCGATCTCGTGAACGCGGGGCTTAGCCACTTTTCTCCTGTTCTGGTTCGCACCGAACAGGGGCGAACCTTCAGTTTGTATGAGGTTTCAGCTGGGGTTCAGCTGGGTTTTTGCCGGTGGGTGAGCACAGGAAAGTACTCATTGCGCGGCACTCATCGGGTTTCCATCAGTTTTCTGACTCGCTTTCGTACACAGTAAGTCGTCAAACTCGTTGACATTGTTGGTTCGCCACCCCTGGCGGGGTCGAACCGGCCCTCCCCTATGCGGGAATCACCAGTTCGTTGGCTTCGACCCGGGTTCTAAAGGCCCTGGCCAGCGCATTTTTCTTGAGCGCGAGGGCAAGGCATTCGGGTGTGTGGTGGAGCCAGGCTCCACGCCCCGGGAGGTTTTTGGCCCGGTCAAAGACTGCACGTGGGGGCTCAGTCTGTGTGAGGGCAATACGGACGAGGTCGTGGGCGGGTGCTGTGATTCGGCAGCCGATGCAGGTGCGGACGGGGGTGTGCAGCTGGGGTGCTCCCTTCGTGTTGTTCGCTTGTTTCCTGCAGGCTCTTTAGTGCTGAACCTGCGGGCATGGCTGGCCGCCGACCAGTCATGAGCACTCTATAGTGCTGTGACCTCTATAGACCAGTTTAGCCCCCTTGCGGGGGCTAACGGCAAATATGTTAGTCAGCTCTCTTATTCAGCGGTAGCTTCGGGGGCTTCTTCAGCGCCCTCTTCATTCGCTGCGCGAGTTGCTGCCATCGCGGCCTCGTACTTAGAGGCTGAGATGATGTCGATACGCCAGCCGGTGAGCTTAGCGGCCAGGCGGGCGTTCTGCCCTTCCTTACCAATAGCCAGTGAAAGCTGGTCATCGGGCACAATCGCGCGGGCCGAGAAGGTCTTGCGCTCGGTCACGGTGACTTCGCTGACCTTGGCTGGTGAAAGGGCGGCGGCGATGAAATCTTCGGGGCTCTCTGAGTGATCGACGATATCGATCTTCTCGTTGTTGAGTTCACCCATTACGGCGCGTACGCGGGCGCCCATTTCGCCGATGCAGGAACCCTTGGGGTTGACGCCGGGTTTGGTGGCGCGGACTGCAATCTTGGTGCGGTGGCCAGCTTCGCGGGCAATCGCCATGATTTCTACCGAGCCGTCAGCAATCTCGGGGACCTCGTGCTCGAAGAGGCGGCGCACCAGGTTGGGGTGGGAACGAGAGAGCACGATGGAGGGGCCCTTGGGGCCGCGCTTGGCTTCAAGTACGTAGGCGCGGATGCGGGTGTTGTGGGCGTAGCGCTCACCGGGCACCTGCTCGTTGGTGGGCAGCACAGCTTCAAGGGTGCCCAAATCAACGTGAATCATGCGGGGGTTGGGACCCTGCTGGATAACGCCTGAAATCAGCTGGCCTTCGCGGTCTTTGAACTCACCGAGAACGGCTGAATCCTGGGCATCGCGCAGGCGCTGCTGAATGACCTGGCGGGCGGTAGAAGCCGCGATACGACCAAAGTTATTGGGGGTATCATCAAACTCACCAATCTGCTGGTCGTTCTCATCAAGTTCAGGAGCCCAGATGGTGACCTTACCGCTGGTGCGGTCAAGCTCGGCACGTGAGCCACGGATGGCACCGGGCTGCTTCTGGTAGGCCAGCAGGATGGCGCTCTCAATCATCGGAATCAGGGTGTCGATTGAGATGTCGCGCTCTTTTTCGAGCAGGCGGAGGTTGCTCAAATCAATGTCCATGGTTGGCCCTTCCGTGTAACACGGTGCCGGGGCAAAAAGCTCCGGCACCGCTTGCGGTGTATGTTCGCGCACCTACGGTACGCTGCCTCAAAAGTATTGAGTTGTGGTCTTGTCTTTATATTCTAGCGATTACTTGCTAGCGGTTGAATTCAATTTCTACCTTTGCAGCAGAAATTGTGCCCCAGGGCAGGGTAACGGGGTCACGATAGCTCTCAGGCTGCCCTTTCTTGGTTTCCTTCTTGCGGCGCACAACGGGCCCCTCGTCGGTGACGAAGTCCAGGCGGGCCAGGTACTTCTCTCCCCCGGCTTCGGTAATCTCAATCAGCCGGTCGATCGAGCGCTTCCAGTGACGGGTTTCGGTCAGGGGGCTGGTCACCCCGCGTGATGACACCTCAAGAGAGTAGGGCACTTCACCGTCATCAGCAGCGTCAAGAGCCGCTGATAGGGCCTGGGAAACCTCAGCAATGGTATCGAGGGACAGGGCATCGGTACGGTCTTCGGGGTAGTCCACCACAATTTCCAGGGTACGGTTAGCGCCACTGCCCTTAGCGGTCAGTTTCTCCAGTACCAGCTTGAACTCCTGCTTCACCACCCGAGTGACGGCCTCGCGCACGCCCTCGACACTCACAAAGCTGCCGGCGGGGGCCTTCTGGGTAATGCCCTGCTCAGCGCGGGCAGCGGCCCGACGCTCGCGGGCGTTGGGGGCGTCCTTCTTACTGGCTTTGGGTGATGCCATCGCGCGTAGCTCCTGGTGTCTAGGGGTAGGTAAATCCATTCAAGTCTACCACCGGCGCCCCGTACGTCAGCCGAGAATTCGCTGAGGGCGGGCAGGCTACGGGACTTTTTGGCAGAATGGGAGGTGGGCTCTTGCCCGTCTGTTTTGTGTGAGAGGTAGCTGCCTATGAATCGCTCTGTTCGTATAACCCCGGTACTTGTGGCCGCTCTATTAGCTGGTCTGCTGGTGGTGCTCCTTGCTGTGGGCTGGTTTTCGCAGCGGCAGGCGGAGCAGGTCCGCGCTGACCTTAGCGATCAGAGCACCATGGCTGCCCAGCTGACTGCCCTTCAGCAGGCGGCTAGTAAATCGGGTCAGGACGCACTGGGGCAGGCGGCGCAGGCCGCCCTTGAGTCCCTTGCGCCTGCGGCTCAGGACGTAACGGTTACAGAGTATGAGCCGGTAGAGCAGCAGCTCCAGAGCACGGTTTCGGCCCTGCTTGATTTAGGTTTTGCGACCCAGGACGCCGGTGATCGGGCTCGGGCTCTCACCGCCGTTGCGGATATGTGGCAGGCTGCCCGCCAGGACGGGCTGACTACTGCCGCCTACCCCGATGCCCTGACCGATGAGGTAGCGAACATCAGTAGCTACGTCTGCGGTGACGAGGAGCTCGCTGCCGGAGCCCCCGATAGTTCCGGCAGTGAACAGGCTGTGCAGCCCGCTTCCCTACTGCCCTTGCAGCAGAGTATCTATCAGCTCAACTACGTCAGCGAGGTCTACGCTGCCCGCGCCGAGCAGGGCTATGCGGACGTTGCGACCCAGGCCGGTCAGCTAGCAGCAGCTACCACCGATATGGGGCACTTAGCCGCCCCCATGCTGACCTGCTACGGGGTCTTTGAGGCGCCTGCGGCGTCCTACCCCATCGCCGAAGCAGCGGACGCCCCCCAGCAACTCACCGACTTCACCGCGGCTATTGAATCCAACGCCCGTGCAGCCCTGGCCGACCAAACCCTCGCAACGTCAGCAGACGATATTGAAGCCCTCGCCCTCATTCTGGCCCTCGACAGCCAGCAGCTCGCTAGCTAAAGGGACCCCAGAATATCGGCACCCAGCTTGATAATGAGCGCGCTGACTACCACGACCATCATCCAGCGAATAAAGCGGCTCCCCTGGGCCAGCGCCGTACGGGCTCCCAGGTAGCCACCCACCATGTTGGCTGCTCCCAGCAAGAGGCCAAGAGCCCACACCTGCTGGCCGGCCACCGCAAACAGCACCAAGGCCCCCAGGTTGGTAGCGGCATTAATAATCTTGGTCTGGGCTGTTGCCTGCAAGAAGCTGTAGCCCATCAAAGACACCATGGCCATCATCAGAAAAGAGCCGGTGCCAGGGCCCAGCAGCCCGTCATAAAAACCGATAGTTGCGCCAATCCCCAGCCCCACCATGAGGTGCTTGAGCCCCCGATGTTTGAGCTGGGTCAGTTCACCGAGTGAAGGCTTGAACACTGTGTAGACCAGCACCAGTATCAGCGCCAGTACGATGATGGGCTTGAAGAGCTCTTCGGGGAGGGCTGTGGCGACCAGGGCCCCACCCATGCTGGTCACAAAGGCCAAGGACGCCGCAGGCAGGGTGGTGCGCACGTCAACCGGGGTGCGCCGCAGGTAAGTTGCGGCGCTGGTGAGAGTACCGAAGACAGACCCCAGCTTGTTCACGGCGAGGGCTTGCACCGGTGAAAGCCCAGGAACCATGAGAACCACGGGAAGCTGAATCATGCCACCGCCGCCCACGACGGCGTCCACCCAGCCAGCTGCTAGGGCAGCCAGAAGCAACAAAACTAGCGTGGTCGGCTCAAGGCCGAGAGAATCAAAGCCGAGGGTATCGAGCACGCTTCTGCCTTTCCTGGGAGTGCGGTTAAACCACAAGGTACCATCTGAGTCAGAAATGACCAGCTCCTTGGTGGTCTTTTCTGACTCAGATGGTACCTACCTGCGGGTGTTAGCCCTGAACCTCGGCCAGCAGCTCGGTGATGGCGTCCGCTACGGCAACCTCGCGGGCCACACCGCTACGGCGGTCCTTGATTTCGACCTTGCCCTCGGCAAAGCCGCGGCCGACCACCACGATAGTAGGCACGCCCAGCAGCTCAGCGTCGCCGAACTTCACACCGGGAGATACCTTGGGGCGGTCATCGAACATGACGTCAAGCCCGGCGGCCTCAAGGTCAGCGACCAGCTTTTCGGCGCCCTCTGCGACCTCGGTGCCCTTACCGGTCATTACCACGTGCACATCGGCCGGGGCCAGGTTACGGGGCCAAATCAGGCCCTTATCGTCGTGGTTGCCCTCGGCGATGGCGGCCAGGGCACGGGTCACACCCACACCGTAGGAGCCCATGGTGACGGTCTGCAGCTTGCCGTTCTGATCCAGCACCTTCAGGCCCAGGGCTTCTGCGTACTTGCGGCCCAGGGCGAAGATATGGCCCATCTCGATGCCGCGGGCAGCAATCAGGGGGCCGGAGCCGTCCGGAGCGGGGTCGCCCTCGCGCACCTCGCAGGCCTCAATCACGCCGTCAGCCTCAAAGTCGCGGCCCAGCACCAGGTCGTAGACATGCTTCTGGTCTTCGTTGGCACCGGTGATCCAGGCAGAGCCCTCAACCACGCGGGGGTCAACAAAGTAGGGGATACCAGTAGCTGATTCGGTGCCTAGAAGCTTCTCGGTCAAGGTCAGGCCGGGGCCGATGTAGCCCTTGACCAGCTGCGGGAACTTCTTGAAGTCCTCTTCGCTAGCAGCCTCAACCTCAACCTCGCCGCCAACGCCCAACAGGGCACCAACGTTGACCTCGACACGGCCCAGGTCAACGGCACGGTCACCGGGCACGCCAATGGCAACCAGCTGACGGCTGCCGTCGGGCAGGATGACGGCCAGCACCACGTTCTTCAGGGTATCGGCGGCAGTCCAGGGCTCACCCTCGCGCGGGTGCAGGGCGTTGGACTGGTCGACCAGAGTTTCGATAGTCGGTGAGTCGGGGGTCAGCTCAACGCGGGCAGCGGGGGTGGCTGACGCATCTACAGAATCGGGCACCACAGTGGTCACGGCCTCAACGTTAGCCGCGTAGCCGCCCTCGGAGCGCACGAAGGTGTCTTCACCAATCGGGGTGGGGTGCAGGAACTCCTCGGAGCGGGAGCCGCCCATAGCGCCTGACTGGGCCTGGACGATAGCAATCTCAAGACCCAGGCGCTCAAAAATCTTGATATAGGCGGCGCGGTGGGCCTGGTAGGCCTCTTCCAGGCCCTCATCATCGACGTTGAAGGAGTAGGAGTCCTTCATGATGAACTCGCGGCCGCGCAGCAGGCCGGCGCGGGGGCGGGCTTCGTCGCGGTACTTGGTCTGAATCTGGTAGAGGTAAACCGGCAGGTCCTTGTAGGAGGTGTAGAGGTCCTTGACCAGCAGGGTGAACATTTCCTCGTGGGTGGGGGCCAGCAGCATGTCTGCGCCCTTACGGTCCTGCAGGCGGAAGAGGTTGTCGCCGTATTCTTCCCAGCGGTTGGTCGCTTCGTAGGGTTCACGGGGAAGCAACGCGGGGAAGTGAACTTCCTGGGCACCGATTGCGTTCATTTCTTCGCGCACGATGTTCTCAATCTTGCCCAGCACCTTCAAGCCCAGAGGCAGCCAGGTGTAGACGCCGGGGGCAGCACGGCGGATGTAGCCGGCACGTACCAGGAGCTTGTGGCTTGCGACTTCGGCGTCGGCGGGGTCTTCACGCAGGGTACGCAGGAACAGGTGGGACAGGCGCTGGACCAAGTGGTTTCTCGCTTCTCTCGTACGGGGCCCATTCACCGACCGTGCAGGCCGGGGTGGGCATACTTATCTACCAGTTTACCGCCAACCGGCGGGGTGTGTACCCCACCTTAAAGAGAGGACGCCGGTGCCCACCTACCTGCCCTTGGGCAGGTAGGTGGGCACCGGCGTCCGCGCAGAAAAATCTGCTCGTCCTAGGGGCTTAGAGCCCCAGGGCGGTGTACCAGGCCAGCTTAGCTTGGCCCAGGTCGTTGAGCTCAGCGTTCATGAAAGCGGTGCCCTTGGTCCAGACCAGGGTGCCACCTTCAAACTGCTGAGTCACGATGGTGGTGCCGTTAGCGGTGGCTTCGGTTGCTTCAGCAACGGGGGCACCGAGCATGGTCATCTCGTTCCAGATGTTCCAGTTACCGCCAGCTGCCCAATCGTTGTAGGAGGAGAAACGACCACGGTCAGAAAGGTTGAGCGCCTCGGTCAGGGCTGAGGACTCAACGGGCTTGGCATCTGCCAGGGGCTTGCCCTGAGCGTCAGCCTTGATGTAGACAACCTTGTTGGCGTCTACACGCAGCTCGAGAACCTGCTGCAGGGGAATGTACTTAGCAGCTGACCAGTCATAGGTGGTGTCGATCTCGGTGCCGGTAGCGGTGCGGTCCATCAGACCCACGCCCCAGGTGACGGGAGAGGCGGTGGTCTGGTTGTCCCAGTTGATGCAGGTGCCGTAGTCGTCGTACTGGATGAAGTAGTGGGAGATTACCGCGGTGCCGGTGGAGTACAGGGCGTAACCGTGATCATCCCAGGTGACGGGGGTTGAGCAGTTCTCAGCGGTGGTGTTGTAGAAGAGGGCACGCAGTTCGAGGGCACCGGTCTTCCAGTGCTTGGTGTACTCGTTCTGGTAGAGGTAGGTGCCGTACTGGCCGGGGTTGGACAGGTAGGAGGCGAGCGCGTCGGTGTTGATCATCAGCGCGCGATCCTGGGCGATGGAGTAGATAGCTGAGATATTGCCACCGAAGTCCTGGATTACCAGGTCAGCGGTTGCCTTGGTCAGCTCGCCACCGGTTTCGGCAACAGCTACGCCGTTAGCGGCAGCGACCGCGCGGGCGTCAGCAATCTCGTTGGCAGCATCGCCGAAGTTGGTGTCGGCGGGAGCCTCGGGCTCAGCAGGAGCCTCGGGCAACACCGGGGTGGTTTCAACAACAGCATTGTTGGTGAAGCAAGCGCGGATCTTGGAGCGCTCTGCCTGCCAAGCCTTAGCTTCGGCTGAGTTGAGGTTGATGTAGGAGCCTGCCTGGGTCTTTTCATCCAGCACTACGAGCCAGCGGGTCTTGCCGTCGTGGGTAGTGATAGAGAGACCGCAATGGCTGTGCTTCCAGGGGGCTGATTCAGCGTTGCCGAACTTCTCAGCACCGCCGGCCTTCATGAAGGCTTCGCCTGCTGCGCCGGTAACTGCCTGCACGCCGCCGTACTTACCCTGGGTAACTACACCGTTTTCGAAGGTCTGCTGGGTGGCGCCGTTGGCAAAGGTCTGCTGTTCACCGGTTGCTGCGCCCAGGGCGTCCTTGTTCTTTTCCCAGTAAGCGCCGATGGGGGTGTCGGTATCTACGGTGACGGCATCAGCTGCGAAGGCGCCGGGGGCCATGGTCAGTGAAAGACCAAGCAGGGTGGTGACGCCAAGAGGTGTGCGGAGGCTCTTCAATGCTTTCCCTAAAAGTTCGTGGATCAGGTGCTCTGCGTCCGAAATTGGGCTGGGTGGGGTTTCAGACCTGCGATGCAGGGGTAAAAAGTGTGCATCATCAAAACTACCAGCTAATACTCAGCCAGCAAACCAGCCCTTTGGGGGGACATATGTGGCCCCACTGGGGGATATGTCTGTTTAAAACAGGACGGTTGCGAAGGTTGAGCGCTGCTGCCAGCCCGTTGCTGCATAGAGGGCACGGGCGGGGATGTTGTAGTCGTTGACGTAGAGGGAGAGGTGGGGGAAGCGCTGGCGGATGAGGTGGCTGGCCTGCGCTAGGAGCACGGGGGCTAGGCGCTGGCCGCGGTAGGCCGGGTGTAGCCACACCCCCTGAAGCTGGCAGGTGGAGTCGTGAGCTAAGCCCAGGTCAGTTTTAAAAATGACCACGTTCTCGCTGTTGACGGCCACCAGGGTGCGGCCGGTACGGGTGAGTTCGTCGATACGGCGGGTGTAGCCTGCCGGGTCACGCGTCATGGGGTCGTAGCCTACTTCTTCGGTGAACATGGCAACGGACGCCCGCAGCAGGCTAGGCCTGTCGTCGGTCCGGGCCCAGCGCACCGGCTCTGTAATGGCGGGGGCGCCCAGGGAGGGGCGGGCCAGGGGCGCACGGACGAGCTCGCTCAGGTCAGCGGTTACGGGCAGCTCTAGAAGGGGTTGGTTTTCCCGCACGTCAAAGGGGGTTGGCATGCGCGAAGCTAAGTGCGACCAAATTCCCATGACCGGTTCGCGGTGACCAAAAATAGAGCCAATGCGCCGGTTATGCCGCCAAATATAGGCCGCAACCTGGCGGTAGTGAGCCTCGAGCAGGGTGAGCGGAACGCAGTTGGCTCCCAGCCAGAAGGCTCCGACCAGGCAATAGCGGGGTTCACGCTGTTGAGGAGCCGGGGTCAGGGTCTCAGCTAGGCCCGGCATGGGGGTTGCCGTGCGGTCAAGGGGCTCTGCGAAGTGGGCTCCAGCCGAGCGTCCTACCCGGGCCCCGGTCATAGACCATAAGCCGTCGAGGGCAGTTTTGACTCTCGTTGGCAGCCGCTCCCCCACCGGCAGGTTCAGGCCGGACGCAGGAGCCGCGGGGGCAGCGTCCTTGGGCCCCGCCTCACGGGGGACTTCACGGGGCACAAAGACGCCCATGAAACCGTGGGGAGTTTTCAGTGACGTCAGGGCACTGGGGGTTGGTAGGCCGAAATGGTGCAGGTGCTCGGCGGCAAAGAGAAAGCCCACCGGGTCCGACTCAATCATGGTTTCGAGTTCCGCCCGGTCATCATTGGTGAGGGGGCGGATCAGGGCATCTTCTGCCCCGCGGGAGAAACGTGAAAAGACGGTCACGGTGGGCTTTTCTTCAGCTACTTAAGAGACTGAGACGGTGGGTTCGCCTGAGAGGTCAATTTCGCCGCGTTCTTCCATCTCACGGGCGATGCGGTTGGCCTCTTCAATCAGGGTCTGCACGATGTCTTCTTCGGGCACGGTCTTAATAACCTCACCCTTTACAAAAATCTGGCCCTTGCCGTTGCCAGAAGCTACACCCAAGTCAGCCTCGCGGGCTTCGCCGGGGCCGTTGACAACGCAGCCCATGACGGCCACACGCAGGGGAACCTTCATGCCTTCAAGGCCTTTAGTGACGTTCTCAGCCAGTTCCCACACGTTCACCTGGGCGCGGCCGCAGGAGGGGCAAGAAACGATATCGAGCTTGCGGGGCCGCAGGTTCAGGGACTCAAGAATCTGGGAGCCGACCTTGACCTCTTCAACCGGGGGCGCAGACAGGGAGACTCGGATGGTATCACCAATGCCCTCTGAGAGCAGGGCACCGAAGGCGGTTGCTGACTTAATGGTGCCCTGGAAAGCGGGGCCTGCTTCGGTGACGCCCAGGTGCAGGGGCCAGTCACCGGCAGCAGCTAGCTGACGGTAGGCCTCAACCATAATGACGGGGTCGTTGTGCTTAACCGAGATCTTGAAGTCCTGGAAGCCGTGCTCCTCAAAGAGGGAGGCCTCCCACACTGCTGATTCGACGAGCGCCTCGGGGGTCGCCTTACCGTACTTTTCCAACAGTCGCTTATCGAGCGAACCGGCGTTCACACCGATACGAATCGAGGTGCCGTGGTCCTTAGCGGCTGCGGCGATTTCCTTGACCTGGTCATCGAACTTACGGATGTTACCGGGGTTCACGCGCACAGCGCCGCAACCGGCTTCGATAGCGGCGAAGACGTACTTGGGCTGGAAGTGAATATCGGCAATAACAGGAATCTGGGACTGCTTAGCGATAATGGACAGGGCTTCTGCATCCTTATCGGTGGGGCAGGCAACACGCACGATATCACAACCGGCAGCAGTCAGCTCGGCAATCTGCTGCAGGGTCGCGCCAATGTCGTGGGTTTTGGTGGTGGTCATGGACTGCACCGAGATAGGAGATTCTGAGCCAACACCTACGCTACCGACCTTAAACTGGCGGGTTTTACGGCGCGGAGCCAAAACAGGCGGCGGAGCAGCGGGCATTCCAAGGGCGACCGAGGTCAAATCTTCCTCCAAAGGTTCTTTGGCGGTGCGGTCTTGCGCACCTGTTCAACTATCTATTGTGCCACGCTTCAGCTCAAAGAGCGGTTGAGGTAAAGCACACAACGGCAGGTAGGACGCCCTCGCAGCCGATTAGATCGGAGGGGCGGGGCAAGATGTCCCACCTACTCAGCTCCTAGAACACACTTACAGGCTTGAAGATATCGGCGGCTACCAAAATCACGGTCATCAGCAGGAAGGCTCCAGCTACTAGATAGGTCAGGGGTAGCAGCTTGACCGGATCGAAGGGGCCAGGATCGCGGCGTCCGAGCAGCTTGGCGGTCTTGCGGCGGAAGCCCTCCCAAAGGGCCCCCAGCACGTGCCCGCCGTCAAGGGGCAGCAGGGGGATGAGGTTGAAGGCAAAGAGCATGAGGTTCATCTGGGCAACCAGAGACACCAGAGAAGCTGCCTTATCGCGCAGAATAATCTGGTCGTGGGCGGCAATTTCACCGGCGATGCGCCCCACGCCCACAACTGAGACCGGGCTGTTGGCGTCGCGCTCGCTGTTAGTGACCAGGGTGACGGCTACCCCGTAGACGCGGGCGGGCAGCTTGATGAGGGTGGCCCCGATGCGTTGTAGGGACTCCCCTACTGTCGGCAGCACCTCGCCAATGGTTCCGGGGGTTAGTTCGCTGGTGGGGCCGATGCCGATGAAGCCAACTTCCTGGGTCTGGTAACTTCCGTCGGAGTTGGTGAGGTAGGTTCCGGTGAGTTCATCGTAGATAGGGTGCACGGTCAACATGGGAGTGACGGTGAGCTCTAGGCTCTGCCCGGCGCGCTCAACAGTGAGGGGCACCTCGGTATCGGCATTGGTGCGAATCAGTCCGGTGAGCTGGTCCCAGCTGGTGATGCTCTGCCCGGCGAAAGAGGTAATGGTGTCCCCGGGGTGCAACCCTGCTGCGTTGGCAGGAGATTGGGGGTCTTCGGCTCCGCACTCGGTGGAGTTAGCGGTGTCGGCGTTGGTGGAATCAACGGTTTGCACACACTGGGCAACGCTCTGGACGCTGGTGGTCGGCTGGTAGGAGCCAAAGCCGGTCACGAGCACCGCGGTTGCCACCACACCGATGAGCAGGTTCATGAAAGGCCCGCCCAGCATAATGATGATGCGCTTGTAGACCGGGAGCTGGTAGAAAAGCCTGCCCTGGTCGGCTTCGGTGATACGCTCGGCATCCGCCTCCCTTGCCTCGCGGGCAAGCTGCTGGAGGGGGCTGGTGCCGCCAGCGCGTCCGTCCGCCCCGTCTTTGCCGGGCGGGTACATTCCAATCATCGAGATGTAGCCGCCTAAGGGCAGGGCCTTGAAGCCGTATTCGGTTTCGCCGCGCCGCCAGGAGAAGAGGGTCTTGCCGAACCCGATCATGTACTGGGGTACGCGCACGCCAAAGAGTTTGGCGGGCACCAGATGCCCCAGCTCGTGCAGGGCGATAGAGGCGGCGATAGCCAGGGCCATCAGCACTACGCCGACGATGAAAAGTAGGACGGTCACGCGAGGGTGCTCCTTGTAGATGCGGCGCCCGTGGTGGTTGGGCAGGTCATCTGCCAGAGTACGCCATGGGGCTGGGAGCTGTCGCCTTAGATGGCCTTGGAGTTTGCCCACAAAGGGGGAACACAAAGGGGGAAGGCGAGCAGGGCCTTGGGGTGGTTTCTACCTTTACTTTTGGGTCAAAAAGGCCTTTACGTCACAAAATGTCAAAGAGGGGATTTCTGGGGCCTAATCTAGGCTGCGGTAGGTGCTCAGAAAGCGGGTATACCCCCTCAATATCTGCGATGACCAGTAGAAATGTCGGTCAATAGCACACCGCGGTGTTTTTAAGCATCTACCATACCTATTTTGTTTTACCGGGCAAACTAGGCAAAATAAAAGAAGAAAGCGCGCCACCTCAGCAAAGGCGCCACCCCATCACTTCACGAGGAGCACTCATCATGACTGCACAGGTTGAAGCCCCCACTACGGGAGTCTTTGTCAACGAACAATCCGCCGCCGCCTGGGAAGGCTTCACCCCCGGCCCCTGGCAAGACAGCATCGACGTGCGCGGCTTCGTCCTTGCAAACTACACCCCCTACGAAGGCGACGCCGCCTTCCTCGCCGGACCCACCGACAAGACCCTGCGCGTCTGGGACACCCTCGAAAAGAACTACCTCTCCGTCGAACGCAAAAACCGCGTCTACGACGTAGACACCCACACCTCCGCCGAAATCGATGCCTTCCCCGCAGGCTACATCTCAGACGACGACAACGTCATCGTCGGCCTCCAAACCGACGTACCCCTCAAACGCGCCATGATGCCCAACGGCGGCTGGCGCATGGTCGAAACCGCAATCCGCGAAGCCGGTAAAGAACCCGACGAAAACATCAAGAAAATCTTCACCGAATACCGCAAGACCCACAACGACGCCGTCTTCGACATCTACACCCCCCGCATCCGCGCCGCCCGATCCTCCCACATCATCACCGGCCTACCCGACGCCTACGGCCGCGGCCGCATCATCGGCGACTACCGCCGCGTAGCCCTCTACGGCGTCGACAACCTCATCGCCGACAAAGAACGCGCCAAGCACGCTGTTGCCGACGCCGGCTTCTCAGAGCACTGGGCTCGCTACCGCGAAGAACACTCAGAACAAATCAAAGCCCTCAAGCGCCTCAAGAAAATGGCAGCTCTCTACGGCTTCGACATCTCCGGCCCCGCCCGCACCGCCCAAGAAGCCGTGCAGTGGACCTACTTCGCCTACCTAGCCTCCGTCAAATCCCAAGACGGCGCCGCCATGTCCATCGGCCGTCTCTCAGGCTTCCTCGACGTCTACTTCGAACGCGACCTCGCAGCCGGCCTCATCACCGAAACCGACGCCCAGGAAATGATCGACGCCCTCGTCATCAAACTCCGCATCGTCCGCTTCCTACGCACCATCGACTACGACCAGATTTTCTCAGGCGACCCCTACTGGGCTACCTGGTCAGACGGAGGCTTCGCCGACGACGGCCGCACCCTCGTCACCAAAACCTCCTTCCGCCTCCTGCAAACCCTCCGCAACCTAGGCCCCGCCCCCGAACCCAACATCACCATCTTCTGGGACGAAAACCTACCCACCGGCTACAAGGAATTCTGCTCCGCCATCTCCATCGAAACCTCCTCCATCCAATACGAATCCGACCCCCAGATTCGCGAACAGTGGGGCGACGACGTCGCCATCGCTTGCTGCGTCTCCCCCATGAAAATCGGCAAGCAAATGCAGTTCTTCGGCGCCCGCGTCAACGCAGCAAAAGCCCTGCTCTACGCCATCAACGGCGGACGCGACGAAATGACCGGCAAACTCATCGTCGAAGGCTACGAACCCATCAAGGGCGACGGCCCCCTCGACTTCGACGAAGTCTGGCTCAAATACGAAGAAATGCTCGACTGGGTCATCGCCACCTACGTTGAAGCCCTCAACATCATCCACTACAGCCACGACAAATACGCCTACGAAGCCATCGAAATGGCCCTACACGACTCAGACATCATCCGAGCCATGGGCTGCGGCATCGCCGGCCTCTCCATCGTCGCCGACTCCCTCTCCGCCATCAAATACGCCACCGTCACCCCCGTCCGCGACGAAACCGGCCTCATCATCGACTACATCACCGAAGGCGACTTCCCCGCCTACGGCAACGACGACGACCGCGCCGACGACATCGCCGCCACCATCGTCCACACCGTCATGGAGAAAATCAAAGCCATCCCCCTCTACCGCGACGCCATCCCCACCCAATCGGTACTGACCATCACCTCCAACGTGGTCTACGGCAAAGCAACCGGCAACTTCCCCTCCGGCCACCGCGCAGGCACCCCCTTCTCCCCCGGCGCCAACCCCGAAAACGGCATGGACACCCACGGCATGGTCGCCTCCATGCTCTCGGTCGGCAAGCTAGACTACGAAGACGCCCTCGACGGCATCTCCCTAACTAACACCATCACCCCCACCGCCCTCGGCCGCACCAAGGAAGAACAGGTCACCAACCTGGTCGGAATCTTGGACGCAGGATTTATTCCTGAAGAGGACTAAAACTACAGAACGGCTCCCCAGGTTCGCGCACGCAGCCGACCCTCTCACCTGGTTCGCTTCGCTCACAAGGCGATTCACGCCAGCCACCGAGCCAGCAGCTTCGCTGCGAACCTGGGTCGCCTCCATATTTCAACCACATCACTCTCAAAGGAGAACATCATGGCCGTCAAGACCTACGAAGAGCGCCTCGCTTCCATGAAGGCAAACCGCACCACCAAGACCGCCCCCAAGGGCCTCTACCACGCCAACATCAACGTCCTCAACCGCGAAACCCTCGAGGACGCCATGGAGAACCCCGACAAGTACCCCAACCTGACCGTCCGCGTCTCGGGCTATGCCGTTAACTTCGTGCGCCTCACTCGCGAGCAGCAGCTCGACGTACTCTCACGCACCTTCCACCACGGAGCCTAGTGATTCTTCATGTCACTTGATATCTCTCACGAGATAACCGATACCGCCGGCGAGCTAGCATTTGCTCCGCCGGCGGACCGGCATTCCGGGGCAGGCACCTGGGGCCTGGGCGAACTCACCGAACTCGAACGCTCCGCCCAACTCAAACTCATGCGCGAAGGGCAACTCGGCTCCGTCCATTCCTGGGAACTAGTCACTGCCGTCGACGGGCCCGGCACCCGCATGACCATCTTCATGAACGGCTGCCCCCTGCGCTGCCTCTACTGCCACAACCCCGACACCTTCACCATGAAGGACGGCAAACCCGTCATGGCAGCCGACCTCATCAAAAAAATCAAGCGCATGCGCAAGGTCTTCAAAGCTACCGGCGGCGGCATCACTATCTCAGGCGGAGAAGTTCTCATGCAGCGCCCCTTCGCCGAAAACATCCTCATGAGCGCCAAATCCCTGGGAATCCATACCTGTATCGATACCTCAGGTTTTCTCGGGGCTCACGCCTCTGACGAGTTCCTCGATAACGTAGACCTGGTACTACTCGATGTTAAATCGGGCTCTGAAGAGGTCTACCGGGAACTCACCGGCCGCGCCCTGCAGCCCACCGTCGACTTCGGCGACAGACTCTCAGCCCTCGGCAAGAAAATCTGGATCCGCTTTGTACTAGTGCCCGGCTACACCGACGCTCCCGACAACATCGAAAAGGTCGCCGACATCGTCTGCCGCTGGCGCAACGTCGTCGAACGCGTTGAGGTACTCCCCTTCCACCAGATGGGCACCGACAAGTGGGAGTCCCTGGGCTACGACTACAAGCTCAAAGACGTCCACCCGCCCAGCAAAGAAGCCACCGAAGCCGCCCGCGACATCTTCCGCGCCCGCGGCCTCACCGTCTTCTAGACTCCATACATCAAACGATGACCCCCTCGTTTCTCTCTTCACCCCATGGATTATCTCAGGGTGAAGAGAGAAACAAGGGGGTCATCTCTTTAGATACGCCTATGCGCGGTCTAGGCCTGCCCCAGAATCTCGTTGGCGCGGGCGCGAGCCCAGCGCTCAGCCTCCAACACCGCTTCCAGAGTCAGAGAACCAGATTCGGCCAGGGCCGAAGAACTCGCGTGCTCATCCAGCACCCGGCCGGTCGTCTCAATCATGTCGGTAAAACGAATAGCACCGGCGTGGAAGGCCGCCACCGCTTCCTCATTGGCCGCGTTGAAAACTGCAGGGAAGGTGCCGCCCCGCTGGCCCGCCCGCTTAATCATCTCCACCGCCGGGAAGGCCTTGTTATCCAGGGGCTCAAAAGTCCACTCGGTAGCCTGCGACCAGTCGCAGGGCTGCGCGATACCGGGAATACGGTGGGGCCAGGTTAGCCCTAAGGCAATGGGCAGCAACATGGTGGGCGGGGAGGCCTGGGCCAGGGTCGAACCGTCCACAAACTGCACCATCGAATGCACCACCGACTGGCGGTGAACCGTCACATCAATGCGGTCCAGATCAATGCCGAAGAGGTGGTGGGCCTCCAGCACCTCCAGGGCCTTGTTGACCATAGAAGCCGAGTTGGTGGTCACCACCAGCCCCATGTCCCAGGTGGGGTGGGCCAGGGCCTGCGCCGGGGTTACCTCCCGCAGCTGCTCGTAGGTCATCCCCCTAAAGGGCCCGCCCGAGGCGGTCAGCACCAGCCGGTCAATCTCCCTGTCGGTGCCCGATGCTAGGGCCTGGGCCAGGGCAGAATGCTCAGAATCCACCGGAATCATGGGCTGTTCCAGGGGTGACGCATCAACGGCAGCCTTGACCAGCTCGCCACCGGCAATCAGCGATTCCTTGTTAGCCAGGGCCACCTGGGAGCCTGCCTGCAGGGCAGCCAGGGTGGGTTCCAGACCGATGGAGCCGGTGATGCCGTTGAGCACCACGTCCGCACCGGAGCGGGCTGCGGCGGTGGCGGCGTCCTTGCCCCACTCAATCTGGGGGCTGTAGCCCGGCGCCAGCTCAGCCAGCAGCGAGCGCAGGGTGGCGGCGTCGGCTTCGGTGCCGCTGGTGGCGACCAGGTGCGGACGCAGGCGGGCGGCCTGCTCTGCCAACAGGGGCAGAGAGCGAGAGCCGGCTGAGAGGGCGGTGACGCGCACGGGAGCGTCGTCGCTACCGGTGGAGGTTCCTGCCAGGGAATTGAGGTGGTCGATGACCTGCACACCCTGGGTGCCGATGGACCCGGTGGAGCCGAGCAGGGTGACCGTCCGCCCGCATTGCAGGAAGTCTGCTAGCTGGTCGGTGAGGGTTCCGCGGGAGGCGCCGAAGCGCTGAGTTGAGCCAAATCGCATGATTCTATGTTCTCACAGGCCCTAGTTGCCCTCGAAGAAGGCCCGCAGGGCGGCCCGCAGGGCAGCTTCAAGTTCACGGACGACCGGGGCTGTGGGTTTCAGGCCGGGGGCGTCGTGGTACATGCCGGGTACCTCATACAGGGTGCTCTTGACCCCGGCGGCCAGCAGGCGCTGGTGGTAGGAGGAGTTCTCGGCGTAGAAGAGGTCGATATCGCCTACGCTAATCCAGGCTGCCGGTAGGCCCGCCAGGTTGTGGCGGCGGGCAGGGGCGGCGTAGTCGGGCTGCGAAGCTGCGCCCGCGCGTCCGCCCAGGTAGGTGTTCCAGGCCAGTTTGTTGTCGAGGGCGCTCCAGAGCCAGCGGCCCTGGCCGGGCTGGGCTGGGCGGTCGGTGCGGTCATCGAGCATGGGGTAGGCCAGTAGTTGGAAGCCGACCGGGTGGCCGGTATCCAGGGCTTTTTGGGCCAGGGCGGCAGCTAGGCCACCACCGGCGCTAGAACCTGCCAGGGCAATCGTGGCGGGGTTGATGCCGTACTTTTCAGCCTGGGTCTGTAGCCAGCGCAGAGCGGCGTAGCAGTCGTCGAGGTCGGCCGGGAAAGGGGCCTCACCGGCGTTGCGGTATTCAACGGAGAGGACGGGCACGCCCAGGTCGGCAGCCAGCTGAGAGACTTTCGTTTGGTCGGAGCCTGCGGAACCGAGCACGTGCCCGCCCCCGTGAATCCAGAGCACAGCACCGTCGTACTGGCGCTGCTCGGGCAGGTTAAGGTAGCAGGGCAGGCCACCTGGCAGGTCAGGCTGGGCAACATCGACCATCTCGACGCGGACGCCGGGAGCCGGGGGCGCAACGACGGCAAAGGTACGCTGGGGCTCGCGCTTCAGGCGTCCTTTCAGGGCGACGTAGCCGGGGCGGGGTGCGATAAAGAGCTTCCAGTGGCGGAGCTCCGGGTGGACGTACTTGTGCTGCTGGTAGCCCCAGAAGGCGAAGTGCCCGGCGGTGGCAAGGGCCAGCCCACCGACTAAGGTGGTGAGGGTGCTTTTCTTCATACCTTAAGTTTTACACCCCGGTAGGTACCATCTAGGTCAGAAAAACCCACCTAGTTGGTGGTCATTTCTGACCTAGATGGTACCTACCCCCCCTTTAGCCGACGATGTCGAAGCTCTGCAGCTTCTTCTTACTCGCCTTACCGCCGCTGTTCTGCAGGCCCAGCAGTTCGGCATAGATACCGCCGGAGGCCGCCAGCTCAGCAGGGCTGCCCACCTCATCGATACGCCCCTCCTTGAGGGTGACGATACGGTCTACCGTTGCGATGGTCGAGAGACGGTGAGCAACAATCAGGGAGGTGCGGCCCTCCATCAGCTCTTCCAGGCCCTTCTGCACTGCCCGCTCGGCCTTGGTGTCCAGGGCACTGGTAACTTCGTCAAGAATCAGGATCGGAGCGTCCTTGAGCATGGCCCGGGCAATAGCGATACGCTGCTTCTGGCCCCCTGAGAGTTTCAAGCCGCGCTCGCCGATCAGCGACTCGTAGCCGTCCGCAAACTTCGAGATGAAATCGTGGGCGTTCGCCCTAGTGGCAGCCTCGATAATCTGCTCCCGGGTAGCGTTGGGGCGGCCGTAGGCAATATTCTCGGCAATGGTGCCCGAGAAGAGCGAGGCGTCCTGGAAGACCATGCCAATCAGCGAGCGCACCTGCGCCAGGTCGCTGCTGGCAATATCCATGCCGTCAACCAGCACGCGGCCCTCACGCGGGTCGTACAGGCCCTCAAGCAGGGCCATGAGGGTCGACTTACCCCCGCCGGACTCCCCCACAAAGGCAATACGCTCACCGCGTTTCACCGCCAGATTAATCCCGTGCAGCACATCTGCTTCGCCCTCGTAGCCGAAGGTCACACCCTCAAAGCGGACGAGTTCGGCCCCGGGTTTAGCGGTGAGGCTGGCGGCAGCGGCTTCAGTAGCGGAATCCGGACGCGCCCCGGCAGCCCCGGCGGTAATGGCCAGGGCGCGGGCGTCCGACTGCCGTTCCATAACCTCGAAGTAGTCCTTAGAACCGGCAATAGCGCGCTGGGCGGTATCGACGATCCAGGAGAGCGAATTGATAGGAGCTACCGCCATGGCCAGAAGCTGAATGAGCAGCACCATATCGCCGATGGTGAAATACCCGGCCAGGGTTCGCAGGAAAATCAGCAGGTAGAGGGCGAAGAAGATGAGGTTGAGGAAGGAGAGGCGGGCAACGTCCATGGAGTGCCAGAACTTAGACTGGGCTCGGGTGAGCCCGATGGTCTTCTCAAAGCGGCTGCCGAAATCGGTCAGTTCTCGGCGCTCGCGGCCGAAGGACTTGGCCACGCGAATCTGCCCGATAACCTCAGCAAACCGGCCGGATGCGATGTCGATGTTCTCGTTCTTCTCGCCTTCCCAGACCTGCCATTTTTCGCTGGTTTTGCTGGTGAGCCAGAAGTAGACCGGGAAGATGATAATGAGCAGCAGCCCCAGGGGCCAGTAGTAGATAGAGCTAATCACAATCACCGAGACAGTAGTGAGCACCAGGGAGATGAAGGTGTTGCTCATGGTTTTGACGAAGTTGGTGACTTCGGTGATGGAGCGGTTGAGCTGGGCGATGATGGTGCCGGTCAGCTCGGTGTCGAAGTAGGACAGGGGCAGGGAGAGCAGTTTTTCGTAGTAGCGCACTGACAGGATGGTGCGCATGCGCTGGCTCATGACGTCGCCAATGTAGCCGCCGATGTTGGTGGTCAGGACGCTCACCAGCTGGGCTGCCAGGTAGGCAACCGCGAACCAGGCAATGGCTGTGCGCGTGGTGGGAGCTGAACCGTTCAGGTGCCCCACGACAGCATCGGTTGCCCCCGAAATAATGAAGGGGGCCAACAGGGAGGTTGCGCTGGTGAGTACCGCACAGATGATGATTCCTACGAAGTAGGGCCATAGCTCTTTTGTGGCTCTAACGATTCTGGCGATACTTTTCATGAAGATCCCTACCTACCGGTGTTCTTGTGGTGCCCCACTACCCTACCGCCGGCGTCCGCCCGCCTGGTTGAGGGGGCGGTGTTCTTTTGCCCACGCGGATAGCACAAAGTCCCGGTGGGCGTCTTGTCCTTGGGTAAGGACGGACGCCCGCCGGGGCTTAGAGACTAAAGGGCTAGGCCGCTAGGGCTTAGGCCTTGTTCTTGGTGATAGCACCGTAGATCCAGAGAACCAGCAGTGAGCCTACTACGGCGGTGAAGAGGGTACCGATACCGACACCGCCGCTCATACCATCTGAGAGGAAGGGCAGGAAGGAACCGAGCCAGCCACCGAGCATAGCACCTACGATACCGAGCACCATGGTGACCAGGATGCCGCCGCCCTGCTTACCGGGCATAATCAGCTTTGCGATAGCACCTGCGAGGAGACCAATGATAATCCAACCGAAAATTGACATATTTTCCTTCTTTCATAGGGTTTCGGGATAAGCCCGAATTGTTCAGCGTGCTTCTAGTTTATATCAAATTCCAAGATAAAGCTAAGCAAGCTACAAGTGTGTTGGCTTACTATTTCCCCGTGTTACGCCAAAGCACCCCCTACTTCAGCACAGTAAACCCCCACCGCCAATCAGCCCTGCTATGGACTGCCAGCGATGGGGGTTTACAGCAGACGCAAACCTACCGGTTCTTAGTGGTCGATAGCCCCTTCGGCGCCAACGCCGGTGAGGGAGCGAACTTCCATCTCAGCCTGCTTGATTTCATCTTCCTTATCGCCACCGAGTGAGCCCAGGAAGCCCAGCAGGAAGGCGGCGGGAATCGCTACGATACCGGGGTTAGCCAGGGGGAACCAGGCGAAGTCAGCACCGGGAATCATAGAGGTCTCAGCACCGGACATGACCGGGGAAAAGATGATAAGGATGACGGAAATACTCAAACCACCATACATAGACCAAAGGGCGCCTCGGGTCTTAAAGCCCTTCCAGAAGAGGGAGTAGACGATGGTGGGCAGGTTAGCCGAGGCAGCTACTGCGAAGGCCAGGGCCACCAGGAAGGCTACGTTCTGCCCCTGGGCGCCGATACCGCCTGCGATAGACAGCAGGCCGATAGCCACCACGGTGGTTTTTGCTACGCGGATTTCCTTGGCCGGGTCAGCGTTACCCTTGCAGATAACGTTGGTATAGATATCGTGGGCGAAGGAAGCGGACGCGGTAATCGCCAGACCCGCCACCACGGCCAGGATGGTTGCGAAAGCAACCGCCGAGATAACACCCATCAGCAGGGAACCACCCAGTTCGAAGGCCAGCAAGGGGGCTGCCGAGTTGACACCGCCGGGAGCCGCCTTGATGGCGTCCACACCCACCAGGGCAGCGGCGCCGAAGCCCAGCACCAGGGTGAAGAGGTAGAAAAGGCCAATCAGCACGATAGCCCAGACCACCGACTTACGGGCCTCCTTAGCAGTAGGAACGGTATAGAAACGCATGAGCACGTGGGGCAGGCCAGCTGCACCGAAGACCAGGGCCAGGGAGAGGGAGATGAAGTCCAGCTTGGTCAGGTCGTTCAGGCCGTACTTGAGGCCGGGCGCAAGAATCTTCTCGTTACCGCCGGAGGTTTCAACCGCAGCACCGAGCACGGCGGAGAAGTTGAAGCCGTAGATTGCCAGGATCCAGACGGTCATAATGGCTACGCCTGAGACCAGCAGAACAGCCTTGATAATCTGCACCCAGGTAGTGCCCTTCATACCGCCAATCAGAACGTAGACGATCATAAGTACGCCCACGATGATAATGACCAGTGACTGCCCGGCCTTGGAGCTAATACCCATCAGCAGGGAAACCAGGGCACCTGCACCGGCCATCTGGGCCAGCAGGTAGAAGAGGGTAACAGCCAGGGTTGAGATACAGGCGGCAATTCGAACGGGGCGCTGGCGCAGGCGGAAGGAGAGCACGTCTGCCATGGTGAACTTACCAGTATTGCGCAGGGGCTCAGCCACCAGCAGCAGGGCTACCAGCCAGGCAACCAGGAAGCCGATAGAGTAGAGGAAGCCGTCATACCCCTGCAGGGCAATAGCGCCCACAATACCGAGGAAGGAGGCCGCCGAGAGGTAGTCACCTGCGATAGCCAGACCGTTCTGGGTGCCGCTAAAGGAGCGGCCACCGGCATAATAGTCAGCTGCGGTCTTGTTGTTCTTAGAGGCACGAAGCACCACCACCATGGTAGCCAGCACAAAGGCGCCGAATACGGACATGTTTACCCAGGGGGTACCCACGGTCTGAGTGCTAGCTTCAGCCGCGAGGAGGGTTCCTGTAGTCATCATGAAAAGTTCACCCCTTAGTGAGCCTTGTGGGCGTAGTTGCCGGATTCGATGTCGCTGCGCAGGCTAGCTGCGCGGGGGTCAAGCTTGCGGTTAGCGAAAGCTACATACCAACCGGTGATAGTGAAGGTGGTAACGAACTGCAAGAGACCAAAGATAATGCCGATATTGACATTGCCCAGTACCTTGGTTGCCATGAAGCCGGGGGCATACACCGCCAGAATCACATACAGCAGGTACCAGGCCAAGAAGGCCACGGTCATGGGGAAGACGAAAGACCTGTGGGTTGCGCGAAGCTCTTTAAACTCACCGCTATTCTGAGCTGCCTTGAAATCAACGTGCTCAGCGTCGATTAGAGGCTGGTGAGATTCTGGTGATGTGCGTGCCATCACTACCTCCTTTGTGTAACTCAACACACATTATCGTGTTATCTACGTTACACATAAGTTTCTGGACTAAAAAAGGTGGACCACCCGAAATATTTCGGGTGGTCCACCTATCAGATAGTCCTAGATGCTGAAAGCAGCCGTATCATTCAGATACTCAATAGCCCTGTCGAAGAAGGCATCGACCTGGGTTTCCTCATAGCTGAGGTCCCCCGTTGCCGAGCTAAAAGCAGCCGACCTAACATCGGCGGGGGCGAGGACGTCCGCCCCCTCAAGGTGGGCCAAGAGGCGCTCACAGAGGGCATCAACTTCTTTCACGAAGTAGCCCTTGGTGAGACGCTTGGAGGGCCTACGGAAGCGCTGGCCGGCGGGGCGTTCCAGGCGTCCGCGCAAAAGGTCCTCAAGTTCCTGCACAGCCTGGTCCCAGGTCCCCTGCCCGTAGCGCTGCACATACAGGTGGCGTTCCAGCTCGCAGAAGCGGTCTTCAACCTTGTCGAGGGCTGCATCCACGTCGTCCGAAGCGTAGCCGCCCTTCTCTGGCTCAAAAACCGCCTCGCGCACTGTGCGGGAGGTATGCACATCTGCCCCTACCTCAACGCCCGAGAGTATCAGCTCATAGTCATCGGCTAGGCGGGTAAAAAAGGAGTCTACGGCGGCCACCAAGTACCCCGTCTTGTGGGAGTCAACCCGGCGGAACTCTCCGGAAGATTCAGCCTGATGTTTCATTGAGCCTCCAAATATCTGACAGCGCCCAACTCTAGAAGAGAGCTGAGAGCACCGAGAAAATCACGTAACCGATAGCGATAGCGAACACGATGGAATCCAGGCGGTCCATCACACCACCGTGGCCGGGCAGAATATTCGACATGTCCTTAATGCCGATTTCACGCTTAACCATGGACTCCCCCAGGTCACCCGCTGTTGAGGCAATCACCAGGAAGACCGCCACAATTAGACCGTACCACCAAGGGTCACCAATAAAGAGCGAACAGATGATGCCCACAATAATCGAGCCCACCATTGATCCGGCAAAGCCCTCCCAGGTTTTCTTGGGAGAAATCTTGGGGGCCATAGGGGTCTTACCCCATTTGACGCCGGCAATGTAGCCCCAGGTATCGTTACCGATAGCCATCAGCAGGATCATGAGCACCTTGCCTGGACCCGATTCTTCGCGGTAGAGCAGCAGGGCCAGGGAAATCATGAAGGGCACCCAGGACATCACGAAGATGGAGCCCATAATCGACATAATCATGCCGTCGCGCTGCCCCACGATACGCCAGCCAATCAGCACCAGTATCGAGGCAACAACGGTAAAAATCAGCCAGGACCCGCCGCCATAGTAGGCGGCGAAAGGCATAATCAGCGCGGTGGCAACGGCGGGGATAACGGGGATTCCCATGCCGCGTTTCTGGTTAAGCCCCTGGCAGACTTCCCAGGTGCCTACCGATACGGCGGCAGCCGCAAAGATGACCAGAATCAGGGGGACAAAAAACAAACCCACCGCCAGCAACGCGCCCAGCACGAGGCCGACGGTGATGGCGGCGGGTAGGTTCCTGCCAGCTTTAGAGGCCTGGGGCGGCTGTTCTTGAGATTGAACAGTCATTCGGATTTAGACCTCGAGCAGTTCAGCTTCCTTGGACTTCAGCAGCGCATCAACGGTGTCGATGTGCTTCTTGGTCAGGGCGTCGAGTTCCTTTTCGCCGCGTGCGCCCTCGTCCTCACCGATTTCGCCGTCCTTGACCAGCTTGTCGAGAGCGGTCTTGGCGTGGCGGCGGGTGTTGCGCACAGCAACGCGGCCTTCTTCTGCCTTGTGGCCGGCCATCTTGATGTATTCCTTGCGGCGCTCTTCGGTCATTTCGGGCATAACAACGCGCACGACGTTGCCGTCGTTGGCGGGGTTAGCACCGAGGTCTGAGTCGCGGATTGCCTTTTCAATGGCACTCAGGGCGCTCTTGTCGTAGGGGGTAATCAGGACGGTGCGAGCTTCGGGGGTCTGGAAGGACGCCAGCTGCTGCAGGGGGGTGGGTGCACCGTAGTAGTCTGCGGTGAGGTTTGCGAAGAGGGCGGGGTTGGCGCGTCCGGTGCGGATTGAGGCAAATTCGTTCTTGAGGGCCTCGATAGACTTGTCCATCTTTTCGCCGGCTTCGAGCAGGGTTTCTTCAACCATCTGTTGTTAGTCCTTTAGGGTTGTGCCCGTCAGTGGGCGCTGTATAGGTAGTCTCTATCTAGTCTAGTGGTCTTGGAGCCTTTAGGCAGTAACCAAGGTGCCAATCTCCTCGCCGAGAATAGCTCGAGCCACATTTCCCTCTCCCTGCATACCGAAGACGCGCATGGTGACGTTGTTGTCCTTGCAGAGGGAGAAAGCGGTCTGGTCCATGACGCGGATGTTGCGCTTCAGGGCTTCGTCGTAGGTGAGCTTGTAGAGGCGCTCGGCGTTGGGGTCCTTGTTGGGGTCGGCGGTGTAGATGCCGTCCACGCCGTTCTTGGCGACGAGGACCTCGTCAGCATGGATTTCGAGGGCACGCTGGGCTGAGACGGTATCGGTGGAGAAGTAGGGCAGGCCTGCACCGGCACCAAAGATGACGACGCGGTCTTTTTGCATGTGGCGGATGGCGCGGCGGGGGATGTAGTTTTCTGCGACCTGCTGCATGGAGATGGCAGACTGGACGCGGGTGTCGATGCCGGCCTGTTCCAGGAAGTCCTGCAGGGCAAGAGAGTTCATGACAGTGCCCAGCATACCGATGTTGTCGGCGCGGGAGCGGTCCATGCCGGCTTCTGAGAGCTCTGCGCCGCGGAAGAAGTTGCCGCCGCCAACGACGACTGCGACTTCGACCTGGCCGATGGTTGAGGCAATCTGCTCTGCGATGCCGCGGACGACCTCGGTAGAGATGCCGACTTCGCCGCCGCCGAAGACCTCGCCGGAGAGCTTGAGTAGGACGCGGCGACGGCCGGTGTCGTCTCGGTGGATAGTTCGGGTTGACTCTGCCATGGTGGTCCTCCTGAAAAGGTCAAAAATTTTTTGCGGCATCCGTTGCGCGCTTTGTTTCTAGCATACGGCAAAGGGGAGCCCCTGTGCGGGGCTCCCCTGAGCTATGAGCTTTTTTGGTGCTCAATCACACCTGACGAATATTAGGCGCCGACGCGGAAACGCTCGAAAACGGTTGCGGTTGCACCGTTCTCCTCGAGAACTGCAGCTACAGACTTTGAGGAGTCCTTAGCAAAGTCCTGGTCGAGCAGGGTGTTTTCCTTGTAGAAAGCCTTGAGCTTACCTTCAACGATCTTGGGGATGATCTGCTCGGGCTTGCCTTCGCCGCGTGCGGTTTCTTCAGCAACACGCTTCTCGGCCTCGATGTCCTCAGCTGAGATGGAGTCTGAGTTGAGGTACTTGGGGCTCATTGCAGCGATGTGAACGGCTACGTCGTGAGCAACTTCCTCGGTGTTGTCGCCAGCTACTGCGAGCAGAACGCCAACCTGTGCGGGCAGGTCCTTGGAGGTCTTGTGCAGGTAAACTGCAACGTTCTCGCCCTCAACGCGAGCTACGCGGCGGACAACGATCTTTTCGCCGAGCAGGGCGCCTGCTTCGGTGGTGAGCTCGTCGACGGTCTTACCTTCGTAAGAAGCTGCCTTGAGTTCTTCCAGGGTGAAAGCGTTAGCGGCAACTGCTGCTTCGAGAACGTCGTTACCGAACTTGATGAAGGGCTCGGACTTAGCAACGAAGTCGGTTTCTGAGTTAACTTCAATCATGAAGCCAACGCCGTTTTCTACGCGGGCAGCAACGAGGCCTTCTGCGGTTGCACGGCCTTCGCGCTTGGTGACGCCCTTGAGGCCCTTAACGCGGATGATTTCCATTGCCTTCTGCTGGTCGCCGTTGGCCTCGTCGAGGGCCTTCTTGACGTCGAGCATGCCTGCGCCGGTCTTTTCGCGCAGAGCCTTGATGTCGGCTGCGGTGTAGTTCGCCATGGTGAACTCCTTATATTTTGAACAGATTAGGGAAATCTATTGGGTTCCTGCCAGTATCTTCGGCAGAAGAGGTGAGAACGGCACCCACCGAATGTGGGCGGGTGCCGTTTCTCTTATGAGGCTTTACTTAGCTTCTTCAGCGGGTGCTTCTGCCTTAGCAGCTTCGTGCTGCTCGAGCAGTTCGCGCTCCCATTCAGCCATGGGCTCTTCGGAAACGTTAGCTGACTTGCCGGCCTTCTTGTTTTCGCGTTCCAGCAGACCTTCAGCAACTGCGTCCGCGATGACGCGGGTGAGCAGGTTGACGGAGCGGATTGCGTCGTCGTTGCCGGGGATGGGGAAGGAAACTTCGTCGGGGTCGCAGTTGGTGTCGAGGATAGCAACTACGGGGATGCCAAGCTTCTGAGCTTCGTCAACAGCCAGGTGTTCCTTCTTGGTGTCAACAACCCAGATCAGTGAGGGAGCCTTGGTGAGGTTACGGATACCACCGAGGGTCTTTTCGAGCTTCTCGTGCTCGCGACGCAGAAGCAGCAGTTCCTTCTTGGTGAACTGTGAGCCTGCGACGTCGTCGAAGTCGATCTGCTCGAGTTCCTTCATGCGCTCGATGCGCTTTGAAACGGTTGCGAAGTTGGTGAGCATACCACCGAGCCAGCGGTGGTTGACGTAGGGCATGTTCACGCGGGTAGCCTGCTCAGCGATGGCTTCCTGAGCCTGCTTCTTGGTACCAACGAACAGAACGGTGCCGCCGTGAGCAACGGTTGCCTTAACAGCTTCGTAAGCCTGGTCGATGAAGGCCAGTGACTGCTGCAGGTCGATGATGTAGATGCCGTTGCGCTCGGTGAGGATGAAGCGCTTCATCTTGGGGTTCCAGCGGCGGGTCTGGTGACCGAAGTGGACACCTGAATCGAGAAGCTGGCGCATAGTTACGACGGGCATGTCGTCTCCTTATGTATTAGGGGTGCCGGGCGGGCCCCTGATTCCAGGCTAGCTCCGCTCCGCGCATAGTAGTTATCGGTTTACATGTGGAGCGTGTGGGCGCAAGGCCCGCTCCCCTGGTAACGCTCAGACTTTTTCGTTGGAGTGACGAAGCTGTCTCAGACCTTCACCGGCCTGTGCCGGACCGAAAGTTCCTTATCAACTAGAGGCTAGTTGCTTCGCGTTACGCGACGTCAGATCCCGGGTGAAGCTCGCGTGAATGGCTCGCCAAGGAGGGGTCTCTATGTAAAGGGATTCCCCTTGCCCTCGCACTGCCTGTTTTTGGGAAGGGCGCAGGGGCAAACTGCAATCAACAACTATACCGCATTATTGGGCTTTAATCACCGGGGTTTTGGCTCTTGTGGTGGCAGGTTTCCAGTGGTAAAGATGGAGGCAACCTACGGTTGGCGCCACCTGGGGTAAGGGGCGGGCACCGACTGAAAGGTTTTTGTCATGTCTTTTCTTCTATTGCGCTCTAGAAGGCTTGTGAGGTTTCTAGGGGTTTATTGCTGTGCCCTGCTTTTAGTGGGGGCAACAACCCCGCTAGCTTTTGCGGGGCGGACGCCGCCCTTGCAGGCCCCGGTGGAGGGGCAGCTTACCGTGGTTCGGGGCTTTGAGAAACCGGATGCCCGCTGGGCTGCCGGGCACCGCGGCGTTGACCTTGCGTTGGAAGCGGGTGGGAGCGTCCTTGCCCCTTATGAGGGGGAGGTAGTTTTTGCTGGAACCGTAGTTGACCGGCAGGTGCTCACTCTTGAGCACCCAGACGGGCGGCGGTCGTCCTTTGAACCTGTCATGAACCCCCTACCGGTAGGTAGCCGGGTGCAGGCCGGGGACGCCATCGCCCAGCTTGACTCTAATATCCAGCACTGTGCCCCGAGCTTTTGCCTGCACTGGGGTGTGAGGGAACCTGCCCCGGGCTCCGGAACAGCGCGCAGGGGGCTCGATTACACGAACCCCCTGCTCCTACTAGGGCTTGAAGGCCCCAGCGTGCTGTTGCCTATCGGCGGCCTAGCGGATACGCTGCACCCCACCTTCGGCGGTCCACCGCACAACCGCGCCCTTGGTGAAGCTCACCGTCACTGACCCATCGGGATGGGAAACCTCATCGGTATCGGGGAAGCCATAGCGTGCAGTTCCACCTGCTGCTGTAAATCGGCCGCCAATAGCACCGGCCTCCCACACCACGTGGGTTCGATGGTGTCGAGGGGTCCAGTAGAAGGCAAACCGACGCCCGTCAGCAAGGGCAAACTTTTGCATCGCACCACCGATGATAGCAGTCTCAGCAAAGACCGGGTAACCGTACCCGTTCTCATAACCCCCAGCTCGGTATCCAGCCCCGATCCCGCTCCCCCATCCCGCAGGGGAAATTCAGAGCTCGTGAGCATTCCAAAAGTAGCGGCTGCCCCGTGGGCGTAGCAGTAGGCTCCGATAGTACCAATCAGCGGGAAACCGCGGGTATCTGCAACAGCTGAAACTGCACGAGGAGCGTTAACAAAACGGTACCCGTTGACGTTTGATCCGGTGTCCTTAAGATATGGTGCGAATCTGCTCTACGGTCAGGTTCGGGTTGCGCTCCTTCATCATGTCGATAATGCCGCTTACATGAGGAGCCGCCATGGAGGTGCCATTAAGCGGTCCATACCCGGGCCCCGCCTGGGTATAGGCACCTGTATTCACAGTTGACCAGACATCTGATCCAACCGCACCGCCAGGGGCCAGCACATCAAGCATGAGCCCCCCCAGTTGGAGTAACCTGTCATCACATTACCGTTAGCGGTCGCACCGACCACGATAGCTCCCAGGCAGTTAGCCGGTGAGGTACCGACCGCACTTGCTCCGAAGTTACCTGCTGCCGCAACCACCGGGACGTTCCGTGCATGAGCCGCATTGATGGCGTCCTGCAGGCCCCTGGGGCAGGTTGCTGAATAGAAGCCCTCAGAGTAGTTAACGACGTGAGCCGGTGTGGAGTTAGCAGGTGCTCCGAGTACAGGCACACCGGCGCTCCAGGCAATGCCCGCAGCCTGGTCAGAAGTATAGGCGCGGCCGTTGACACCCAATAATACGGGAATGCTGGATTCGAGCGTTAGGAGCTACGCCAGCTACTCCTGCTCCGTTATCGGTTGCGGCGGCAGCGATACCAGCTACGTGGGTTCCGTGCCACATGGAACGGGGAATCTGAGGCCCCCCAGTCGCCTTCATCGTTGGGGTTGGGTTCCCAGCCGTTACCGTCCCGGCTCTAGTCAGCCGAGACAAAGTCATAGCCGGGTAAAGTCTTTGCAGCTAGTTCGGGGTGCCAGGTCTGCCCGGTATCGCGATACCGATGATGATGCCCTCGCCGGTAGCGTATCGCCAGGCACCGGGTGCATCGATAGCTCGCATATTCCACTGATGACTAGCAAAGTAAGGGTCACTAGGAGAATTACGGGGAGTAGCGGCCTGGCCGGTTGTGATGATGAGATCGGGTTCAGCGTATTCAACGTCAGGTTGCTCTTCGAGAAGCTCAACCACCTGCCCCTGGGCGGCAGCCTCACCTGTTGTGCCACCCGGAGGTGCTGCCTGAGCTACAGACGGGTCAGATATCAGTAAAAAGCCCGTTGCAAGCACCAGCGAACAGGTGCCTGCAACGGACTAGAAAAACGGCGAACGTGCCACGGTTACTCCCTCAAATATGTGTGTTACTACACAGTATACGAGATGAAGGAGTTGGCCGATATCTTATCTGCTAGCGCAGGTAGGTCACCGGAGTAACGACGCCGGTCTCGGCTGACCAGACCAGCAGGGTTTCGGTGCCGTCCGCAGCACGGAAGAGCTGCTGGGCACCGCCTTCAACGTTGTATTCGTTAGCTACCGGCTCACCAAAAGTCTCAGCGCCGCCGTGGGCATAGTAGTAGGCGCCAATGCCACCGATCAGCTTGGGCTCAACCTTATCGAGGGCCTCTTCAAGGATTACGGGGAAGTCGTAGTTGTGATGCTGAATGCCGGGCAGGACGGTGAAGTCTACGTTGTTGAAACCGGCAGCTGAGTATACCTTGTAGCCGTTTTCTGCCGCGCCATAGGCTGACCAGGCAATAGGCCAGGTGGCGCCTACGCCGTCCTCAGAGCCGATGTACCACTGCAGGGAAAAGTCCTTAGCGGTGTCTGAGGGCAGGGTCTGCATGCCGTTGCTGTTGCCGCCACCGACCATGACCGAGCCGCCGCCGGTGCGCCAGGAGTCCTGCCTATCGGCCAGCAGCTCAAAACCGGTGATTTCTGCGCCACCAGAGTGGCCGATGGTCCAGACGTTAGAAGAGTCCAGACCTGCTTCAGCGATAAAAGAGCTAGCAAAGGAACGGAACCAGTTACCGTTGGCGTCCATCGACTGCCACCAGGTAATACCGTTGCCAGTAGCGTCCTTATCGGGTGAGATTACGGGAACGAAAACCATATTGCGTTCGTTAGCAACCTCGGCCATACCCAGTAGCTGAGAGTTGTTGGGTGAGTGCACCTTGGACTGGTTAGTCTGCCAGTAGTCCCCGTCGAGGTAGAAGACAACACCCACGGGCTGGGACCAGTCGATGTTCTCTGCGTAGACATGGTAGTGGGAACTCACGCCAGCTTCTGAAGTGTAGGTTGCGAACTGGGTGGTGCTGGTGGTTGCCTGGGCGCCGGTGGAGCCTGCGACGACCAGTGAACCTGCCAGCAGACCGGTTGCGAGTACGGGCGCGGTGATGCGCTTGAGGGAGAAAGACATAGTTTCCTCTGGGATAGGTAGAATGCGAGTGATTGAAAGTGAAACTTTCCTCAGCAAATGTAGCACCCGCCAGGTAAGAGTGTGGGAACTGCGTGAGAATACCCGGTGAACGGGGCGTGTCGCCCACACCCTGGAATAGGGAGGGCAGCAGGAGGGACAGCAGGACGCCCCACCCGACTTACGGTTCGCAGGCTGTAGTCAAGCCCTGGGTAGGGCATAAAAAACGCCTTGCCTTTCTGAAAGCAGAAAGGCAAGGCGTTCATAGTAGGGCCTGCGGGGCTTGAACCCGCGACCAAGGGAATTTGAGTAAAACACACACGCCAGACCACACCAGACCACATAACCCCACGTCAGAAACCGGTTGCGCTCGCTGTCTCAAAGTTTCTGCATGTCATTTAAGGGTTATTTTTCGCTCACACTAGATGACCATTAGATGACTTTATCCGAGCACATCGAGAACCGCCGAGGCGTTCGGAGCTACCTTCTGCTGCACGATGTAATTACGGATGGTGACATCCTCGCTGGCATGACCCAGGAGTGAGGCCGCGGTGCTGACCCCCATACTCTCAGCCACAATGGTGGCTACAGTTGAGCGTGCTGTGTGTGGGGTGACCCAGTCCAGCTCTGTACCTGCCAGCATCTTGCGCAGACGCTTGCGATAGTTGTTGCCGTTCATGACGGTGCCGGCGCTTGAGGGGAAGACCCACTCGCACCACTGTCGGCGTTCTAGGAGCATATGAAGGGTGAAGGTAGGTAGGTAGATAGATGGTTTGGGCTGACCCCTCTGATTTTGGCGCGGGCTCCCAAACCGTTTTACCGCTGCTCTCTTTGACAGCCCCGGCGATGGTCGCTGTCCCAGCAATGAGGTCGATATCTTGCCAGCGCAGGCCCAAGGCTTCTGAGATTCTACAGCCGGTGCCCAGCATGAGGTCATAGATATCGAGGACGTCGCCGTGAAGAATTTTGCGCAGCTCTTGCACTTGCTCGGCGGTGAGGGCCCTGGTGGCTTTCTCGCGCTTAACGGTGACTGCGGGGACGCCGTCGACTGGGTTGCGAAGCAGGGCGTCGTGGACGACGACCAGCGCGAAGACGTTTTTGAGAATCATGCGGAGGTGCTTGGCGTTGGTGGCGCCGTGGTCTTTGCGAATGCTGGAAATGAAGGCGGCCAGGTTGCCGGTGGTGGCTTCAATGAGTAGAACGTCACCGATGGCTGGTAGTAGGTAGGAATTGATGAGGTAGCGGTAGCGGTGGAGGGTGCCAGCGGTTTTATCGTCTTTAGCTGTGAATTCTTCCCACCACCGTTCGGTGGCGTCGGCGATACTGCTTTCGTCAGTGAGGTCGTTGGAGCCTATGGTGAAGTCTTTGAGCTTGGCGAGGACGGCGCGGGAGGCGTCGGAGCGTGTGGAAGCGGTGGCTTGGAGGAGGCGGATTTTTCCGTCGATGTGACGATATCTGACCCTTGCCCTGTATTTCTTTTGGGCTAGGCGGGTGACAGTGACTTCGCCATGCTCTCCTAGCTTGAGCCTGCTGGTCATGAGGTGAACCCCTCTAGTCTAGAACGCTTGTTCGAATGCTTTAAAGATAGCTGACATGCAGCCCTGCTGAGCCACTAGCGTGCCTATTTGTGTCCCTGTAGGATTAAGCCCAAGAGAGACTTAAATCAAAACGCAGTACAGGGGAGGACTAGCTAAATGTCGCAGCCTAAGCAACTTCATGCAGGAGATAAGCAACTCGTATATCAAGCCGCCAGACAAGAAGCAGCCAAAGCTCTAGAGGCTTTTGGGGACGCTCTTACCTTCCCGGTAGATTTACGAGTGGTTTCTGAACTCATGTACGCTCAAAAACAACTGGATAGCCAGCTCGATGATATCTCGGGGATGATTCTCAAAGAGCCGGGGCAACCAGCCCAAATTCTCCTTAACGCTCAAGATTCACCGGAACGTCAGCGGTTCACGTGGGCCCATGAGTTAGGCCATCTTGCAGAGCGAACCACACTTGCCCAGGACTTTGATTATTCATTTGTTGACTTGCGGAAGCCAGGTTCGTATAGCATTCATGAGTTCTATGCTGACGAATTTGCAGGGGCGCTTCTCATGCCTGCTGCAAAGATTAGTCAGCTCCAAGAAGAAGGGAAGAGCCTTGTAGAGATGGCGCGTTTCTTTGGTGTTTCTCTGTCTGCTCTCAACACTCGTTTGCATCGTCTGACAGTAAATCCAGAATAGGGGTGTCGTTGTGGCGTCAACAGGCGGTAACTGGAACCAATACCACGATTACGCTAGCCAGTCCCTCACGGGCTCAGTAGTTCACCAAAATCTCACTCAAGACCCAGAAGCAAAGCGTAAACTCAAGCTCGTTAATGATGGTCTTGCCCAGAACCTTGCCCATCAAAAAGCTCTTTTCCGAATCATCATTTTGATTGTGGTCGGTTCTCTACTGGCTATTGTGTTGACTAATGCCTGTGCTGCTATCTGGGGGACGAATTTAGATGCTGCTGTCCTTATCTCGTTCAATGCTTCGATAGCAGTTCAATCCTTTCTGTTGCTTAATGTTATTGCGAGGTCTCTCTTCCCGGCTCCTACGCAACCAGCTGATGAAAAGTCGGCAGAGAAGTAAGCCTCGTTTCGAACAAGGCAGGGGTCTACCGTTGAGGAGGTAGTGAAGCTTCTTTCTGCAGGCGGCCTTGGGCTCTTAGCAGGTCAGGGGGCTGCGCCCCAATCGGCTAGAGGTTGCGCTAGCGCGAGAGGCTTTGTGATTCCCATCCCCCAAAGAGCTCCCGAGGTTTGGCGCTGGGTTTCCTCTCCCAGATACGAGAAGTAGACCCCCGGTTTCTTCCTTGCAGGAAGTCCAGGCAGTCTGATCGTATGCACCAAGCCAAGGGAGCTACCCTCGTACCCGACTCCTTTGTGGGCCAATGCCGGTAATGGCTCTATCTCAAGTGGAGCAGCTCTAACGCTCCTAACCGGCCGGTTGCTTGTGTTTATCCTCGGATTGCAGGGCCAAGGGTCGGGATTCAAGAACCGTAAAGTAAGAACGTCTTCCCGAGCAGGTGAATATTCACCCATTGCCAAACACTCTACACACATAACAGGTGAAAATAAAGCCAAAAAGGGAAAGGGGTGGCAAAAAATCACCCAACCGATACAATAGAACGCATGAACACACCCACCTGGACCTTCCAAGACCGCCTGCGAAAAGCACGCGAACACGCAGGCATGACCCAAAGCGAGCTCGCAGAAGCCACCGGTGTATCCCTCAACAGCCTCAACCGCTACGAAAAAGGCCAACGCTCGCCGGCCAATGATGTGGTCAGCGCTATTGCTCAAGCCACCAACGTCCCCCTGGAATGGTTCTATCAGGACGACGATACCCAGCCCGTTGCCATCCCGACAGGCGACCTGCCCGCCTCACTCACGGTCCGTTGGACGCCCGGCGGCATCGAGGTAGACCAGTAGATTTCTAGCCCCTCAGAGGGCAGTAGAGAGCCTCGACCCACAGAAGTGGGTCGAGGCTCTCTACTGTCTAGGCAGTTCAGTTTTTAGTTGCAGGACGCCCTGCGCCGTGCTTTTGCCGATAGGTTGCATCCCAGGCTTCAGCAGTATCGGGAAGCCAGCACTCTCGGCCTCCAACGGAAATGAAGTCAGCCGGCGGCAGCTCGCCTCGCTTGTATAGCCCTTGCTTGGTAAGACCCAGGAAGGTGGCTAGCTCAATGGTGCTGACGATGATGGTTTTAGCCATTGCGGCCGCCTGCTTTGAGGTGCATTACCAAGGTTGCTGTGTTGGCTGTTGCAAGAACGCCCCAGAGGATTGCCATGCCAGTGTTGCCCTGGGCTATCTGCATGATGACTAGCGTTACTGATAGCACCAGAATGGCTACGTTGAGGGCTATCAGGGTTTTTCTATTCTGGTTCACGGTGGTTTCCTTTCGGTATAGTGGGAGGGGGCTCGCCCCGAGGTAATTGCGGTATCTCGGAGCGAGCTTTCGTTTACTTGCTGTCTCGGTACATCTTGTAGGTGATGGCCGTTGCTATCGCTACCAGTAGGGTGTTGATGCAAGAAACGATGAGGGAGATAATCTCCATGTTTCCTCCACTATTTGGTTGTATTGGAGCGGTTGCTCCAACAGTTGTACTCCCCGGACGCCGGGGAGCTGGCGCTATGGGTATCAGGGGTAGGCACGGTATTTCGGCAGACACTAACACCTGGCGACCAGCCGCCTATCTTGGCTTTCAAAATGAACGCTACCGGCACCCGTATCTGGCTCTCACAGACTGAATCGGTTCTGACTACTGCTTTCACCATTGGCCCTGAGGTCACCGTGCTGGAGGCTACGGGCACCCGTATAGCCGGCGTTAAGGTTGATTACCTGGAGGACTGGGCCGATGGGCCGCGCCGGGTTGAGGCCATGAACACCCATACCCCTGTGATACGGCTCAGCGCCCTAGAGACCCAGCGCCTGCACGCTGTGCGCGGCTTCGAAAACGTCACTGCCGAGAAGATAATCTCTGAAT
>NZ_SPQC01000022.1 GCF_004569295.1 Rothia nasimurium
AAGAGACAGCCTCGAAGACGCCCATAACCTCGAAGAAATCGGCTGCTCCCTCGACACCGACGGCGGCCCCGGCATGCTCTACGACAGCGCATTCACCGACCCCGGTGACCGCCCCGTCCCCGTCTCAGCCGGCTCCTACGCCAACGCCGCCCGCGCCGACGGCAAGGTCGACATCTTCATGTGGGACGGCAAAACCCGCCCCGACTCCCTCTTCCCCGATACCTCCGGAAGCAAGAAGGTCTAGCCGTGGCAGGATTCTTCTCCAAACTCCTCAAACGCAACGAGAACGAAGTAGAACCAGCCACTCCACCCTCGGGCGACCCCTTCGACATGGACTGGGGGAGCGGCCAACCCACCGACGCCGTGGTCTACCAGCTCACCAGCGTCCTCATGCGCTACCCCACCGAAGAAACCCGCGCCCTGCTACCGGAGCTCACCGCGCTCGCTCACGAGACCGGCAACGACTACCTGGTGCGCGGAGTCGCCCGCGTGAGCAGCTGGTACGAAACAAGCGAGCTAGATGCCATGCAGGCCGAATACGTGCAGGAATACGACCTGTCACGCCGGCACGCCTTCCACCTGTCCTACTGGACCGAAGGTGATACCCGCCGCCGCGGCGAGGCCCTAGCCCGCTTCAAGCAGATGTACCGAGACTCCGGCATGGTCACCACCCTGCACGGGGAACTACCCGACTACCTGCCCATGGTGCTGGAGTTCACCGCCCTGGTGGACGCCCGCGCCGGCCGCGCTGCCCTGCAGGCCTACCGCCCCTCCCTGGAGCTGCTACGCCTGGCCCTACGGGACGACAACCTGCCCTACTACGAGCTCATCGAAGCGGTCTGCCAGACCCTGCCCGGAGTTTCCCCCGAAACCCAGGCAGACGTGCAGAAACTCGTCACAGCAGGCCCACCCGCTGAAGCCGTCGGCCTAGCCCTGGCTCCCGGCGACCCCCGCCTACTACCCCTGCTGCTGCCCCACGAACAGACACCCGGCGCCACCGTCGGCGCCGACCACAAGAACGGAGCCCACCTGTGACCACCACAGTCAACGCCCTCGACTTCTTCCTCTGGGGCATCTTCCCCTACATCACCCTCGCCATCGTCATCGGCGGTACCATCTGGCGCTACAAGACCGACCAGTTCGGCTGGACCACCCGCTCCTCCCAGATATACGAATCTCGCCTGCTACGCATTGCCTCGCCCATGTTCCACTACGGCATCCTGGTCGTGCTCGTAGGCCACATCGTAGGCCTCGTCATCCCCAAATCCTGGACCGACGCCGTTGGCATCTCGGAGCACTTCTACCACCTCAACGCCCTGGTACTGGGCTCTATCGCAGCGGTCGCCACCCTCATTGGCCTCTTCGCCATGATCTACCGCCGCCGCACCTCTGCCACCGTATTCCGCGCCACCACCTGGAACGACAAGATGATGTACGTGGCCCTCACCAGTGCCATCGTCCTCGGCTCGGTAGCAACCCTCTTCAACGCCATGGAAATTGAAGGGCACCACAACTACCGCGAAACCGTCTCGGTCTGGTTCCGTTCCCTCTTCTACTTCCAGCCCAACATCGAGGCCATGGCGAGCGCCACCACCTCCTTCCATATCCACGTTATCGTGGCCATGATTCTCTTCTGCCTCTGGCCCTTCACCCGCCTGGTCCACGCCTTCACCGCACCCCTGCACTACATCTTCCGGCCCTACATCGTCTACCGCTCGCGGGGCAAGCGTAACCACGCCCGCGGCTGGTCGCCGGTAGGCACCGCAGACTCCGTGAATAAGGACGCCCGCACGGTCGAGCGCCAGCACCACCACTAAGGAAAATACCATGTCTACTACGGCTGTTGCTGCGAAAGATCCGCAGCTTGCTGGCCAGTTCAAGTACGTCATTATGGCGGCCCTGGCCTCCATGATTGGCTTCTGGGGCTGGACCATGATTGGCCCCCTGGCTAAGTACTACACCGAAACCTACGTCCTGACCGAGGGGCAGCGCTCCCTGCTAATTGCTACCCCGGTGATTGTTGGGTCCCTGGCCCGTATTCCGGTGGGTGCGCTGACTGACCGCTTCGGTGGCCGCATCATGTTCACCATCATGCTGACCCTGACCGGTTCAATGGTGCTCATTACCGGCCTGGTGGGGCAGATGGGTAACTTCTCCCTGCTCCTGCTGGCAGCTTTCTTCCTAGGTATCGGTGGTTCTATCTTCGCGGTGGGCATCCCCTTCGCCGCGGCCTGGTTTGAACCCCACCGCAAGGGCCTAGCCACCGGTATTTTCGGCATGGGCATGGTCGGTACCGCCTGCGCTGCCTTCTTCAACCCCCGCATGCTGGCTGCCTTCGGCTACTTTCCCACCCACGTCATTATGAGCTGCGTAGCCCTGACCTACGCCGTCATCGTCTGGCTTTTCATCCGTGACTCACCCGTTATGAAGGCCCGCACCCCCGAGCCGGTTCTACCCAAGATTCTGGCTGTGTCTAAAAAGCTGGTTACCTGGCAGCTCTGCTTCATCTACGCTGTGGTCTTCGGTGCCTTCGTAGCTTTCTCGAACTTCCTCTCTACCTATATGCAGAACATCTACGGCTACGAGGCCGTTGCCGGCGGTACTTTTGCGGCCATGTTCGCGGCCTGCGCCGTGCTGGCCCGCCCCTTCGGCGGGGTCGCAGCCGATAAGTTCGGCGGCAAGCTCACCACTCTCATCGTTTTCGTTGCTATGACCGTGCTGGCCATCTGCATCGCCTTTGAGCCTGAGAGCACCGCCGTGAATACCCTGATTCACGTGGTCATGGCCCTCTTTGTGGGCTTCGGTACCGGCACCATCTACGGCTGGCTGGGCAAGGTCGTTCGCCCGCAGGACACCGGCACCGTATCGGGCCTGGTCTCAGCAGCCGGTGGTCTAGGCGGCTACTTCCCACCCCTGATTATGGGCGCTGCCTACACCGCCTTCGGCAACTACTTCTGGGGCGTTCTGGCCCTGGGCGCCACCTGCGTCATCTCTATCCTGGTCTCTCTCTGGATGGCCTCAGATAAGAAGGCCGCCCGCCCCGCCTAATCTCATATTCCCTCAGTTATGGGGGAGAGATGCACTCCGAGGACGCCCGCGCCCCGCTTTCCTGCCTACGGGCAGGGGCGGGGCGCGGTGGCGTCCGCCTCCTGATGCTGCCTGCCTTGAAGCGCGAAAGCCGCTCATCTGGTGCTCTAGGTGTAAGGTGTGGCACAATAAGGGTTGATAAAACTAAAATGCCGTTACAACTGATGCGGGAGAGACCGTACACACCCGAGGTTGAGGGACCACGGGCACCGGCGCCGAAGGAGCAAACCCTCCCCGGGAAACTCTCAGGCAAATGTACCGCTCAGTTAGGCAACTCTGGAGAGGGGCGTTAAACCCCCACCGAAGGGGCAAAATTCGCGCTCGCTACCAAGCGTGATGGGTAGCTGCGAACCAAAACTCTCAGGTTTTAACAGAGCGGGGAGGGCACCACCACAGGGCACCCCTGTGGGCAGGTTTACCCTCTACCCCTGGAGAGTTTCATGTCATTCATCGACCGTCACCTTGGCCCCCGTTCAAACGACCAAGAAACCATGCTCTCGGTGCTGGGCTACGACAGCCTCGGCGCCCTCATCAACGAGGTCATCCCTTCCAATATTCGCCTAGAGGGCGACCTCAACCTGCCCGCCCCCCTGTCGGAGCTTGAGGCCCAGAACAAGATTGCCTCCTACGCCGCCCAGAACCAGGTCAAGCACCAGATGATCGGTGCAGGATACTACGACGCCATCACCCCGGCCGTAATCCGCCGCAACATCCTCGAAAACCCGGGCTGGTACACCTCCTATACCCCCTACCAGCCCGAAATCTCCCAGGGCCGCCTCGAAGCTCTGCTGAACTTCCAGAACACCGTGATGGAGCTGACCGGCCTACCCATCGCCAACGCCTCCCTGCTCGATGAGGCAACCGCTGTTGCCGAGGCCGCCGTCATGATGCACCGCGCCAACCGCAAGGTCAAGAACGGCTTCTTCGCTCTCGACGCCCGTGCCCTGCCCCAGACCCTCTCGGTTGTCCGCGGCCGTGCCGAAGCCCTGGGCATTCCCTTCGTAATTACCGACTTCGCTGACGGCCTGCCCGAAGGCGACCTTTACGGTGTCATTATCTCCAACCCCGGTCACGACGGTGAAGTACGCGATATCGAACCGCTCATCAAGGCCGCCAAGGACCGCGGCGCCCTGGTCACCGTCATCGCCGACCTGCTGGCCCAGACCCTGCTGACCGCCCCCGGCCACCAGGGTGCCGACATCGCTGTTGGCTCATCCCAGCGATTTGGCCTGCCCTTCTGGTACGGCGGCCCCCATGCGGCCTTCATGACCGTCTCTAAGGGCATGGAACGCAACCTGCCCGGCCGCCTGGTCGGTGTCTCAAAGGACGCCTTCGGAAAGCCCGCCTACCGCCTGGCCCTACAGACCCGCGAGCAGCACATCCGCCGCGAAAAGGCCACCTCTAATATCTGTACCGCCCAGGCCCTGCTAGCTATCGCTGCCGGTGCCTACGCGGTCTACCACGGCCCCGAAGGCCTGCGCGCCATCGCCAACAGCCTGCACGACAAGGCCTCCCGCATTGCCGCTGCCGGTACCGCAGCCGGCCTGAAGCTGGTCCACGAGACCTTCTTCGACACCGTCGCTTTTGAAGCTGAGGGCCGCGCCGACGAGCTGGTCGTCAAGGCCCTGGAAGCTGGCATCAACATCCGCCGCCTCTCAGCCGACCGTATCTCTATCTCGGTAGGCGAATCCCACACCGAGCAGGTACTCGAAGACCTGGTTACTGCCCTGGGTGGGGAACTGGGGGAGACCGATGCCTACGAGCTGCCTGAGGCCCTGCTGCGTACTGACGACTACATGACCCACCCGGTCTTCCACCTCTACCGCTCTGAGACCTCCATGATGCGCTACCTGTGCTCCCTCTCAGACAAGGACCTGGCCCTGGACCGCACCATGATTCCCCTGGGGTCCTGCACCATGAAGCTGAACGCAGCAGCCGAGATGGAACCTATCTCCTGGCCCGAGTTCGCCTCTATCCACCCCAACGTGCCTGCCGATCAGGCTACCGGTTGGAAGGCTCTGATTGACGAGCTCTCTGCCTGGCTGGTTGAAATCACCGGCTACGACGCCATCTCCCTACAGCCCAACTCCGGTGCGTCCGGTGAATACGCGGGCCTGCGCGCTATCCGCGCCTACCACGAGGCCAACGGCGACACCCAGCGCACCGTCGTCCTAATCCCCATGAGCGCCCACGGCACCAACGCCGCCTCTGCCGCCCTGGCGGGTCTGTCCGTTGCCGGTGTTGCAACCGCCCCCGACGGCTCCATCGACGTCGAAGACCTCAAGGCCAAGATCGAAAAGTACGGCGACACCATCGCCGGCATCATGATTACCTACCCCTCCACTCACGGTGTCTTCGAGGAGCAGGTCGTTGAGGTCTGCCAGCTGGTGCATGACGCCGGTGGCCAGGTCTACGTGGACGGCGCCAACCTCAACGCCCAGATGGGCCTGGCCCAGCCCGGCAAGTTCGGTGGCGACGTCTCCCACCTGAACCTGCACAAGACCTTCGCCATCCCCCACGGTGGTGGCGGCCCCGGCGTCGGCCCCGTCGCTGTTGGCGCCCACCTGGAGAAGTACCTGCCCGGCAACGGCTTTGAAGCGGACGCGGACGGCCAGCTGGCAGATGTACCCCTGCCCATCTCCCAGGCCATGTTCGGCTCAGCCGGCGTGCTGCCCATCTCCTGGATGTACATCGCCATGACCGGTGCTGAGGGCCTGCGCGCTTCTTCGGAGACCGCCATCCTCTCGGCCAACTACATCGCCAAGAAGCTGGGTTCCCTCTACCCCGTGCTGTACACGGGTGAAACCGGCCTGGTGGCCCACGAGTGCATCCTGGATCTGCGCGAGCTGACCGCGGCGTCCGGAATCACCGCCGAGGACGTCTGCAAGCGCCTCATGGACTACGGCTTCCACGCCCCCACCCTGGCCTTCCCCGTGCCCGGCACCCTCATGGTCGAGCCCACCGAGTCAGAGTCCCTGGCTGAGCTGGACCGCTTCATCGAGGCAATGACCAACATCCACGCTGAAATTCAGGAAGTCATCGACGGCAAGGTCAGCGCCGAGGAATCCGTCCTCCGCAACGCCCCGCACACCGCCGAGGTCGTCACCGCCGACGAGTGGATCCGCCCCTACCCCCGCTCCCAGGCAGCCTACCCCGTACACGAGCTGCGCCTGAACAAGTACTTCACCCCCGTGGGCCGTATCGACGGAGCAGGCGGCGACCGCAACTTTGTCTGCGAATGCCCGCCCATGGAAGCCTTCGACCTCGAAGTCCACAGCGCCTAAGGCAAGAAAGGTCTAACCCCTATGTCACCCCAGAAAACTGCCCTCTACCAGGTCCACGCAGACCTGGGCGCCGCCTTCACCGACTTCGGCGGCTGGGACATGCCTCTCAAGTACACCAACGATGTTGAAGAGCACAAGGCCGTGCGCTCAGCTGCCGGTCTCTTCGACCTCTCCCACATGGGCGAATTCCGCGTCACCGGCCCCGACGCCGGCGCCTTCCTGGACTACGCCCTGCTCTCCAACATGTCGATTCTCAAGGTGGGCAAGGCCAAGTACTCCCTGCTTCTGGCCGAGGACGGCGGCGTCATCGACGACCTGATTACCTACCGCCTGGGCGAGGAAGAGTTCCTGGTCATTCCCAACGCCGCTAACGTGGCAGCCGACTACGAGGCCATGAGCGCCCGCACAGCAGGCTTCGACGTGCAGCTGGTGAACGAGACCGCCCAGATCTCCCTGGTTGCGGTACAGGGCCCTGCCTCAGAGGCTATCCTGCTCGACATGGACCCCTCCGACGCTGAAATCATTACCTCCATGGGCTACTATGCAGCTGCCCCCATCCGCTTCGGCGATATTGAGGCCCTGCTAGCCCGTACCGGCTACACCGGTGAGGACGGCTTCGAAATCTATGTCGCTAACGAGGACGCCGCCAAGCTCTGGGCCCTGGCAGCCGAGCGCGGGGAGAAGCATGGGGCTATTCCCGCAGGCCTCGCGGCCCGCGACTCCCTTCGCCTTGAAGCCGGCATGCCCCTCTACGGCCATGAACTGGGCCGCGACATTACCCCCTTCGAGTCGGGTATGGGCAAGCTGGTCGAGATTGCTCTGACCAAGAAGGCCGCCAACTTCGTGGGTAAGGACGCCCTGGTTCAGCTCTCTGAGCAGACCCCGGCTCGCTCCCTGGTCGGCCTCAAGGCCCAGGGCAAGCGCCCCGGCCGGGCAGGCTCCAAGCTGGTAGACGAGAATGGCACCGAGATTGGTGAGATTACCTCGGGTATTCCTTCACCCACCCTGGGCTACCCCGTTGCCATGGCCCTACTGGCCACCGAGCACGCTACCGTAGGTGCGACCGTTAACGTCGATATCCGTGGTAAGGTTACCCCCTTCGACATCGTCGAGCTGCCCTTCTACAAGCGCGAGAAGTAAGCCGCTCAGCGCGCCCCTTTTTAGAACCCTGTGCTACTGCCACCCCGTCACAACCGGCCTTGGACCGGTTGGTAGCACAGGGTTCTTTCTGACCTAGGACCCCTTGACACCCCGCAGGAGCATCACCGATGGACCTCAACGACGCCCCCGATTACCTTTCTGAACCACCCCACTCAGAAGCGCAAACCAAAGCAGAAGCCCTGGACTACGACATCTCCGTCTTCGAGATGTTCTCCATCGGTATCGGCCCCTCCAGCTCCCACACCGTGGGCCCTATGCGGGCCACCAACCGGTTCATCGCCGAACTGATTGACGCCGGCACACTCAAGGACGTCACCCGGGTCCACATCGACCTCTACGGCTCTCTAGCCGCCACCGGCGCCGGGCACGGCACCATGAGCGCAGCCATTAAGGGGCTGGCTGGCTTCGTGCCCGAGACCATCGATATCGCCGCGGCCGAGACCCTCATGGACCGCAACCAGGTGGACGGCACCCTGCCCCTGGCCGGTTACCCCTCAGCTACCTTTGAGTCCGGCGCCCCCGGCCCTGAGGCAACCAAGGTGGGCGGGCCCGTCCTGACCTACAAGGAAGCCGATATCACCCTGCGTCCGCTCACGGTGCTGCCCCGCCACACCAACGGTATTAAGGTCACCGCCTACGCGGGGGAGAGCCTGCTGCTGGAGCGCACCTACTTCTCTATCGGTGGCGGCTTCATCGTTGAAGAACACGAAGAATCTTCAGGTTCCACCGGGCTCTCCAAAGCCCCCTACCCCTTTGGGTCGGGCGAAGAGCTGCTGGACATGGCCAACAGTGCGGGGCTTTCCATCGCCCAGCTCAAGATGGAAAATGAAAAGACCGAGCGGAGCGAGAGCGAAGTGCGCGCCGGAATCCTGCATATTCGGCAGGTCATGAAGGAATGTATCGGCTCCTCCCTGGAACGCATGGGCTACCTGCCTGGCCCCCTCAAGGTGCGCTGCCGTGCTGGCCAGTGGCACCGCGACCTGCTGGCCGAAGACCCCAAGAAATCCTCCGAGTTCGCCATTGACTGGGTCAACCTCATCGCCCTAGCCGTTAACGAAGAAAACGCCTTTGGCGGGCGGATCGTCACCGCCCCCACCAACGGGGCATCCGGCATTATCCCGGCCGTGCTGCACTATGCCCTCAACTACGTGCCCTCGGTGCGCCACCGCGGCCAAAAGGTCATCGATGACGCCGTCGTTGACTTCTTCCTAGCCGCCGCCTCCATCGGGGCCCTCTACAAGAAACGGGCCTCCATCTCTGGTGCTGAGGTGGGCTGCCAGGGTGAGGTGGGCACCGCTTCGTCCATGGCAGCAGCCGGTCTTGCCCAGGTCATGGGCGGTACCAACGAGCAGGTAGAAAACGCCGCCGAAATCGCCATGGAGCACAACCTTGGCCTGACCTGCGACCCCGTCGGTGGCCTGGTGCAGATTCCCTGTATTGAGCGCAACGCTATGGCGGCCTCCAACGCTGTTACCGCCGCCAAGATGGCCCTGCGCGGGGACGGCCAGCACCGGGTCTCCCTGGACCAGGTCATTGAAACCATGCGCCAGACCGGCGAAGATATGTCGCACCGCTACAAGGAAACCTCCATGGGTGGTCTGGCTGTCAACGTGGTGGAGTGCTAGCCGGAGTTTGCAAAAGCCGCAGAGATTGGGTATAGACAGCGCAAATGTTTTGCTGTAGCATGAATATTTGCGCTTCCCTAATCTTCTGTGCCTTCATATAGCGGTGGGCAGGTTGTAACAGGTTTTAAGTACGCCCCAGTACCCCGAACATCAATCTAGCCACTATCCCAGCACGGCACAGGTGCTATAACAGGCTAGTTTGCCTTTTCAACGGGTTCTTGAGTGTACCGCCCCTGGTGGGGGAGCGGGTACGAACAGACATGTCTGTGGAAGGATCCAATCTTGGTCGCCTCGAGCACCTCTAATACTGAAGCCGCTAACGGCGTAGGTTCGCAGCGCCGAATCTCATTCGCAAAAATTGCTGAGCCCCTGCAGGTTCCCAACCTGCTCGCGCTCCAGCTCGACAGCTTTGATCAGCTCGTCGGTAACGAACGCTGGGCAGCTAAAGCAGCTGTAGCAGCAGAAACCGGCGATACCTCCGTCAGCCAGACCTCAGGTCTTGCCGACATCTTCGAAGAAATCTCCCCGATCGAAGACTTCCAGGGCACCATGTCCCTGTCCTTCTCCGATCCCGAATTCGCCGACCCCAAGTACACCATGGAAGAGTGCAAGGATCGCGACGCGACCTACGCAGCTCCCCTGTACGTTAAGGCCGAATTCATGAACAATAACACGGGCGAAATCAAGCAGCAGACCGTGTTCATGGGTGACTTCCCCCTGATGACCGAATCTGGCACCTTCGTGATTAACGGCTCCGAGCGCGTCGTTGTTTCCCAGCTGGTTCGTTCACCCGGCGCCTACTTCGAAAAGACCGCCGACCGCACCTCCGATAAGGACATCTACACCGCGAAGATTATCCCTTCCCGCGGTGCCTGGTTCGAACTCGAAATCGACAAGCGCGACCAGGTCGGCGTCCGTCTGGACCGCCGCCGCAAGCAGTCCGTCACCACCCTGCTCAAGGCCCTGGGCTGGAGCGAAGCCAAGATTCTGGCTGAATTCGGTGAATTCGACTCCATCCGCGCCACCCTCGAGAAGGACACCGTTCAGACTCGCGAAGAGGCCCTGCTTGATATCTACCGCAAGCTGCGCCCGGGCGAACCCCCCACGGTTGATGCTGCCCAGAACCTGCTGGACAACATGTACTTCACCCCCCGCCGCTACGACCTGGCAAAGGTCGGCCGCTACAAGGTGAACCGCAAGCTGGGTATCGACACCCCCGTCAACGACCCCTCAGCTTCCGTGCTATCCCAGGACGACATCGCAGCGATGATCCGCTACCTGGTCACCCTGCACTCTGGTGGCACCAGCATCAAGGGCGTCCGCGACGGCCAGGAAGTCGACATCCTCGTCGACGTTGACGACATCGACCACTTCGGCAACCGCCGCATCCGCGCCGTGGGCGAACTGATCGAAAACCAGATCCGCACCGGTCTGTCCCGTATGGAGCGCGTCGTCCGCGAGCGTATGACCACCCAGGACGTTGAGGCTATCACCCCTCAGACCCTGATCAACATCCGCCCGGTCGTTGCCTCCATCAAGGAATTCTTCGGCACCTCCCAGCTCTCCCAGTTCATGGACCAGAACAACCCGCTGGCAGGTCTGACCCACAAGCGTCGCCTCTCCGCGCTGGGCCCCGGCGGTCTCTCCCGTGACCGTGCAGGCATGGAAGTGCGAGACGTGCACCCCTCCCACTACGGCCGTATGTGCCCCATCGAAACCCCTGAAGGCCCCAACATCGGTCTGATCGGCTCGCTGGCAACCTACGCCCGCATCAACCCCTTCGGTTTCATCGAGACCCCCTACCGTATCGTCAAGAACGGCAAGGTCACCGACGAGGTCAAGTACCTCACCGCCGATGACGAAAAGGGCAACACCATCGCTCAGGCCAATGCACCCCTGAACGCAGACATGACCTTCGCTGAAGAGCAGGTTCTCTGCCGTGCAGGTGACGGCTCAGGCGAAGCAGTGCTGGTAGACGCCGGTGAAATTGAGTTCATGGATGTCTCCCCCCGCCAGATGGTGTCTGTGGCAACCGCCCTGATTCCCTACCTGGAACACGACGACGCTAACCGAGCACTGATGGGTGCTAACATGCAGCGTCAGGCTGTGCCCCTGCTCGAATCAGAGGCACCTGTCGTTGGTACCGGTATGGAACGCTACGCGGCTCTTGATTCCGGTGACTCCGTTGTCGCTAAGAAGGCCGGTGTGGTCTCCGAGGTCTCCGCTGACCTGGTTGTCGTCCGCAACGACGATGGCACCACCACCTCCTACCCCATCCTCAAGTTCCAGCGTTCCAACCCCGGTAACTGCTACAACCACCGTGTTGTTGTTAAGGTGGGCGACCGCGTTGAAGAGCGCAGCCTGATTGCTGACGGCCCCTCAACCGACAAGGGTGAACTGGCACTCGGTAAGAACCTGCTCGTGGCCTACATGTCATGGGAAGGCTTCAACTTCGAGGACGGCATCATCCTGTCCCAGCGCATGATCTCTGACGATGTGCTCACCTCAATCCACATTGAAGAGCACGAAATCGATGCCCGCGACACCAAGCTGGGTGCCGAAGAGATCACCCGCGACATCCCCAACGTCTCCGAAGAGGTGCTCTCAGCCCTCGACGAGCGCGGCATCATCCACATCGGTGCCGAGGTTGAGGCCGGCGATATCCTGGTCGGTAAGGTCACCCCCAAGGGTGAAACCGAACTGACCCCCGAAGAGCGCCTGCTGCGCGCCATCTTCGGTGAGAAGTCCCGCGAAGTCCGTGACACCTCACTCAAGGTTCCCCACGGTGAGTCCGGTACCGTTATCGGCGTCCGTATCTTCGACCGCGAAAACGACGACGAAGACCTGCCCAGCGGCGTCAACCAGCTGGTCCGCGTCTACGTTGCCCAGAAGCGCAAGATCACCGTCGGCGATAAGCTGGCAGGCCGCCACGGTAACAAGGGTGTTATTACCAAGATCCTCCCCATCGAGGACATGCCCTTCATGGAAGACGGCACCCCCGTCGACATCATCCTCAACCCGCTGGGCGTTCCCGGTCGTATGAACATCGGTCAGGTACTCGAAGTTCACACCGGCTGGCTGGCCAAGCAGGGCTGGAAGATCGAAGGCAACCCCGCCTGGCTCGACAAGCTCCACAACTTCCCCAAGGAAACCGGCCCCACCAACGTCGCAACCCCCGTGTTCGACGGTGCCGGTGAAGAGGAACTGTTCGAGCTGCTGGACCACGCTAACCCCAACCGCGACGGCGACCGCCTGATCAACCGCTCAGGTAAGGCCCGCCTGCTCGATGGCCGCTCCGGCGAGCCCTTCCCCGAGCCGGTATCCGTTGGCTACCAGTACATCCTGAAGCTGCACCACCTTGTCGACGACAAGATTCACGCACGCTCCACTGGCCCCTACTCCATGATTACCCAGCAGCCCCTGGGCGGTAAGGCCCAGTTTGGTGGCCAGCGCTTCGGTGAAATGGAAGTGTGGGCACTGGAAGCATACGGTGCCGCCTACACCCTGCAGGAAATCCTGACCGTCAAGTCTGACGACGTTCACGGCCGCGTGAAGGTCTACGAAGCCATCGTTAAGGGCGAGAACATCCCCGAACCCGGTGTGCCCGAGTCCTTCAAGGTCTTGATCAAGGAAATGCAGTCCCTCTGCCTGAACGTTGAGGTTCTCTCAACCGACGGTAAGACCATCGAAATGCGCGATGTAGAAGACGAAGGCTTCCGAGCAGCAGATGACTTGGGCATTGACCTGTCCCACGCAGAGCCCAGCTCTGTCGAAGAGGTCTAAGACCCTCCCATCTGTTCGAACAAGACTTCAAAACACTAGGAAAGAGATAAGGACCAAATGTCCAACGAATCTTCACTTGGTTTGATGCGTATTGGCCTGGCGACCTCCCAGAATATCCTGGACTGGTCGTACGGCGAGGTTAAGAAGCCCGAAACCATCAACTACCGAACCCTGAAGCCCGAGAAGGAAGGCCTCTTCGACGAGCGCATCTTCGGCCCTACCCGCGACTGGGAATGCTACTGCGGTAAGTACAAGCGCGTACGCTTCAAGGGCATCATCTGTGAGCGCTGTGGCGTAGAGGTAACCCGTGCCAAGGTGCGCCGCGAGCGCATGGGCCACATCGAGCTGGCAGCTCCCGTGACCCACATCTGGTACTTCAAGGGCGTGCCCTCACGCCTGGGCTACCTGCTTGACCTGGCCCCCAAGGACCTGGAAAAGATTATCTACTTCGCCGCCTACATGATTACCCATGTGGACGAAGAAGCCCGCCATGAGGACCTGCCCAACCTACAGGCCGCCCACGACCGTGACAAGAAGGTTCTGCAGGACCAGCTCGCAGCCGACATCAACCTGATCGCCCGCGAAACCGAAGAGGAACTTGCCAAGATTGAGGCTGACGGTGGCAAGGCCGCCGAAAAGCGCAAGCTGCGTGACGCAGCCGAGCGCCAGATGGCGTCCGTCCGCAAGAACGCAGAACGCGAAATCGAGCAGCTCGACCGCATCTGGGACCGCTTCAAGAACCTCAAGGTCGCTGACCTTGAAGGCGACGAAGCCCTCTACCGCGGCATGGTCGACAAGTACGGCATGTACTTCGAAGGCTCCATGGGTGCAGAAGCTATCAAGAAGCGTCTTGAGAACTTCGACATGGAAGCTGAAGCAGAATCCCTCAAGGACATCATCCAGACCGGCAAGGGCCAGAAGAAGACCCGCGCCCTCAAGCGTCTGAAGGTTGTCAACGCCTTCCTGACCACCGACAACTCACCGCTCGGTATGGTACTGGACTACGTTCCCGTCATCCCGCCGGAACTGCGCCCCATGGTGCAGCTCGACGGTGGCCGCTTCGCGACCTCCGACTTGAACGACCTCTACCGTCGCGTCATCAACCGCAACAACCGCCTCAAGCGTCTGCTGGAACTCGGTGCCCCCGAGATCATCGTGAACAACGAAAAGCGTATGCTGCAGGAAGCTGTTGACTCCCTGTTCGACAACGGCCGTCGTGGCCGCCCCGTTACCGGCCCCGGTAACCGCCCCCTGAAGTCACTCTCTGACATGCTCAAGGGTAAGCAGGGTCGCTTCCGTCAGAACCTGCTCGGTAAGCGCGTTGACTACTCGGGTCGTTCCGTTATCGTCGGTGGCCCCACCCTGCAGATGCACCAGTGTGGTCTGCCCAAGCAGATGGCTCTGGAGCTCTTCAAGCCCTTCGTTATGAAGCGCCTGGTGGACCTCAACCACGCCCAGAACATCAAGTCTGCTAAGCGCATGGTCGAGCGTTTCCGCCCCCAGGTCTGGGACGTCCTCGAAGAGATCATCACCGAGCACCCCGTGCTGCTGAACCGCGCACCCACCCTGCACCGCCTGGGTATTCAGGCCTTCGAACCCCAGCTGGTCGAAGGTAAGGCTATCCAGCTGCACCCGCTCGTCTGTTCAGCATTCAACGCTGACTTCGACGGCGACCAGATGGCAGTCCACCTGCCCCTGTCACCCGAGGCTCAGGCCGAGGCCCGCATCCTCATGCTGTCCTCCAACAACATCCTGAAGCCCTCAGACGGCCGCCCCGTTGCAGTACCTGACCAGGACATGATCATCGGTCTCTTCCACCTGACCACCGCCCGTGACGGTGAGAAGAACGAAGGCCGCCTCTTCTCGTCCTACGCAGAAGCCATCATGGCTATGGACCGCCACGAGATTGAGCTCTACACTAAGGTCAAGATTGTGCTGGACGACTTCGTACCCTACGAGGGCTGGGAAGCCCCCGAAGGCTACGAGCCCGGTCAGCCCGTCCTGGTAGAAACCACCGTCGGTCAGGTTATCTTCAACGAGACCCTGCCCGCAGACTACCCCTGGTACACCGGCGTTGCCGATAAGAAGTCCCTGGGTGCCCTCATCAACGACCTTGCTGAGAAGTACCCCATGCACGTGGTAGCCAAGACCCTTGACGCGCTCAAGAACACCGGCTTCTACTACGCTTCACGCTCAGGTGTGACCGTTGCGGTCTCCGATATCGCAGCACCCCCCACCAAGCCCGCCATTATGGAAGGCTACGAGGAGCAGGCAGCCAACATCGAATCCCAGTTCGCCATGGGTCTGATCGACGACGTCGAACGCCGTACCGAACTGATCGATATTTGGACCAAGGCAACCGACGAGGTCGCCGAGGCCATGAAGGAAAACCTGGCTGAGAAGAACACCACCATTAACCGCATGGTCACCTCAGGTGCACGTGGTAACTGGATGCAGGTTCGTCAGATTGCAGGTATCCGTGGTCTGGTGTCCAACACCAAGGGTGAGATTATGCCCCGCCCGATTAAGTCTTCCTACCGTGAAGGCCTGTCGGTTCTGGAGTACTTCATCGCAACCCACGGTGCTCGTAAGGGTCTGGCAGATACCGCGCTGCGTACCGCAAACTCCGGTTACCTGACCCGTCGTCTGGTCGACGTTTCTCAGGACGTCATCGTGCGCGAGCACGACTGTGGCACCCGCCGCGGCCTGACCCTGCCCCTGATTGAGAAGGACGCCGCTGGAAACGTCTTCCTGCACGAGAACGTCGAGTCTTCAATCCACGGCCGCGCTCTGGCTGTTGACGTTGTGGCTGAAGACGGCACTGTCCTGGCTGCTGCTGGCGCTGACGTCTCAGATATTGTCATTGACGACCTGTTCAAGGCCGGTATCGAAGAGGTTCGCGTCCGCTCCGTCCTGACCTGTGAGTCAGCAGTTGGTGTCTGTGCCCTCTGCTACGGCCGTTCCATGGCTTCAGGTAACCTGGTCGACATTGGTGAGGCCGTCGGTATTATCGCGGCTCAGTCCATTGGTGAGCCCGGTACCCAGCTGACCATGCGTACCTTCCACACCGGTGGTGTCGCATCGGCTGACGATATTACCCAGGGTCTGCCCCGTATTCAGGAACTCTTCGAGGCCCGCACCCCCAAGGGTGTTGCCCCGATTTCTGAGGTCACCGGTCGCGTCACCATCGAGGACACCGACAAGTCCCTGAAGGTTGTTGTCACCCCCGATAACGGCGACGACCCGGTTGCTTACCCCGTCCTGCGTCGTGCCCGCCTGGAAGTTGCCGAAGGTGACCACATCACCGTTGGCACCCAGCTGGTTGCCGGTGCCGTTGACCCCAAGGAGATCCTGCGTATTCGCGGTCCCCGTGAGGCTCAGAAGCACCTGGTAGACGAGGTTCAGGGCGTCTACCGCTCCCAGGGTGTAGGCATCCACGATAAGCACGTTGAGGTTATCGTCCGCCAGATGCTGCGCCGTATCACCGTCATTGACTCCGGCGAGACCAACCTGCTCCCCGGTGAGCTGGTTGAGAACATCGCCTTCCAGAACGCTAACCGTGCGGCTCTGGCCGAGGGTAAGCGTCCTGCATCAGGCCGCCCCGAGATGATGGGTATCACTAAGGCGTCACTGGCTACCGAGTCCTGGTTATCTGCCGCGTCCTTCCAGGAAACCACTCGCGTCCTGACTCAGGCTGCAATGGAAGGCAAGGAAGATCCACTGGTCGGTCTCAAGGAGAACGTCATCATCGGTAAGCTCATCCCCGCTGGTACTGGCCTTGCCATGTACAACGACATCGAGGTTGAGCCCACCGACGAGGCTCGTGAGGCCCTGTTTGCTCAGACCGCAACTCCCTACAACGATTTCAGCTACGCCGAGACCAACGAGGGTGCTATCAGCCCCGAGTTCCAGGCAATTCCGCTGGATGACTACGAGTTCGGTAAGTAAACCGGCTGCCATTTTCCTGGCATAGGTAAGGCCCTTCCCCGCGTATCTGCGGGGAGGGCCTTCCTCGTATGTGGGTTCCGGACCTGCGCCGGGTTGCTTAGGTGAGCTGGTTTCCCTGGGCTTCGAGAAGCTGTTCGAAGTGGGTCAGGAGTTCTGCCCGATTGGGGCTGAGACCGGTGATGAGCTCGAAGGCGTCGGATGCCTGGCCGACTGCCATGAGCCCGCCGGGAAGTACCCGGCAGCCTATAGAACGAGCCTTCTGTATGAGCGGGGTGTTTTGGGGCAGGTAGATGACGTCAAAGACCCAGAGGCTCGAATGGAGATAGTCCAGGGGCAGGGGAGTGCCGGGGTGGTGGTGCATGCCGATGGGAGTGGCGTTGACTAGGCCTGTTGAGGCGGCAAGGGCTTCGGCAAGTTCTGCTTCGGTGACGGCGCGGACGGTCGCACCCGGGTAGAGTGCGGCCAGCTTCTGGGCTTTAGCGGAGGACCTCTCAATATCGACATCAAATAGATTGAGCGTTCTAGTTCCTAAGTTCAGTAGGGCATCTGCAGCGGCGGAGCCCGCTCCACCGACACCCAGCTGGGTGACGGTTGCCAGGTCCTCAGGGGCCGGGGCCAGCCCCTGGGCTAGGGCAGAAGCAAAGCCACTCACGTCGGTGTTGTGCCCGATGAGCTTACCTTCCCGCGCTACCACCGTATTGACAGCCCCCAGCCGGGCTGCGGCGTCCGACACCTCATCGAGGTGCTCCAGAACAGCCTGCTTGTAGGGGAAGGTGATATTGAAAGCGTTGAAACCAAAGTCAAACCCCCAGTGCAGTAGATCTCCCACGGGCAGTACACCGGCTGCTCGTGCCCCGGGGCCCAGAGCATCAAGATCAACGGGGCGGTAGAGATAGCGCACACCTGCCCGGTCTGCTGCGAACTCGTGTAGGGGCGGAGTAAGAGAGGCCGTGATACCGCTACCTAGTAGGCCGACCAGGTAAGACTCGTTGGGGGTGCTCACTCGTGCTGTCCTTTTCGTGGGGTTAAAGTTCTTCCGTTCTACCACGAATCGCGGGGCAAGCCCAGCTAGCTGGAAGAGGCCCCGGTCGGTAGGCTTAGGGGGCACACACGGGCGGGCTCCACCTGCCTATCTTTTCGCATATCTTGAGGGTTGAATGAAACTATCACGACATGTAGGGGTCAAGCTCGGCGTCTTTGGGGCTGCCCTATCGCTAGCTGCCGGGGCCTAGCTGATTCCGTCCCAGGCCGACGTTGAACTGACACCGGCGGGCGTCAACGCCCAGAGCCTGGCCCAGCTGGTGAACTCCACCCAGCCCACCGCTGCTAACCCCTATCTGGTCGGGGCGGGCGTTGCTGATATTACCGGTGAGGTCGCCGAGGTGGCCTTCGTGGGCTACGGTACCGATACCCAGAGGGGCTCGGGTATTCATACCCGCCAGTACGCCCGCGCCTTCGTGGTCATTGACCCTGCTAGCGGCTCCCGCAACCTAATTGTGGTACTCGATGCTCTAAGCGCCTGGAACAGCATTCGCGCTGAACTAGTGAACCGTATTCAGGCTGAGCTCGGCCCAGAGTTCACCGAAGCGAACATTATGATTACAGCCTCCCACAGCCACGCCACCCCCGGCGGCGTGAGCAAGGACGTGCTCTACAACCTGGCAACCCTGGGCTTCAACGAACCTACCTTCAACAACCAGGTCAACGGGTCTATGCAGGCTATCCGCGAGGCCCTGGCCGACCTGGCCCCCGGCAACGTGACGGTCTCCAGCAGCCAGCTCACCGGTGTTGGCGTCAACCGCTCGGCGGTAGCCCTGGAGCAAGACCCCGCTAACCTCACCGACGAACTCATCAACGGGGTTGACCCCACCAGTACCACCTTCCGTTTTGAGCACGACGGGGTGACCCGCGCCGTCCTGAACTGGTTCGCCATTCACCCCACTTCTCTGACCAACCAGAATACCCTGGTCTCCTCAGATAACAAGGGCTATGCCCAGTACCTGCTCGAAACCGTAGACCACGGGGTCAATCTGAACACGGGGGCTGAAGATGACGCTTTCATCGCGGCCTTTGCTAACAGCAACACCGGTGACGTCTCGCCCAACACCATGCTGCAGCCGGGCATGGGCCCCACCAACGACATGTTCACCAACCTTGAGATTCAGGGAACCAAGCAGGTGGACGCCGTCCGCACCCAGCTGGCAAGCGCGGGTACCCCGGTGGGGCAGGGCCTGGACTCCCGCATCACCTATGTGGACTTCTCCAAAGTGCAGGTGGACGCCCGGTGGACGGGCACCGGCTACGCGGGCTCTACCTGTAACGCTTCGTTGGGTGCCCCCTTTGCCGCCGGTAGTGTGGAGGACGGCCCCGGCGCAGCCGGCTTCAATGAGGGGGCTAACGCCAATAAGGTCTGGAGCGACTTCAACTGGCTGGCCTACAGCTCATTTGCCAGCCTGAGTGCCTGCCAGTACCCCAAGGCCAACCTGCTGGCCGTCCACGAGAAGGTGCAGCAGAAGTTGCCGGTGCAGGTCATGCGCTTCGGTAACTACTACCTGCTGGGTATGCCCGGTGAGCACAACGGCGCGGTCGGCGTGCAGTACCGCCAGGATATGGCCGCCCTGCTGGGCGTTGACGAGTCGCAGATTATCGTGCAGGGCTACACCAACGCCTACAGTCACTATGTGACGACCCCGCAGGAATACGTTTCGCAGCAGTACGAGGGCGGGGCCACCGTCTTCGGTATCAATACCATGGGGGCCTTCCGCCAGACCCTCAACACCGTTGCGACCTCCCTGCGAGATGGCACCGAGCTGCCCCTGGGCGATAAGCCCACCGTGCGCACCCCCATGAAGAGCGCTGTGGGCAAGGTCTGGTACGACCTGCCCGGCGCTGGCCACTACTACGGTAAGGTGCTCACCCAGCCTGCCAATACAGCCAGGGGTGCAACCGTCAGCGCCGTCTTTGTGGGTGCCCACCCCAACAATGACCAGCAGCTCAATTCCAGCTACCTTGAAGTTCAGCGTCTAGAGGGTAACCAGTGGGTGACCGTCGCCGGCGATAACGACCCAGCCACCCGCTTCCATTGGAAGCGTCACCTGGCGGCCCAGTCCCGCGTAACCATCGAATGGCAGATCCCTGCCGATGCGTTTCCCGGCACCTACCGGATTCTCTACCACGGGGATTCCAAGAACGGGGTCGGCACCATCACCCCCTTCACCGGAGCAACCCAGAACTTCACCGTCAGCTAGGCGGGCAGGTTCCTTCAGGACGCGGAGGCCGGCGTCCTTGCTCTTTTTAAAGCCTTAAGTGCCTGACATCACCCCGATTAAAGGGCTTAAAGCTGCCCCCAGAGCACACAGGGGGTAGATTAAGCCTTTCTAACCAGCTAGAGTAGTACCTGGAGTACTTAGCAGTAGTATCTATTGCCCGCACAGACACGTTCTGAGCAGTACATAAGAACCAATGGCAGAATGGACACCGTCCTTTGGCCTTGTTCGCCCGGGCCCCGGCCCGAACAGCGATCTTGAGGCCTAAATGCCATTTTTTGTTGTGTCTGGGCTCCTGCTAAGTCATAAAGATTTTCTTTTGCGCTTATCCCAAGTGACAGAAGGCAAGTAAACCGGTAGCCCCTAACGGGGCCGCCGATACCAAACGGAGAACAAGTGCCTACAATTCAGCAGTTGGTCCGTAAGGGCCGTGCACCCAAGGTCGTAAAGACCAAGGCGCCCGCACTTAAGGGCAACCCCATGAAGCGTGGCGTATGCACCCGTGTATACACCACCACCCCGAAGAAGCCGAACTCAGCACTGCGTAAGGTCGCACGTGTTAAGCTCAACGGCGGCGTCGAGGTTACCGCATACATCCCCGGTGAGGGCCACAACCTTCAGGAACACTCCATCGTGCTCGTTCGCGGCGGTCGTGTGAAGGACCTCCCCGGTGTTCGTTACAAGATTGTACGTGGCGCACTGGATACCCAGGGCGTTAAGGGCCGCGGTCAGGCTCGTTCACGCTACGGCGCAAAGAAGGAGAAGAAGTAATGCCTCGTAAGGGTCCCGCTCCTAAGCGTCCCCTCGTAAACGATCCTGTTTACGGCTCACCGCTGGTTACCCAGCTCATCAACAAGGTTCTGCTGGATGGCAAGAAGTCAACCGCTGAGCGCATCGTCTACGGTGCACTCGAAGGCGTTGCTCAGAAGACCGGTGCAGACCCCGTAGTAACCCTCAAGAAGGCAATGGACAACGTCAAGCCTTCACTCGAGGTTCGCTCACGCCGCGTCGGCGGCGCGACCTACCAGGTCCCCGTCGAGGTTCGTGCAGGCCGCGCAACCGCTCTGGCTCTGCGCTGGCTCGTTGGCTTCTCAAAGCTCCGCCGCGAGAAGACCATGACCGAGCGTCTCATGAACGAGATTCTGGATGCGTCCAACGGTCTTGGTGCCGCTGTGAAGCGTCGCGAAGACACTCACAAGATGGCCGAGTCCAACAAGGCCTTCGCACACTACCGCTGGTAATTTCTTCGTAGCCTGCCGTTATTACACAAGTACATAGCGGCAGGCTTTCGGAGTTTCTCACAAGGGAGAACAAAGTGGCACTAGACGTGCTTACCGACCTGAATAAGGTCCGCAACATCGGTATTATGGCGCACATCGACGCCGGTAAGACCACCACCACCGAACGCATCCTCTTCTACACCGGTATCAACCACAAGATTGGTGAGACCCACGACGGTGCTTCAACCATGGACTGGATGGCTCAGGAACAGGAACGCGGTATCACCATTACCTCCGCGGCAACCACCTGCTTCTGGAAGAACAACCAGATCAACATCATCGACACCCCCGGCCACGTTGACTTCACCGTTGAAGTTGAGCGTTCACTGCGCGTCCTCGACGGCGCTGTTGCAGTGTTCGACGGCAAGGAAGGCGTTGAGCCCCAGTCTGAAACCGTTTGGCGCCAGGCTGACAAGTACGAAGTTCCCCGTATCTGCTTCGTCAACAAGATGGACAAGCTGGGTGCAGACTTCTACTTCACCGTAGACACCATCGTCAAGCGCCTCGGCGCTAAGCCTCTCGTTATGCAGCTGCCCATCGGCGCTGAAAACGACTTCATCGGCGTCGTTGACCTGCTCACCATGCAGGCCTACGTCTGGCCCGGCGATGCCAAGGGCGACGTTACCATGGGTGCTTCCTACGAAATCCAGGAAATCCCCGCTGACCTGCAGGAAAAGGCAGAGCAGTACCGTGCTGAGCTCGTTGAAAACGTTGCTGAAGCTTCCGAAGAACTCATGGAAAAGTACCTCGAAGAGGGCGAACTGACCATCGAGGAAATCAAGGCAGGCGTCCGCGCCCTGACCGTTGCTAACGAAGCCTACCCCGTCTTCTGTGGCTCAGCATTCAAGAACCGCGGCGTACAGCCCATGCTCGACGCAGTTCTCGACTACCTGCCCTCACCGCTGGACGTCCCCGCGATGATTGGCCACCTGCCCTCTGACGAAGAGGTCGAAGTAACCCGCAAGCCCTCAGCTGACGAGCCCTTCGCAGCTCTGGCCTTCAAGGTTGCAGCTCACCCCTTCTACGGCCAGCTGACCTACATCCGCGTTTACTCCGGTAAGGCAGAACAGGGCCAGCAGGTTCTGAACGCCACCAAGAGTAAGAAGGAACGTATCGGCAAGCTCTTCCAGATGCACTCCAACAAGGAGAACCCTGTTGAAGAGATTCAGGCAGGTCACATCTACGCAGCAATCGGCCTGAAGGACACCACCACCGGTGACACCCTCTGCGACGTTGCTAACCCTGTAGTTCTGGAATCCATGACCTTCCCCGCCCCCGTGATCTTCGTGGCTATCGAGCCCAAGACCAAGGGTGACCAGGAGAAGATGTCAACCGCTATCCAGAAGCTGTCTGCTGAAGACCCCACCTTCACCGTTTCACTCAACGAAGAAACCGGCCAGACCGAAATCGGCGGCATGGGCGAGCTCCACCTCGACATCATCGTTGATCGTATGAAGCGCGAATTCAAGGTTGAGGCTAACGTTGGTAAGCCCCAGGTTGCTTACCGCGAAACCATCACCAAGAAGGTCGAGAAGGTCGACTACACCCACAAGAAGCAGACCGGTGGTTCCGGTCAGTTCGCGAAGGTTCAGGTCTCCTTCGAACCCATCGCCCTCGATGCTGAAGAGCTCTACGAGTTCGACAACGTCGTCACCGGTGGTCGTGTTCCCCGCGAATACATCCCCTCCGTTGACGCCGGTATCCAGGACGCAATGCAGCTCGGTATCCTCGCTGGCTACCCCGTTGTTGGTGTCAAGGCAACCCTGATTGACGGTGCTTACCACGATGTTGACTCGTCAGAAATGGCGTTCAAGATTGCTGGCTCAATGGTCTTCAAGGAAGGCGCCCGCCGCGCCGCTCCCGTTTTGCTGGAGCCCCTGATGGCTGTTGAAGTACGTACCCCCGAGGACTACATGGGCGACGTTATCGGCGACCTGAACTCACGTCGTGGTCAGATCCAGTCCATGGAAGATGCAGCAGGCGTCAAGATTGTTCACGCTCTTGTTCCGCTGTCAGAAATGTTCGGTTACATCGGTGACCTCCGTTCAAAGACCCAGGGTCGTGCAGTCTTCTCTATGGAGTTCGACAGCTACGCTGAGGTTCCCAAGAACGTTGCTGATGAAATCATCCAGAAGAGCCGCGGTGAGTAATACTTGCCCGGGGGCGGCTCACCCCGTGTGAGCTGCACCGCTTTTCAAAAAACCTAGTAAATGAACCCGCATTCGGGTTTCGCCCCACCGGCCTTATCCGCTATTGTGGTAGCTATACCGCCTTTTACGGCGGAGTGCGCCGGTGTGAAACCCGAGTGCAGGTTCTCAAATCTTCTCTATAGGAGGAATACTCTTGGCTAAGGCTAAGTTCGAGCGCTCCAAGCCTCACGTAAACGTCGGTACCATCGGTCACGTTGACCACGGTAAGACCACCCTGACCGCTGCAATCTCCAAGGTTCTGGCTGACAAGTTCCCCGACCTGAACGAGCAGCGCGACTTCGGTATGATCGACTCCGCTCCTGAAGAGCGCCAGCGCGGTATTACCATCAACATTGCTCACATCGAGTACCAGACCGAGAAGCGTCACTACGCACACGTTGACGCCCCCGGTCACGCTGACTACGTCAAGAACATGATTACCGGTGCTGCTCAGATGGACGGCGCAATCCTTGTTGTTGCTGCCACCGACGGCCCTATGGCTCAGACCCGCGAGCACGTTCTGCTGGCTCGCCAGGTTGGCGTTCCCACCCTGCTCGTTGCTCTGAACAAGTCAGACATGGTTGAGGACGAGGAACTGCTCGATCTCGTTGAAATGGAAGTTCGCGAACTGCTCTCCTCACAGGAGTTCGACGGTGACAACGCTCCCGTTGTTCGCGTTTCCGCTCTGAAGGCTCTCGAAGGCGACCCCGAGTGGGTTGCTAAGGTTGAAGAGCTCATGGACGAAGTTGACAACTACATTCCCGACCCCGTTCGTGAGAAGGACAAGCCCTTCCTCATGCCCATCGAAGACGTCTTCACCATCACCGGTCGCGGTACCGTTGTTACCGGTCGCGCCGAGCGCGGTACCCTGAAGATCAACTCCGAAGTTGAGATCGTTGGTATCCGCCCCATCCAGAAGACCACCGTTACCGGTATCGAGATGTTCCACAAGCAGCTCGACGAAGCATGGGCAGGCGAGAACTGTGGTCTGCTGCTTCGCGGTCTGAAGCGCGACGACGTAGAGCGTGGTCAGGTTGTTGTTGAGCCCGGCTCAATCACCCCCCACACCCAGTTCGAGGCTAACGTTTACATCCTTTCCAAGGATGAAGGCGGCCGCCACAACCCCTTCTACTCGAACTACCGCCCCCAGTTCTACTTCCGCACCACCGACGTTACCGGTGTTATCACCCTTCCCGAGGGCACCGAAATGGTTATGCCCGGCGACAACACTGAGATGACCGTTGAGCTCATCCAGGAAATCGCAATGGAAGAGGGCCTCGGCTTCGCAATCCGCGAAGGTGGCCGCACCGTTGGTTCAGGTCGCGTTACCAAGATTATCAAGTAAGTTTCTTACTTCCCGATCTGAACTCCTGCTAGCGTCCAGCTAGCGTAGGGCGATAGAGGGTTGGCCCCCGCAGAGCAATTTGCGGGGGCCAACCCCTTTTTTACCTTCACATAAAAAGATGGGGCCGGTAGCTGAGCTACCGGCCCCTGAGTCTTACCTCGGTGAGGGGAGAGACTAACGCGCTGTCTTAGCGGAGCGGCTCTCACGTACCTTCTTTGTAACTGTCAAAACAAGAACGAGTGCCAACAGGCTGTAGAGAGCTATAACAATTGGGCCTGTAACGAGTACCGAGTAGTCACCGTTTGAGGCTGTTAGAGCGTCTCGTAGACTCGTTTCAGCGAGAGGCCCTAGGACCATCCCGATAATGAGTGGCGCAAGCGGGTAGTCGTTCATGCGCATGACAAAACCTACGATGCCTACGAGAAGCACTAAGACTAGATCGAAGATGGAGTTCGAAACAGCATAGATACCGAGCCCACAGAAGACGGTAATGCCTGCGTAGAGGTAGTGGTGGGGGATGAGGAGTAGCTTAGCCCAGAGCATTGCGAAAGGTAGATTGATGAGGAGCAGAACAATCATCGCGATGAAGAAGCTAGCCAACAGCGCCCATACAAGTTCAGGTGCCCGTTCAAAGAGCAAGGGTCCAGGCTGAAGACCGTATTGCCTAAACGCCCCCAGCATGATTGCTGCGGTTGCTGAAATGGGAAGACCGAGGGCTAGCAGGGCTCCCATTGCCATGCCGGTGGTGGAGTTACCAGCGGCTTCGGGAGCAGCTAGACCCCGAATAGCACCTTTTCCAAACTGGGGGTCCTTCCGCCGGGCGTCCGGCCGTCGTTCTGTGCCGTAAGCCAGGAAGGTTGGGATATCTGCACCGCCTGCAGGGATGACGCCAAAAGGTAGACCAATTGCGGTTCCGCGAACCCAGGCAGGTGCTGCTTCTTTGAGCTCAGCCTTAGACAGCCAGGGGCTTCCCTTAGGTCGGATCATTCGACCGGCGGCGTGGTGGCGAGCGACCACCGCCTGATGAATCACTTCACCCAGCGCCAGAACGGCAACAGTCACGGTAACCAAAGAGATTCCATCAAAAAGATGGGTTGACCCCATAGTGAAACGGGGGACGCCAGTTACTCCGTCGATGCCGATCACAGCAATACCAAGCCCCATTAGAAGAGAAAGCAGACCTCGGATAGCGGAGTCGGTGACGACCGATGACGTGGCAATAAAAGCAAACAGGGCTAGGGCAAAGTATTCAGCCGGCCCAAAGTTGGTAGAAAAGTCAGCCAAGAGGGGCGCAGCGAAAACCACCACGATGGACGAGACAAACCCTCCGATAAAAGCACCAATAGCCGCGACTGCAAGTGCCTGGGCAGCCCGTCCGTTCTTTGCCATGCGGTGGCCTTCAAAGGTGGAAGCGATAGCCGAGGCCTGACCCGGGGTATTCATGAGGATACCCATGGTGGAATCTCCGAAAAGTCCACCAAAGTAGACGCCGGAGAACATGATGAAGGCAGCTGTGGGCTCAAGAGCAAACGTAACGGGTAAGAGTAGCGCTACAGCCATTGACGAACCCAGCCCGGGCATGACGCCCACGGCAGTTCCAAGGAGGCAGCCTAAAACCACCCAGAATAAATTTTGTAAGGTGAGGGCGTTGGCAAAGCCCTCAGCGAGCATAGTGAGAGCTTCCACTAGAAGCTACCTCCTAAAATGCCAGAGGGCAGCGAAAGCCCAAGAATCATATCGAACATAATGTAGGCGAATGAGCTGACGGTTAGACCCACAACCAAAGAGAAGATTGGTCTCGTGGCTCCGAAACCTCGGGCTACGCACCAAAAGAGTAGACCCGCACCGATGACCCACCCGGTGTGGGGCAGGGTGAGCGCGAAAAACAGAAACCCTAGGGTAACCCAGGCCAGCGAACGGTGGTCTAGAGCCTTAGTTGGTTCGGCCGCAGAGACCATGATGGGGGCAGTATAGGCGAGTTCTACCTGATCTGTCTGGGCGGCGGTGTGCTGTCGGTAGCGGGCAGCGCGTCTGAAGATATCCGCTATATCGAGTATCGTGAGGGCTACCAGGCCAATGGTGATGAGAAGCGGGAAGAAACGGGGACCGGGAAAGGCTACCGAGTCGGGAACCTGCATGGTGAGCATGCCGTAGCTGAGATAAGCGGCAAGAGCCAGGAGCAAAGCCGGCATAAGCAACTCGCGCCCAACATTGACGGGAGTGATGGTTTCGGGGAGAGCTGGTGCACTCATAGTCCTAGCTCCTGGTACAGAGTTTCAATACGTGCTTTTTCGTCTGCTAGAAAATCAGTTAGTTCATCGCCCATCATGAGATTCTCGTTCCAGTTGTAGCGGGCTATAGCCGCGTCCCATTCGGGGGTATCAACGGTTTCTTGAATGATATTTTCTAGTTCAGCTTTTTCTCCGTCTGTGATACCGCCAGGTGCTGCGATGAGGCGCCAGTTAGTCATGGTGACGTTGTAGCCCTGCTCAACGGTGGTCGGGATATCAACACCGTCTATCCTGCTCGGTGCTACGAGGGCTAGGGCTCGCAGGCGGCCTGATTCGATTTGGTCAATTGAATCGGAGTAGCCGGACGCTGAAGCAGCGACGGTGCCGTTGAGAAGGGCAGCAGTAGCTTCGCCTCCGCCGTCAGAGTTGACGTAGATCATGTCACTGACGGGGATGCCGGCACTCATGGCCATCTCGGTAGCAACGAGACGGTCAAAGGAGCCGCCACCGGTCCAGGGGACGCTCGTGGGGTCGGCCTTCCACGCCGTCATCAGCTCTTCAAGGGAGGTGTAGGGGGAATCAGCCGGGACAACGATAACATCGAGTTCTTCAATGGTGACGGCAAGCGGGGTGATGTCTTCGTAGGTTGTGTCGCTGTCGAACTGGATAGTGGCAGCAAGCTGGCCGGTTCCACCCACCATGAGCGTTGTGGGATCCTCGGTCATTGCCCCCAGGTCGTTGAGGGCGATTGTTCCGCCCGCTCCGGGCATGTTGATGACCTGGGTGTTGTTGACGATTCCGTTTGCTCGTTGGGCTTGCTGTATTTCTCGTGCGAGGGTATCCCAGCCGCCACCGGCTGCTGCCGGGGCGACAAGCGTGAGAGAGGACGTCAGGTCGGCGCCGTCGTCGGCTGAAAGGACGGACGCGACCGATGCCGTGCCGATGGTGGCTGCGGCAAAGAGAGCTCCAATAATACGAAGCGCTGTGGATTGTGGTTTTGTGAAGCGGATGCCCTGTGTAGCGGGCGATACCGTATCCTGTGGTGGGTGCGTAGGTTTCATGTAGTCTCCATCTAGTGTGTGTGAGCCAGATTATAGGAAACTAAGTGACCTCCGCTACTTGATAGGTTGAATATATCTCTCCTTGAGATAGCAAGAATGGCACTCAATAGAGGGGTGTGTGTTGACCGATGTTTGGGTATGGTGCTGAATCTGTCTGTCAGCGAAGGCGAAATGTGGGGCTGGGCACTTCACGCAGAAAAATCTTGCGGGGAAGCCTGGACTCTGGCAAGATGGATAACGTTGTTCAAGTGCTTACCGCGTGAAAGTAGCCCTGATTCCTTCTCGAATCGGGTGAAGGTGAGTCCAAATATGACCCGATCGATCAGTTCGAGGGAAAAGTGCGCTTCTTTTTGCCCTAGCAAAAAAGCGACACGCCCGAGTTCGGGGGTCGGTGCCTCGGTAGGGTGAGGAACCCGGCAAATGTCGGATTCAGCCTACGCAGAGGTGGCGCGAAAGAGACGAAGAATCATCTCTTTACCTCAAGCGCCAGATAAAGGAGCAACCGCTCCGTTACAGGGAAGTAGACAAGAAAGAGAGTCCGACAGATGGCGGGACAGAAAATCCGCATCCGTCTGAAGTCATACGACCACGAGGTCATTGATTCTTCAGCTCGGAAAATCGTTGAGACAGTTACGCGTGCAGGTGCGACGGTAGTAGGCCCCGTGCCGCTGCCCACCGAAAAGAACGTTTACTGTGTTATCCGTTCGCCTCACAAGTACAAGGACAGCCGCGAGCACTTCGAAATGCGCACGCACAAGCGTCTGATCGACGTCGTTGATCCGACCCCCAAGGCTGTTGATGCCCTCATGCGTCTTGACCTTCCGGCAGACGTAAACATCGAAATCAAGCTGTAGAGGATCGCATCTAAATGACTAACAAGTTCGAGCGCCAGGTTAAGGGCCTGCTGGGCACCAAGCTTGGCATGACCCAGGTCTGGGACGAAAACGGCAAGTTCGTGCCCGTTACTGTCGTCAAGGCCGATTCCAACGTTATTACCCAGCTGCGCAACGCTGAGACCGATGGCTACGAAGCTATCCAGATCGGTTTCGGTGCAATCGAAGCTCGCAAGGTAACCAAGCCCCTCGCCGGTCACTTCGAGAAGGCAGGCGTAACTCCTCGCCGTCACCTCGTTGAACTGCGTACCTCAGACGCCGCTGAATACTCACTCGGTCAGGAACTGACCGTTGAGCTCTTCGAAGCAGGCCAGAAGGTCGACGTAGTTGGCAAGACCAAGGGTAAGGGCTTCGCCGGTGTTATGAAGCGTCACGGCTTCGCAGGTGTAGGTGCATCACACGGTGCCCACAAGAACCACCGTAAGCCCGGCTCAATCGGTGGCGCATCATACCCCGCACGCGTTTTCAAGGGTATGCGCATGGCAGGCCGTATGGGCGCTGCACGCCACACCACCATGAACCTCACTATTCAGGGTGTAGACGCCGAAAACAACGTTCTTCTGATCAAGGGTGCTATCCCCGGTCCTAAGGGCGGCGTTGTTCTGGTTCGCACCGCTGTGAAGGGAGCCTAATAAACCATGGCTGTCAAGACCGTAAAGGTAGACCTGCCCGCTGACATCTTCGACGCTCAGGCCTCTATTCCCCTGCTTCACCAGGTAGTAGTAGCCCAGCTCGCAGCAGCACGCCAGGGTACCCACAAGACCAAGAACCGCGGCGAAGTTTCCGGCGCAGGTCGCAAGCCTTTCAAGCAGAAGGGCACCGGCCGCGCACGTCAGGGCTCAATCCGTGCACCCCACATGACCGGTGGTGGCATCGTACACGGCCCGACCCCGCGTAGCTACGCACAGCGTACCCCCAAGAAGATGATTGCAGCTGCACTGCGCGGCGCTCTCTCAGATCGCGCTCGCCACGATCGCGTTCATGTTGTCGAAGCTCTGGTAGAAGGCACCAAGCCCTCCACCAAGGCAGCAAAGGCAGCAATCGCAGAGATCACCAGCCGTAAGAACGCACTGGTTGTCATCGACCGCAAGGACGACCTGGTAGCACTGTCAGCACGCAACCTTGAGAACGTTCACGTCATCTACGCAGATCAGCTGAACACCTACGATGTTCTGATCTCAGACGACGTCATCTTCACCAAGGATGCCTACGACGTATTCGTCGCAGTTGCTTCCAAGGCTAAGAAAGAGGCTGCTAAGTAATGTCTGTTACCACCTCAACTTTCAAGGATCCCCGCGACGTAATCATCGCTCCCGTCGTGTCGGAAAAGAGCTACGGTCAGCTCGACGAAGGTAAGTATACCTTCCTCGTAGACCCCCGCTCCAACAAGCTGGAAATCAAGCAGGCCATCGAGACCATCTTCGATGTCAAGGTTGCTTCCATCAACACCGCTAACCGTCAGGGCAAGCGCAAGCGCACCCGTTTCGGTTGGGGTGCTCGTAAGAACACCAAGCGTGCGATTGTAACCCTCAAAGAAGGTTCAATCGACCTCTTCGGCGGTCCGGCTGCATAAGCACCGGAGACCACTTTAGCGAAGGAAAGAAATATCTAAATGGGTATTCGTAAGCACAAGCCGACGACCCCGGGTCGCCGCGGCTCGAGCGTCTCAGATTTCGCAGAAATCACCCGCTCAACCCCGGAAAAGTCCCTGGTTCGTCCGCTCCCCAAGAAGGGCGGCCGTAACAACACCGGTCGCATCACTACCCGTCACAAGGGTGGTGGCCACAAGCGCCAGTACCGTCTGATCGACTTCCGTCGTCACGACAAGGACGGCGTCGACGCACGCGTTGCACACATCGAGTACGATCCCAACCGTACCGCCCGCATCGCTCTGCTCCACTACGTTGATGGCACCAAGCGTTACATCATCGCCCCCAACAAGCTTGCTCAGGGCGACATCGTAGAGTCAGGTCCCTCTGCCGACATCAAGCCCGGCAACAACCTGCCCCTGCGCAACATTCCCGTTGGTACCGTGATTCACGCTGTTGAGCTCCGCCCCGGTGGCGGCGCTAAGATGGGCCGCTCCGCTGGCGCATCCATCCAGCTGGTCGCTAAGGAAGGCAAATACGCCCAGCTGCGCCTGCCCTCCGGCGAAATCCGCAACGTGGACGTCCGCTGCCGCGCAACCGTCGGTTCCGTCGGTAACGCCGAGCAGTCCAACATCAACTGGGGTAAAGCCGGCCGTAACCGCTGGAAGGGCATCCGCCCGACCGTCCGCGGTGTCGTCATGAACCCCGTTGACCACCCCCACGGTGGTGGTGAAGGTAAGACCTCAGGTGGCCGTCACCCGGTTAACCCCAACGGTAAGCCCGAGGGTCGTACCCGTCGCCCCAACAAGGAAAGCGACAAGCTCATTGTTCGTCGCCGTCGTACTGGCAAGAAGCGCTAAGGAGCCTGAAACATGCCTCGTAGTTTGAAGAAGGGCCCTTTCGTTGATCAGCACCTTTTCGTAAAGGTTGCAGCTCAGAACGAGAAGGGCACCAAGAACGTTATCAAGACTTGGTCCCGCCGCTCGATGATTATCCCCGACATGCTCGGTCACACCATCGCAGTGCACGACGGACGCAAGCACGTACCCGTGTTCATCACTGAGTCCATGGTTGGTCACAAGCTCGGCGAGTTTGCGCCCACCCGTACTTTCCGTGGCCACGTTAAGGACGACCGCAAGGGTAAGCGTCGCTAAGCTACGGTTCACCCCGTACCTTAGAAACGTTTTCCTTTCGGCAATAGACGAAAGAGAGATAGGCAATGGAAGCCAAGGCAACTGCGTCTTACGTACGCGTTACGCCTATGAAGGCACGCCGCGTCATCAACCTTATCCGTGGTAAGCAGGCGGAAGAGGCTCTGGCGATTCTGAAGTTCGCTCCTCAGGGCGCTTCAGAACCGGTATACAAGATCGTTGCATCAGCTGTTGCAAACGCTCGCCAGAAGGCTGCCCAGCAGGGCGTCCCCTTCAAGGAAGAAGAGCTGTTCATCAGCGAAGCATACGCGAACGAAGGTCCCACCATGAAGCGATTCCAGCCTCGTGCCCAGGGCCGTGCGTTCCGCATCAACAAGCGCACCAGCCACATCACCGTGGTAGTCGCTACCCCGGAGAAGGAGGAGGGCCGCTAAATGGGTCAGAAAATTAACCCCAACGGTTTCCGACTTGGCATCACCACCAACCACGTCTCAAAGTGGTTCGCTGACTCCAACAAGGAAGGCGAACGCTACGCAGACTTCGTTCGTGAAGATGTAAAGATCCGTGAACTCCTGTCCAAGGGCATGGAGCGCGCAGGCATCGCCAAGGTCGAAATCGAGCGTACCCGTGACCGCGTCCGTGTGGACATCCACACCGCACGTCCCGGTATTGTTATCGGCCGCCGCGGCACCGAAGCTGACCGCATCCGCGGTGAGCTCGAGAAGCTGACCGGCAAGCAGATTCAGCTGAACATCCTTGAGGTTGCTAACCCCGATCTGTCAGCTCAGCTGGTTGCACAGGGCATCGCAGAACAGCTCGCTTCACGCGTTGCTTTCCGCCGCGCCATGAAGAAGGCAATCCAGTCCGCACAGCGTGCAGGCGCAAAGGGTATCCGTATCCAGTGCTCCGGCCGTCTGGGTGGCGCTGAAATGTCACGTTCCGAGTTCTACCGCGAAGGCCGTGTGCCCCTGCACACCCTGCGCGCGAACATCGACTACGGCTTCTTCGAAGCAAAGACCACCTTCGGCCGCATCGGCGTCAAGGTTTGGATTTACAAGGGTGACCTCACCGACAACGAGCTTGCTGCACAGCAGGCCGCTGGTAACCGTCGTGGCAACGGCCGCGGTGGCGACCGTCGTCGCGCAGGTGGCCGTGGTCCCCGCCGTGAACGTCGTTCCGACAACACTTCAGCACCCGCTGAGGCTAAGACTGCAGAAAACGGTGAGGCATAAATGCTAATTCCCCGTCGAGTAAAGTACCGCAAGCAGCATCACCCCAAGCGTTCAGGTATGGCTAAGGGTGGCACCGAGGTAGCGTTCGGCGAGTGGGGCATCCAGGCCCTGACTCCCGCATACGTCACCAACCGCCAGATTGAAGCTGCACGTATTGCAATGACCCGTCACATCAAGCGTGGCGGTAAGGTTTGGATTAACATTTATCCCGACCGTCCGCTGACCAAGAAGCCTGCTGAAACCCGTATGGGTTCCGGTAAGGGTTCACCCGAATGGTGGGTCGCAAACGTCAAGCCCGGTCGAGTCATGTTTGAACTCTCCGGCGTATCCGAAGAAGTGGCTCGTGAAGCTATGCGCCTCGCAATCCACAAGCTCCCGATGAAGGCACGCGTTGTGCGTCGCGAAGGTGGTGAATAGAAATGGCAGTTGGATCAAAGGATCTGAGCATCGACAAGCTGGCAGAGCTCTCCAATGAGAATCTGGTAGAGAAGCTGCGTGAGTCGAAGGAGGAGCTGTTCAACCTCCGTTTCCAGGCAGCCACCGGTCAGCTTGAAAATCCCGGTCGTATCCGCTCGGTCAAGCGCGACATTGCACGTATTTACACCGTGCTGCGTGAACGCGAGCTCGGTATTCGTCCCGCAACCGAAGGTTAAATCACATGAGTGAAGTAAAGACTGAAGAGCGCGGCTACCGCAAGACTCGCCGCGGCTACGTAGTGTCCGACAAGATGGACAAGACCGTAGTCGTCGAGGTCGAGGACCGCGTAAAGCACGCCCTGTACGGCAAGGTTATGCGCCGTAGCTCCAAGATCAAGGCACACGACGAGCAGAACACTGCTGGTATCGGTGACCTCGTTCTCCTGGCCGAGACTCGTCCGCTCTCCGCTTCAAAGCGCTGGCGCATCGTCGAGATCCTCGAAAAGGCTAAGTAAACCCTAGGTTTTCTTAGAAGAATAAGATAAAAGGCTCCTGTTTTCCCGTTATGGGAAGGCAGGAGCCTTTTGCTATATCTACTGCTGACTACCTTATGACTAGACCCTTAGGGACCAGGCATAGCTCAGTAAACAGGGCAGACGAAAATCTGTGCCAAGGGTGCGTATCCCATCAACCTGCATACCGTTATGAGCTGCCGGGGAATCTAGGAGGGCGACCTTCCCGAGAGTCTCAGCAAGAGATTCCCGACCGGCGAGCTTGTAAAGGGCTTCAGAACGGGTCCAGAGCGTCAAGAAAGTGGGCACAAAACAATCTGTCTCAAGGGCTAGATATAAATGAGCTTGATCTGCTGGGTGAAAATAGCGAATGAGCCTGAGAGCCTTTTCCTGGATGAGGGGAGAAACCTCCAGCGACTCGCAATCAATTCCTAGGCTATATTCGCTCGGTCCTAGCAGAACAGCGAGGACGCTGCCCGTATGGCTCACGGAGAGCGAGCACGAGGGCTGAACCGGCTTGCCGGTGGACGTAGTCTGCCAACGGATGCTTTCTACGCTTTGTTCCGTATATGAAGCAATAGCCCTTTTAGCCAGCCACCGCTGTAAGAGCCACTGCTGCCCTAAAAATCGCTGGGTAAAATTCTGGGCCTGCTGAAGCTCATGGGGTTCTAACTGCCCCAGATAGTCGGCAGGGGAAAGTAGCTCCTTGAGCGGATCAGCGTCATAGAGAAAAAGTTCTAGCTGGTTTTCTTGGTGAAATAATAGCGGTTCTATGGGCATGACGAAGTAAGTGCCACGGTGGGGGAGAGGACCTGCTGACAGGCTGAGAGGATGGTCTGCATTTTTGCCTCAGTTTCAGCAAGCTCTAAAGCAGGCTCAGAGCCCTGCACGATTCCAGCTCCAGCCCAGAGGTCAATGTCAGATCCGCTGATATGAGCCGAACGGAGGATTAAAGACCATCGTCCTTGACCGGCTCCATCCATCCACCCCACAAGCCCTGCAAAATAATGACGAGTGCTTCGCTCAAGGCGGGCTATATGGGGCAGAGCAATGGCTGGGGGAGTGCCCCCCACCGCTGGGGTGGGGTGTATCTGTAAAGCCAGCTGCAGAGGAGTGTAGTCAGAAGGTACCTGGGCGCTAATGGGCGTTCCCAGATGGTACATGGAATCTGTTTCAGTGACTTCTGGAGGGCAGATGGTATCTAGGCGAAGCCCCGGTAGGTTCTGGAGGCGCTGACGGATGTGCTCAACAACGAAGGAATGTTCGTGCAGGTCTTTGAGAGAGTTGAGAAGCACCTGCTGGGCTTCTTTGATATTTGTGCAGGTTTGTTTGTTTCGGGACCCTGCCAGCGGGTGAGTATAAAAGTGCTGGTCGCGCACATCTGCAATGACTTCGGGGCTAGCTCCTACCCACTGCTGATGATCTGAGGTCCTCAGGCAGAAGGTATCTGCTAGGGGGTTAGCCTGGTGAAGCGCGTGGGCTAGATCGAGACCCTGTAAGAGCTGATTCCCTGCTACCCTATAGCGCTGGTGCCTTCCAAGAACAATTTTGTGCAGTTCACCCTGATCTAGGATACTGATCGCGCTTTCTACAGCTGACAGGTAGTGGCTTTCTTCTGCCCGGTTGAAGGAAGAATCTGCTACTAACCTTGGAGGCTCCGAAGACTGAGGTTCTGCATCGTCTGGGCTGAAGAAGCTGCCTTTACCTGCCAGGTGAGCGGGGTCTTGAGCCTGTGGCTTGGGGGCTGCAAGCAGGTAGGCGGCTTCTTGCGGGTTGAAGGGTATGATTCCACAGACTATTTTGTCTTGGACAGCCCCGCTCTCGTTGGGGGCAAGCGCCTCCCGGATAAAGGATTTAGCCTGAGCGGAGCGTACCGGCTCCTGGCAGATAGCTGAGCTGGTGACTCGATAGAGTTTCTGCTGGGTAATGAAATCAAATGAAGCTAAGCGGTTCATCGCTGGGTTGCCCCTCCATCGACGGTTAGCTCTGCCAGATTGATGTGCCGGGCAGCAGGTGATAAGAGAAAGGCAACGGGGTGGGCGATATCGGCAGGTTCTGCAACCCGGCCCAGGGGAATTCCAGCCCTGTAAAGTTTTGGATCGCCGGCGATACTTTCTGTCCTCTGATCTTCTCCTCCCCACATGGCGTGGACCATGGGCGTAAGGGTGGTGCCGGGGTTGACGACGTTGGTGCGAACACGCCACGGTGCTAGTTCTAAGCCGAGTGACCTGGTGAAATGTGAGGCAAAGGCTTTGGATGCCCCGTAGGCTGCCATGTGGGCCCGCGGCCCGTTAGCAGCGTTTGAGGCTACTGTGACAATGGCGCGGTCTACCTGCTCTGGGCCCTGTGCCTGAGCCACCATAGCTTGTGCTACCGCCTGGTAGAGATGGACCATTGCGGTGACATTGACTGCTAGTAGAGAATCGAACTCTTGCAGATTAAGGTCTATAACCGGCCCGTGGGCAAGAACGCCGGCTAAATGGGCCAGCCCGGTGATGTCGTAGTCCTGTGCTACTGAGGCAACGAAGGTCTTAAGAGCCTCATGGTCGGTGAGGTTGAGGGGTGCAGGGATAACTCTTGAGGGCCAGTTTTTAGCTGGGCTCTGGTCTTGATTGAGGTTATCGGGTGTATCGCTGGCAATGATGGAGTAGCGAGAGAAGTCGGGCATTTGGAGCAGCAGATCGCGGAGGGCGGTTCCGATTCCTCCTGCGGCGCCGGTGATGATGATAGCTTTTGGTCGTGTCATGAAAGTTCTAGAAGCTGGTCGGTGGTAGTGACGTAGCCACAGCGGCTGGCGATGTAGGTGAGGGCTGCGCGGTGGTAGGCGGCATCGAAATCTGCCTGGGCATCTGCAATAAAAAAGACTTGGAAGCCCTTCATGAAGGCTGTGAGCGCGGTTGTTTGGCAGCCGATGTGCGAGTAGATACCGCTAATCCAGAGCTGAGTTTTCCCGGCTGCTCGGAGTCGTTCTTCTAGATCCGTGCGGTAAAAGGCGCAGTAGCGCCACTTGGTAAGGACGGTATCTGCTTCGGTTGGGGCAAGTTCAGGAATGATGAGGGCATCGTCCGCTTGGGTTAGACCGGGCCCCCAGAAGTCGGTGAGAAGGGCTCTGTCACCGGCAGTTTGCTGGGGTGGTTGCGCTGTGTAAATTACCGGTTGCTGGTGCTGATGAGCGCTGTGAATAAGTCGGGCTGTATTGGAAATAGCGGTGTGGATAGCTGATTCGGGTGCCCGGTTGAAGGCCTGTACAAAGTAGTTTTGCATATCGTGCACGAGCAGGGCAGCGCGCTCTCTGTCGGGGACCCAGCGGACGGTGTTTGGGGGAAGATTCTGGGAGCTGAGAGTATAGCAATCGATGGTGGGGAGCATGATCGTCCTTCAATGAGATAGGGCGTATAGAGGAAAAGATGACGCTCTTTTTCTGTTTATGGGCAGTTTTATCAATAAAGGCAGAAAAACTTTGCGTAATCAACATCTTTAAAGATAAGGTTAGCCTATCCTTGAAGACAAGTCATGACTCCCTGAACCCGAAAGATAGTTCCGTGCCCCTCACCCGACGACACCTCATCGCTACCGCTAGTTTCTCTGCCTTAGCGCTGTTGACTGCCTGCACAGAATCATCCACCGAATCTACGAACCAAACAGATTCTGGGGCAAGCCGCACGGTAACAGACATCGAGGGCAATGAGGTAGCCCTGCCTGAAAATCCTCAAAGAATCGTCACTCTCTCTGAACCTACCCTTGACGCGGTGCTTGCTTTGGGGCTTACCCCGGTCGGTGCAGTTGCCGGACGCGGGCAAAGCGGCGCCCCCAATTATTTAGGTGATAAGGCGGCAGGAATAGAAATCGTCGGCACCGTTTCAGAACTCAACTATGAAGCCATCGGTGCTCTATCTCCCGATTTAATTTTGGCTGATGGTACCAGTATCAATAACCGCCCTGACGTCCTTGAAATCTTGCGGAATATTGCCCCGGTTGTCTTCTGCGGTTACGCTAGCGGGCTCTGGGAAACAAATTTCACCCATGTCGCCCAGGCAGTAGGTAAGACAGGCGAAGCAGAAACCTACCTGCAGGACTACACCGCTTATGTTGAGGCCACAGCGCAGGAGCTTAGCCAGAAATATAGCTCTGCAACCTTTTCCATCGTTCGTTGGCAGGGGAGTGGGCCTTCTTTGATTCTTAAGGAACTCCCCGCTGGGCAGGCTCTTGAAAGCCTGGGGCTACAGCGCCCCGAAAGCCAGGACAGAATGGGACGAGGGCATTCAGAACCAGTTTCTTTAGAAAACTTAGCCAACATAGATGGGGACTACATGTTCTTGGGAACCTTGGGCGGAGCTAGCCAGTCCGACCCCTCCGCCGAAGGGTCGGCGGACGTCCAGGGCGCTCAAGAGGCGCTGGCGAGGGCTGAAGAAACCTCTGGATTTACAGATTTGAAAGCCTACCAGGACGGGCACATCATGCTGGTCGATGGTTCGCTGTGGACCTCCACCGGTGGCCCCTTGCTCATGCGAGGAATCATCGAAGACGTGAAAACACATTTGCTCTAATCGATTTTGAGAAAACATACACCATGAAAACACCACAAAGCTTGAGCTCATCCCAGAACCTGCTAACTGTGACCCGGCTTGCCCTGGCGGCAAGTGTGGCTGCTACGGGTCTCGTCCTTCAACCAGCCCTGGCTCCCGCTACCTTCTTGGAGGGCAGTAGCCTAGCCTTTGCCCAAGAAACTAGCGCTACTAAGCAGGTAACCGTCAGCCAGGTGCTTAACGACGATGGAACGGTGACGGTCACCGGAAGCGGTTGGACCTCAACCGCTACAGATCGGGGAGCTGTGGTTGCCTTCAAATGGGATGGGGGAGTTATATTTAACCATGAGCTTCCAGCCCACCCCTTGACGGGGCAGCCGCTTACCGATGCCCGCTTTGCAAACGTCAACTTTTATACGGTAGCAGCGCCCGATGGCACCTTTAGCGTCAAGGTCAAACTGCCAGACTCTACAACGGCACAGGTGCGGGACACCGACTGGCAGGCAGGAAGCTCCCATACGCTTCAAGCCCTGGCAGGTTCACTGGCAGAAGGTGATTCCGCTGGTTCAGTAGCTGCCTCTTTTACGGTGCCCGCTACAAGTGCTGAGGACACCTCAACCTGGCCTTCGGTGACAGCAGGATCAGCCCAGGTACTTATTTCGCCTGTAACCACGGGCGAAAACGCCACTATTCGACTCATTGGTCAGGGCTGGACTAAAGAGGACGGCACCAGCGCTTCAACGGTATCTATCAAACTGGAATATCTCGATGCAGAGGGAAACGTGCGTCAGTATGAACGCACCGATGGGGCGATCTCAGCCTATCTGCAGTCCGTAGGGCGGGCAGCAGACCCTACAAGCTGGGGTCTGCTGATTCCCAATGCAGAGCGTGCCCACGCTGATCAGGGGCTGCTGGCTATTCAGGAAGACGGTAGCTTCGATATTGAACTTGGACTGCCTGAAGAGGTACAGAAGGGCTCGGCTGGGGATTATCTGGCCGTATTTATACAGTCGGGTCGAAACGCTGATGCTGATGTGACTCGTTCTGTGCGGTCAGAGCCCATTCCTGTCAACGGGGTAGCCGGTTCTCTCCCGACCGATGACGATCATCAGACCGTCTGCACCACGGATTTAGCAAGCCCCACCTTTGAAATCGTTACCCCCACAGTTGAACTTGGCGGAAAGCTGCGTGTCGTGGGTGAGGGCTGGTGCAATACCGAGAACCAGCGGGCCACTACTGTTGCCGTGAAAATAGATGAGGGCGGAATAAGTAGGCTTGATTCGTCACTCCACTCAAATCGTACAATCTGGGCTATTTTGCACCCGGACCCCGCCACCGGCCGCATTGACGCCACCATTGATTTGCCCGATGGAACGACAGCAAGTTCTTCCCCCGCTCTGGCAGAAGGCAGTCATTCGCTACGTGTGCTTTCTGGCTCTCTGGCTGCAGGGGACCGCGCCGTTACTTTAGGCGGCGCCGGAAAACTGGACTTCGTCATCGGTCAGTATTCTCCTAACGCTATTCCAGATACGCTCTCAAACGAAGACCTCTCAGCTGCCTCTCAGGGGCAGCTGACGGCCCAGCTTTCGGGGAGAAACATGAGCGTGACCGTGCCCGGGGCAGAAGCGGGGCAATGGGTCATGATTAACCCCTATATCGGTGGGTCTGTTCGTAGTAACTGGGGATCCGGCTGGGTTCAGCTAGATGCTCAGAAGTCTGTGAGCTACCTGTTGCCTGAAGATCTGGCAGCAGGTGACTACCAGATTGTTGCCCAAAGCGGTGAACAAGGAAACTTTGGTGCTCTGCTGGGGTGGGCACCCCTGACCGTTGCTGAAACTCAGCAAGAGATAGTGCCTTCAGCGGTTACTCCGCTTAGCCAGTCCCAGGTCAGCGGAGGAACAGGTAGCCCCGCAGCTTTCACTGTTTCATCATTGGCTGGCCAAGGTCTTGTCTATTCCGCTGTAGCCAGCTCAGCCGGAGCAACTGTTGCAAGCAGCACCCCGGTTAGCCAGCTGACCTCCATTCCGTCTCAAGTCCTGCGGGCCCCAGCCCGTAGCCAGAGTGCGAGTAGCACAGCAGCCAGCGCTGCATCAGAGCCTGGTAGTTCATCACCAGCTGCCGGCGGTACCAGCGATCAGCAAGAAACAAACGATAGTTCCCTTGCTCAAGAAGATAATCAGGCTACGACCGAGACTTCATCGGTGCTTGACCCCAACAACCTCTTGCTATGCGTTGCTGCAGTAGTTGTGCTGGGTGCCCTTGCCTTTACCCGCCAGAAGAAAAAGTCATAAGGAAGAAGCATGTCTGTTTTCCCTACAATTAGAGTCTTTTGTGCTGCGCTTAGCCTAGGGGCAGCCGCCTTGCTAGGATCTGCAGCTTTAACAGATGTCAATGCTCTGCCCCCGGGTGGAGCTGCAACAGCCAATACTCCCGGCACCAGTTCTAGTGTTTCGTCCACAACCCTTCAGGCCGGAGATACACTCACCTTCTCAGTCTCAGGCTTCCCGGCAGGCGAACAGCTCTATATCAAGGTTGATGACGGCGAAGCCTGCCCCTCGGACGCTGCCCAGGGTGCCTGCGTCGTCCACCAGCAAAAAATTTCAAGTAACGGTACTGCTTCTGGATCCTTCGTCCTCTCAAAGGAATTGGGCGAGGGAGCTCATACCCTACGTTTCTTGGCCACAGAAATTATGTACGACGCAAACGGGAATTACCAGGGATCTAAGGGCTACACCAACAGGTCACCTGAATTCACCATCGCGGGTGTAAACGAGTCTTCGAGCGGCGGCACCACCGTTAACGTCGACCCGAGCGTTATCAACAGCATCGAAGAAAACGTAGCCCAAGCTGAAACAAACCCCCAGAATCAGGGTGCCACTAACCAGGGCGCAACTGATAGCCAGAACCAGGGAACCGCTAACTCCTCAACCGGGTCTAGCTCAGGTAGCGCCAGCAGTGAGACCGCAGCAGATGGAACCACCATCTACCTAGATGCCGATGGCAATCCTATTAGCCAAGAAGAATATGAAGCCCTGCTAGCGCAAGAAACCCGCTCAGCTTCAGCAACGGCTAGCCAGCGGGCAAGCACATCAGCAAGTGCAAGCTTCACAGCCTCTGCCCAGGCACAAGCCAGTGCAAGCCAGGGCACCGAAGAAGAAATTCAAGCAAGTAGCACTAACCAGAGCACCTTCCCCTGGTTCGGCGTCCTTGTCTTTGGGGCTTCTGTTATCGTGGCTGCCGTCGTCCTGCTGCGTCGTAAAAAAACTTCCGAGAAATAAGCTCTCCCGCTACCTCTTTATGACTACCTCACCTGTGCGCTCGCCTCTGCGAGAAAAAGCTCTAGTCTCTCAGCGCTACCTGGTGCTGACGGTCTGCGCGATTTTGCTGGGTCTGTCTCTCATGCTGTCGCTAAGATTTGGTTCTAATTCCTTGGAGAGCCAGGATATCTGGGCAGCTCTTTCAGGGGATAGCTCTAGCCCCGCCTACACCATCGTCTGGGAACAGAGAATACCCCGTACCCTCCTTGCTCTGGTGTGTGGTGCGGCTCTAGCTGTAGCAGGATCTCTGATGCAAACGCTGACGCGTAATCCGCTGGCTGACCCCGGTCTTTTGGGGGTCAATGCGGGAGCTTCTTTAGCGGTGGTACTTGCCGTGGTGCTGCTGGGGCCCCTACCCATCGTTACTCTCATGGGGGCGGCCTTTATCGGAGCTCTTGTGAGCGTGGGGGCAGTTTTTACCCTGGGCGGGGCGAAAGGCCAGTCTATGTCGCGCTTTATTTTGGCCGGCGTTGCTCTGGCAGCTTCTTTGACCGCTATCACCCAGGCACTGTTGCTTGCCAACCAGACGGCCTATAACGAGTTTCGTTTTTGGGCCGCTGGATCCCTTGAAGGACGAGGCTACGGGGTTCTGCTGCCGACCGCCGTGCTCGTTGGTTTATCTCTTATCTTGGGGTTTTGTCTGATTCCCGCTCTGCGGACGCTAGCGCTGGGGGCAGAAACGGCACTGGCACTGGGAACCTCGGTGCAAAAAATCTATGCTCTTACTTTGCTGACGGTATCTCTCTTAGCAGCTGCAGCTACCGCGGCGATAGGCCCCATTGCTTTTGTTGGTTTAGCTGTTCCTTTTATCCTCCGTTCTCTTCTGGGGAACAGGGTGGGCTGGGTAACCGTAGGGTCCCTGCTGGCTGGGCCCGCCTGGCTTATTGCGAGCGATATTTTGGCCCGCACTATTATGGCGCCTGCTGAAATTCAGGTAGGTATCATCACGACCCTGCTTGGAGGCCCACTCTTCCTGGCGCTGATGTCTCGACGAAAGGTGCGCGAACTATGACCTACCGCATCAGAGTCGTCACCCTCTCAGCCCTGCTTAGCTCCTTACTCCTGGGTATATGGGTGCTGATGCAGGGGGACTACAACCTCACCGTTACAGACGTTTTAGCTGCCCTCAGTGGCTCCGAAACAGGGCTCGGTGGCTACTTCGTTAGGGAGATTCGTGCCCCCCGAATTCTAGCTGCCCTCCTTGTGGGGGCTGCACTAGGGCTATCAGGGGCAATTTTCCAGACCATCACCCGCAACCCTCTCGGATCACCGGACGTCATAGGGTTTACCCACGGGGCAGCTACCGGAGCTCTTTGCGCCATGATTATTTGGGGAACAAGCCCCTGGGGTACCGCCCTTGGCGCTATCGCGGGAGGAGCTGCCACCTCTTGCCTGGTCTACCTGCTGACCCGAACACGAGGCCTAGAAGGCTTCCAACTCATCTTGGTAGGTCTGGGGCTAGGGGCAACCCTGGCTGCCGTAAATTCTCTGCTCGTGGTACAGGCCTCGCTCGCACAAGCCCAAACAGCAGCAGCCTGGCTGGCAGGTTCCCTTAACAGCATGACCTGGGGCAAGGTAACCCTCCTGGCTCTACCGCTTGCTCTAGTGACTCCGCTACTGATCTGGCTTGCCAGACCACTGCGAATCCTAAGCTACGGGGATACCCTAGCCCGGGGTATCGGGGTACCTGTGGCCCGTATCAGGCTTATCAGTCTCATTCTGGGAGTGCTCCTGGTCGCCCTGGCAACAGCACTGACCGGCCCCATCGCCTTCGTCGCTCTTGCAGCTCCCCATATCGCCCGCCACCTGAGCCACCAGGCAGCGGGGAACCTGGGCACAGCAGCCTGCCTGGGGGCCTTCATCACCCTAGCGGCGGACGCTCTGGGGCAGTTTGCCTTCGCGACCTCCCTACAAGTAGGGGTCGTCACCGGAGCCCTCGGCGGCTTTTACCTCATTTTTCTGATTTATAGAGCACGACGCAAGGACAGCCATGAGTAAGCTACACGAAAGTGCGCTAGAAGCTAGAGACCTCCACGTTGCCTACGAGAAGCACCCCGTACTTCATGGCATTAACTGCTCAATTCCCCGCGGGGAACTGACCGTCATTCTGGGCCCTAATGCTTGCGGCAAATCGACTCTTCTCAAGACATTCGCGAGAATTCACCAGCCAACAGCGGGAGAAATATACCTTCAAGGGCAAAAAATCACAGACCTCTCGAACCGGTCAATTGCCCAGACACTAGCCCTGTTGCCCCAGAGCCCTCACGCGCCAGACTCAGTTACCGTTGCGGACGTCGTAGCGTTAGGGCGCTACCCCTACCAGGGCTTTTTAGGAAGAACGCGGGCAGAAGATCACCGTATCTGCCAAGAGGCAATGGAAGCCTGCGGAGTTACAGACCTGAAAGACAGAGTTCTGCAAGAGCTATCTGGAGGCCAGCGGCAACGAGTGTGGATAGCCATGACCCTAGCCCAAGACACCCCTCTTCTCTTGCTTGATGAGCCCACCACCTACCTGGATATCACCCACCAGCTACAGGTACTCGATCTGGCAGCTGAGCTTCACCGGAAGGGGCAGACCCTTCTGCTGGTGATTCACGACCTTAACTTAGCCTTCCGCTACGCCACCCACCTCATCTTGATGAAAGCCGGCAAGATCATGGCAGAAGGCTCGCCCCAAGAGATTGTGACTCCTCAGATCATTGAGCAGGTTTTTGACATCAAGGCCAGCGTCATCACTGACCCCCATAGCCAGACCCCACTCATGATTCCCCACGATACCCGTCAACCCTAGACCCTCACGAAACACCCACCTGCTATGAACCAGACCCACCAACCTCCCAAACGTCCCCGCCCCGACC
>NZ_SPQC01000023.1 GCF_004569295.1 Rothia nasimurium
GTTGGAAGAGGTGGATGAGTTGTTCTCGTTGGTGTTGGGTGAGTGAGCTTCGTGCTCGCATAGGAGATGCTCCCCATTAGTTGGTGACTGTTTTTTAGTAGTCCAACTTATGGGGAGCAGTTCACACCCCTGAACCGGGGTTTTTTAGTCGCCGCGCAGCTTCAAGCGCGCGTTGGGCAGCTCCGGGGCAGGAATCACCGATGTGCGGGGCTTCTCTTCATATTCCCCGGGCAGCAGCACCACCCCGCCAAAGCGGGGGCAGTCGGGGCCAGCGTCCTGACCGACTGCAAGTGCCCCGCCGATGACTATCTCGGTGCCCGACGCACCCGCCGGGGCGGTAACGGCCTCGAAGCTCTCAGCCTGGGAGTTCCAGGCGGCGCGGGCTTCGACGATGTCTTCGTGGGAGCGGCCGATGAAGTTCCACCAGATAGCGATTTTCTCGCCGAAGGGGGCTCCGCCGAGCAGAATCAGGCGGGTGTCGCCGATCACCTCGATGGTGAGTTCGGCGGTGCCCGGTTCGATAAAGAGCATTTCGTCGGCGGCTACCTGCTGGCCGTTAATGAGGAGGGCGCCGGTGTCGACCACGAAGCCGTGCTCGTACCCGGGGTTAGATCCGGGGGCACCCACCAGAATTTCAGCGCCGAGCAGGGGCGAGAAGGTGGTGATGGGCGACGAGCCGGTGAGGGTCTGCCCATCGATGGCCACGCCCAAGCTCCCCCAGGAAGACGCGGGCCTGCACCGGAGCCGGGGCGGACGCGTCCTGCCCACTCCCCTGCCCGCCGAAAGTAAGGGCCTCGGGCACGAAGTTTTCGAAGGCGGGGGCGGTGTTCATGTCTTGGTGGGGCAGGGCGATCCAGAGTTTGGATGCTGTGCAGCACGAGTATTCGGAGTGGTTGATGCCGTAGCCGGCGGTCATGAGGTTGAGCTCGCCGGGGCGTACGTCGGCAACGGTGCCGAGGGAGTCGCGGTGTTCGATGGTGCCGGTGAAGATCCAGCTGGCGGTTTGCAGGCCAGTATGGGGGTGCGGGGCGATGCGCATGCCGCCGGTGACGGCGACGTCGTCAGGGCCATAGTGTTCGATGAAGCACCAGGCGCCCACCATGCAGCGGTCGCGGGAGGGCAACAGGCGGCGCACGGTCATGGCGCGCAACCCGCCGAGCGGGACGGGGCGAGGCTCAATGAGTTTCATGGGTTTAGTGTACTGGAGAAAAAAGGGAATACTTTACTCGTGAAGTTTTTTGGGGTGGGGCGTGGCGGGCCCGGTAGGCCCTAGTATTTATACGTCTGCAGGAAACGCCCATACCGAACCCCTACCCTACAAGGGCACCAAAGGTGCACTCCCCCGAACATGCACAGGACGCAGCGGGGAGGGGAGCCGGCACAGGCGCCGCATCGCTCCCCGCGCACATGCGAGGGGACCACTCTCAGCTATAGAAATCACTGCCGGTAGCCTCACAGCCCGCAAAGCACATAAGGCCACCAGCAAGAAGAGGAACAGCAAAAAGAAACAGCTGAACCTGCACCGGGTGGGACAGAAGCCCCCACCCTCTCCTACCAGTTTAGAACAGGAGCTATACATGGAAAAGGCTAATGACTAAACTTGCACCGGACACTGTGGCTCGTCCCCGCACACACAGGGAACACGGGCTATGGTGTATTCGTCGAATAGCTCGAAGGGGCTCATCCCCGCACACGCGGGGAACACCTGGGTGGGGTGGGCGTGGGTGCCGTCACCGGCGGCTCATCCCCGCACACGCGGGGAACACGCTTAGCCAGCTGACTCTTACCAACAATCAAGGGGCTCATCCCCGCACACGCGGGGAACACTATAAGGCTGCTATTTTCACCAAGCCGGTGCCGGGCTCATCCCCGCACACGCGGGGAACACCCGTTGGTTTTGCGAATTTCCGAGACCAGGGCGGGCTCATCCCCGCACACGCGGGGAACACATGCCAGGGTACGCAGCTCCTACCTTGTAGGGGGCTCATCCCCGCACACGCGGGGAACACCATCCTTTCGCTCAAGATGTTTTGCTCATGCGGGGCTCATCCCCGCACACGCGGGGAACACAACGGCGCCGCCCGGCGGGGTCTCCCTTCACCAGGCTCATCCCCGCACACGCGGGGAACACGAAAAGTTTAGTGAGGACGCCAACCGGGAAGTGGGCTCATCCCCGCACACGCGGGGAACACCGGCAGGCGTGAAATTCGGGGAAAACCATGTCGGGCTCATCCCCGCACACGCGGGGAACACTGGCACAAACAGCGGTGAACGCGGCCCTTGATGGGCTCATCCCCGCACACGCGGGGAACACTACGATGAGGCAAGAGCAGCGTACCCAGCAGTAGGCTCATCCCCGCACACGCGGGGAACACCAACCTGGGCTACCGCTGAGGCGGCCCCCGATAGGCTCATCCCCGCACACGCGGGGAACACGCGGTGACATCTACGGTCAGCCAGGCCCCTTCGGGCTCATCCCCGCACACGCGGGGAACACCTGAGCGGCATTATGTGGGCTCTGCTGGTGTGGGGCTCATCCCCGCACACGCGGGGAACACTTCGTACCCAGAGCGTAGAGCAGTGCACTCGGCGGCTCATCCCCGCACACGCGGGGAACACCTGAATCCGGTGAAAAGCTCAAAGGAATGGTTGGGCTCATCCCCGCACACGCGGGGAACACCATCCTTTCGCTCAAGATGTTTTGCTCATGCGGGGCTCATCCCCGCACACGCGGGGAACACACCCTCTTCAGCTTCACTGTCACCACCGGCTGGGGCTCATCCCCGCACACGCGGGGAACACCATCATCAGGGACACCTGTTACTGCAGAATCCGGGCTCATCCCCGCACACGCGGGGAACACTAGATGGGACGCGTCTGTGGGTTGCCCCTACGGGGCTCATCCCCGCACACGCGGGGAACACGCCGTGAGTGTCATCAGCCCTGACCATTTCCTGGGCTCATCCCCGCACACGCGGGGAACACCTTCACTCATTTTCTGGTTTCTCCTTTGTGAGAGGCTCATCCCCGCACACGCGGGGAACACATGTCTATCTCGACTTTGACAGTTTCGGAGTCGGGCTCATCCCCGCACACGCGGGGAACACGGTGAAATCGCACTATAAATGCACCACGCCCTGGGCTCATCCCCGCACACGCGGGGAACACGTGATGGTCAGGTAGGTATCGCCGTACCCCTCGGGCTCATCCCCGCACACGCGGGGAACACGGAAATACTACTACCCTGCCGGTAGAAGAGCGGGGCTCATCCCCGCACACGCGGGGAACACTTGTGCCGGTCGCTGATGCCCTGGTTTTTGTGGGGCTCATCCCCGCACACGCGGGGAACACGGTGCGGTGCTGGTGGTGGTGTTCATAAGGTGGGGCTCATCCCCGCACACGCGGGGAACACCTGCTTGTTCACTTGCTGGGTCATGGTTTCCAGGGCTCATCCCCGCACACGCGGGGAACACCGCAGACGCGGGGAAAAAGCACCACCAGCAGGGGGCTCATCCCCGCACACGCGGGGAACACTTCGCACTTTCATGGCGTCACCTGTTTCGTACGGGCTCATCCCCGCACACGCGGGGAACACGAGCGAATCAAGTAGCCGTTCTTCTTCCACTCGGGCTCATCCCCGCACACGCGGGGAACACTGGTCAATCATGGAAGCCTGGACATACACAGGAGGCTCATCCCCGCACACGCGGGGAACACTCTTCCTTGGAGATCACGATTTCGTAGAGGCCGGGCTCATCCCCGCACACGCGGGGAACACCCGAATAAGTAGCCAACACTGAACGGTTCACGGGGCTCATCCCCGCACACGCGGGGAACACTGGTACGGCCCCGTATCATCGACCGTGTACCGGGGCTCATCCCCGCACACGCGGGGAACACCCACCGCCGACCCCGACGAATCCGCATACGACGGGCTCATCCCCGCACACGCGGGGAACACCCTTGGGGTGCCCCGAAGCCGCCTGCGTAGGCGGGCTCATCCCCGCACACGCGGGGAACACGCGTCCTCGTACACGACGGCTTCCTTGCAGGGGGGCTCATCCCCGCACACGCGGGGAACACCGTTCGGCGAGGACGTCGAAGGTAGGGAGCGAAGGCTCATCCCCGCACACGCGGGGAACACACCAAATGCTCCCGAGTCCACACAGGCTTACCGGGCTCATCCCCGCACACGCGGGGAACACTCTTTGACGCTCACGGAGGTGAACTGACATTGGGGCTCATCCCCGCACACGCGGGGAACACAAGAAAACCATGGATCTGCTTCAACGCTCCTGGGGCTCATCCCCGCACACGCGGGGAACACAAGCAGGTAGCAATCGACGATGAAGCCGCCGAAGGCTCATCCCCGCACACGCGGGGAACACGAAAATTCGTGCCCACCTCATAGGAGCCGCCGGGGCTCATCCCCGCACACGCGGGGAACACACGGAAACTGGTTTAACGGAACCGTTCACGGCAGGCTCATCCCCGCACACGCGGGGAACACAGTCAATCTAAGGCGCTCAGTTCACAGCGGAAGGGCTCATCCCCGCACACGCGGGGAACACTTTCAAAGGAAGCGGTAGAGTCCAGCGGTAACGGGCTCATCCCCGCACACGCGGGGAACACTGAGTCTGCGGGTTTGACTGTGGCGGCCAGGGGGGCTCATCCCCGCACACGCGGGGAACACTTTTGTCCAGGTGCTGATGGTGGCTTTATGGCGGGCTCATCCCCGCACACGCGGGGAACACGAAACAGGTTGGTTGGATTATCGCTTGCGTTGCGGCTCATCCCCGCACACGCGGGGAACACCTTGAAGAGGTCTTCAAAGACTATTTTGGGCAGGGCTCATCCCCGCACACGCGGGGAACACCCCACCGCTCGGGGGTGCGCTGAGCTTTTGCAGGGCTCATCCCCGCACACGCGGGGAACACTTCGTGTGCGTGCGCGTTATTAATGGGGTGTAGGGCTCATCCCCGCACACGCGGGGAACACATTGCGTTGCTGATAATCGCTAGAGATTCGCGGGGCTCATCCCCGCACACGCGGGGAACACAGGAGCTGCCAGCGGCGCTTGGGGCCGTTGCCGGGCTCATCCCCGCACACGCGGGGAACACCCCGGTGGTGGTGATGTAGGCGCCGGTGACGGGGGCTCATCCCCGCACACGCGGGGAACACAACACCGCCCCCGCTACACCGGCCGTCCCTGAGGGCTCATCCCCGCACACGCGGGGAACACCCCACTATCTCAGTAGATAAGAGTAAGCACCGGGGCTCATCCCCGCACACGCGGGGAACACTTAGCTCTGTATCGCGTAAACGTACCCGTGGTGGGCTCATCCCCGCACACGCGGGGAACACTGCTGTGCTGGCACACTCAAAGGGTGCTAGCTGGGCTCATCCCCGCACACGCGGGGAACACGACCAACAGCACATGCGTGACGCGGTTAATTCGGGCTCATCCCCGCACACGCGGGGAACACCGTTTAGCCTCGGCCCATACCAGTGAGGAGACGGGCTCATCCCCGCACACGCGGGGAACACCACCAAATGCTCCCGAGTCCACACAGGCTTACCGGGCTCATCCCCGCACACGCGGGGAACACCTGAGGAGCGCGCCGAGCAGGCAGAGGCGCAGGGGCTCATCCCCGCACACGCGGGGAACACTTGGTGACGGCAAAGACCCGGCAGACTCCGGCGGGCTCATCCCCGCACACGCGGGGAACACTCTTAGAAGCGTTCGATGGGGAAATGGAGAGAAGGCTCATCCCCGCACACGCGGGGAACACACTTCCTGACAAGGATATTTACCTGAGCCAAAGGTTAAATCCAATCAGTATGAGTGACTTATCGTCAGGAAATCATTAACTACATCTTAGTCCGCCACGGGGGATTGCGACTACGCACTTGTGCTCGCGCTTTACTCCACCCCGTGGTACGTTTCGATTTCGCAGGGGAACCAGGTAAAGGTCTCATCATCAATGTTAACCCTTCCAGGTCGACAGGTTCCCAGTCGTGTTTATGCACCTTGAAACGAAGACGCTGTTCACTGTCCGAAGAGTACACCAGAATTGCTCTACCGCTCCCAGCATATAAGCAAGTTCGTTCCCAGAGAGCCTCGCGAACTTTTGCCGAAACATTGCCTACAAATGTTCCAGGACTAATCTCTAATAGCCACCGCGTCAGGTCTCCGCGTAATCCCTCTGGGCACGCAGTCACAACTAAAACAATCAACTACCATCACCTGCATAGTTGATGCCTGCTTCTACTGTAGTTTTACCGGGCCCAGCCCAAAGTGAAAGCTCATCAATCTGCTCCCATTCAGTATCAATATCTGGAGCTAATAGCCGCGAAATATCACGAGCGCACCGGGCGAGTAGACGATGTGTGATTACAGCATCGCGGACAGCTCGGCGAACATCCGATGTGATGTTACTGCTGCCTGAAGCAACTACATCAAAAGCAGCCGGAATGGTGATCTCAGCTTTATACAAATCAGCGATATCAAAGACAAAAGAGCGATCATGGCCAGTATGAATAAAGCCCAGTCCTGGAGTACATCCCAACGCAACAATGACTGAATGAACCACCCCGTACAAAGCAGCATTAGCGGCGGTAAGGGCTTGGTTAATGGGGGAACCGTCCTCAAAGGCCCCCGGCATATAATCGCGCTTACCCCAGGCAACACCAGTACGTTCAGAATGTTCACGGTAAATGCGACGGACGCGAGCACCTTCCCTGCCACGGAGCTGTTGCATAGTAAGTTGCGAGACATCTTCGCCTGGGAAACGATAGGCGTACATTTTCCGTGCAACATCAAGCCGTGAACGCACGTTTGAAACGTGCTCAGCCTGAGCCTGCAACATACGAGAGCTCCGAGCTAGAGAGCTACCGTGAGCATAGAATCGGACGCCGTTCTCACCACACCAAACTACGCTAGCTCCACAGTCACCCAAGAGAGTCATCGCAGCATTCGTTACACGGGTGCCGGGCCCTAAGAGCAAGCACCCTAAAGTGGCTGCTGGAATATGGATTACTCCCCTATCAGAAGTTGCGGTAACCGCGTTGGCGTCCCGGTGCACCGCACACCTCTCCAGATACACAAAAGATAATCTGTCGCTAACTCGCGCCAGCTCAGTTCTAGTAGGTGGCGGTGCACCAGGAATACTCATGCCGCTGCCCTCCTAAGCGTCATTAGGCCGCAACCGTAGGCTTTTCCTCGCCCAATTCCCTGAATTAAAGCAGACTTTAGGGACTCAGAATCGGTAACTTTCAAGACGCCATCAAACTGCGCTTTTCGCAAAGTAACCTGTGCGCTTCTACCACCCTGACAGGGGTCCTTCCGAGAAAATCGAAGGTCTTCTCGGTTAGTAACATCGACAGCAAGACCTGTGAGGCCCTGAGGAGCCTCTTTTATTTCGAAACCAAAATCCGCAGACCGTTGGGTAAGCCAGTTAATCTGCTGTTCAGGAGTCACATGAGGTAAGACCTTCCCTCTGCTCCCGGGAGGAGTTGACTCCCGTTTGACAGGGTTAGCTTGCAGACGGAATCCCCACTCCTGCCCAACCATAAGTCGGTCAAGGAAAGTGCCGTAGTGAATCGAGTTCCAGGTTTGAGACACCCAACCCGCATTTTCAACGATATGGGTGAAATCTGGTTCCAGAGGGCTCACTACATACAAGGTATATTTGATGCCTTCTTGGTCTAAACGCCAAAGCACACGTTCCCCAGCTTCTTCAAGCGAACCTGGTGGGAAGGTCTGGAGCACAGCCTTGTGCATAAACTGACGGTTGCTTAGAAGCTTTCGTCCCTCACGTTTTTGTGGGTTGATAAGGATAGAACTGAACCAGGTCATAGGCCTCGCACCGCTTCCATAAAGGGATCACTCATGAGTTGTCCTTCTTCATTATCAAACACCACAGGCTCCGCTTCATACACGGTTCGCCAGCTGTATTGTCGGTTTTCTTGGCTATAGCTCAGTGGAGTATCTCGCACCTGGTCGCCGTCTTCACCAGTACGGGCATCTCGGATAAGGGGCAGAAAGACCTTCTGGTCTCTGCGTTTTTTATGCCAGGACGCTGCTCCCCAAGGCTGTTTGCGGAGCGCCGTTTCTGCGTCATCTTCGCTGACGCATACGAAAAGATCAGCATTTGCAGGACAGTTACGGCGCCCCAGGTAAAGGGGATACGCCGGCTTCTGTACCGCTTCCGCGATGGTTTCGATGAGCGCATCAGATCCTGACACAGCTGCTAGAAAGACCGCGTCTGACAGATAGTAACGGGTTGAGAGGTTAGGGGCTTTAGCACCTGGTTCGCGGGCTGTTTGATAGTCCCGTTCCAGGTTTCCTGGTTGGTCGATACGTACCGCAAACTCAAGCGCAGCAAGATCAGCGATATTATCGGTTCGTTGTCTGCCCTGAGCCGCAGCAAGCAAACCTAAAACTCCTGACTTGGTGGGTACAGTATTAGTTGCACGAGTACGATAGCGGCTATTTGACCCCCAGGATTGCAAAGGCCCTCTCAGTTTAAGAACCAGTGTTTTCATGGAGTTACTTACTTTCAGTGGCTTCCAGGGTTGCTGTGAGTTCGTCCAGAAGCTGGGGCAGGTTAGTAACGGTGCCCAAACTGTCAAGAGCCTTAACCAGGCTAGGCAAAGCAACTACCCAAGATGCCTCAGGCTTATAGCCGTACATAGCGTCTAGGGCTTGTGCCTCTTCTGCTAGTTTCTGAGCCGCTTGTAAGCGGTAACCACCGTTTTCATTGGTAGCAGGCACTTCAAAGGCGTTGACCAAGCTAACGGGGCGATCCTTTCGGACGCTGACCACAATAGCCTCAGGTAAAGTACGGTTAGCAAAGGTATTCTGCTTGCCGGTAGGCATGGAAGTCAGGAAAGACTCCACAAAAGCCCGCGTTGCTTTAACTGCGACGTCGCGGTCATCTAGATTCGCTGCTAAGCCCTCAAGGTTGACGGTGGCATAGCGGTAGAGGGTTGATGACATCATCTCAACGGTACCCAGCATTCCAGCACCAGTTTCTTCGGCATCGCGAACCACATCATCAACGGCAGTGAAGAAGTCAAACTCGGGTTCAGCTCCCGCGACGCCTAATGCGTGGGCTACCTGGGCAGCCGCATCAACGTTATAGGCAGCATCGTCAGCGACCATGCGGCCAAAGAGGGCAATATCGACAGAGTTTTTATCGTCAAGGACCTTCTGGGCGTCCTTCTTAGCAATCTTTTCTCCATCAGCATCAATAATTGCCTGAGCAGCAGCCTGAATCTGGTGGTTGCTGAGGAAAAGCAGGTAGCCGGTTTCGAGGTGGCTTTCTTCGTCTTCGCCCTTCTTCTTGGAAGAGGGGGAAACCTTAATGCCAGCAGTTTTCAAAAGAGCCTCAACCTCAGCGGTCGCGCGGGCCTCGTCCCAGCGCTCGTCGAGTTCCTGAATCTTGGACGCAATCTTCTGAACGACCCGCTTGGTACGTACACCCATGAGTTCAGGGGTGAGAGTTTCTGCAAGGTCATGTCGCATGACATGCTTCCATGCCTGAGATGAAACGCGCTGACGGGGCACACCGCCAAAAGTCGCTGTTTTGGGGGCGCCAGTATCATCGCGATTGATGTTGCTGGGAGGCAAGGTCTGTAGTGCGTGAATATCAATAAAGAGTGACATTAGAGATTTTCCTTTCGATGGTTAGTTCTTGGTGGGTGTTTGTTTCCAGAGGGCTGAAGCATAGTCCCTGCCCCAACGCAGGATGACACCTTCACGTCGGCTAGGAGTATGCAGTGCCCAAAGGTCGCTGGCTAGTTGGGCATAGTCAAGCGGGATCTCGTAGGTGTGCAGAAGGCTAATGAGAGATCGGAGATGGTAGCTGATGGCGGAAGGAGTGCGAGCAACCATAAGAGCGTCCAGCCGACTTTTAATGGATTTGCTTCCCGATGAAACGGTCAACTCAGCAACAGCTGTTCCTAGTGACTTTTTACCTTTAAGGTGCATAGGACGGCCTAAAGCACGTTGGTGTAGTGCATATAGAGATAGAGCGGTGAAAGCTGCTCGCTCAGCGTTATTCGCTTCGTCCTTAGTACCGGTGTAGGCGAAATCGGGCAAAAGTGTATCCAAGGCATAGGACCATGCCAAAGGGTCTTTTTCCGGAGTTTTTCCTGCTGCCTTTCGAAGCGTTGCTAGGGTCGCTCGATCGCCGCGTTCATACGCTGCCTGAAGTTTGTAAAGAGCAGTTGCTATCGAGTTGTAGAAACTCTGTTTTTCAGGCAGAGAGGATAACGGCATATCTTGGCCGGAGAAATCTTGTTGGGTTCCGGTATCCATAGTTTTCCTTTCTATGAGGCATTTTCATTAGCCGGTATTCTTTCAAGGGTTTTCTTGAGAGACTTTCTAAGACGGTTAAAAGCTGTTGCGGTATTCAAAACTCGGGGCTTCTCAGAGCTTGTATCAAGCCTGCCAATCAGAGCCTTTGAACCTGCTCCCTGAGCTAACCTAATGGCTTCATCTCCGATAATTTTTTCAACGGTATCGCACCATTCGTTAAGTTTTTGAGCTAAATCAGTATCGGGAGTGACGGTCAGGAGCCAGTCTTTGAATCTAGTTTCAAGTTTATTGAGGGCACTTTCAGTCGCTGAAGGAACGAAAGCGTACGTCCCACCTGCAGCTTCTGCCAAGAAACCGGCGAACTGCCCCAAGTTGATAGACGCCTCGACAGCTCGTCGAGCGGCCTGAACGATTCGGTCAGAGGACGGAGAATCTCTAGCTATCAGGGTACGGAGCTTGAACAGAACGACCTCATGAATTGAATTGGTAATAATCGAAGATTGAGGGCCATACACAAACCCAACAAGTTCTACTCGGACTTCTTGGTCTGCGTTAACCAGACGATTTTCTTTGAGCACTTGTAGAGAGTGCAAGGTTGCTGGGATTTTGTCTGGTTCCCCGCCTTTTGGTATTTCTTGAAGTCGCTCATCAGCTAGGAGCGCCTCAATACCTTTCCAAAGGGTGCGTTCTTCAGGGTGGCTTTTAGCAAAAAATACCGGAGCTCCCTTCTTGGACTGGACCTTGCTGTAACGATAACCGGTCATGGGATCTGCAAACTGATTTCTGATTTCAATTTTGTCGCCATTGGTGACCAGTACGCCGATGGCAACTTCCTCAACATCGTCCCAGAAAAGTCGGACGCGGCGGGATTGCCAGGTCAGTACATCGCAAGGCCCAGTCGGAAACTCGCTAGTGCGAGGAGCAGCGGTTGCAGGTTCCCTCTCCCAGACAGGGAGGTCCCCATCTAGGTTCTCTTCGGTGAAGATAAAACTTGCGGGAGTATTAAGCAGAAGAGTTTGAGCAAGGTTGGATCCGTGAACAACGACTCCACCGGTGAAACCAGCCCAGCCTGTTCCAATGGGATACCCTTTACCGCTCCCAGCTTTGACGCGGGGGTCGCCCACAGCACCAGGCTTAATGCCTGAGTAATCCCAAGCCTGGATTGAAATCAACCAACGGGCGGTCTCTCCAGGAGAAAGAGCCTGAATTCCATTTCCAGCCCGCATGGTGAAGTAATCAGTCTCTGCTTCAGGGATGATGCGCTGGATAGGAGCATGTTCACCCTTGGCAGTAGCCAAGTCAGCTACCTGCATGAAGGGAGCACGATCATCGAGCAAATCAAACCGGTCTCGATATTGAGTCAGATAATCAAACACAGGCTCAGAAATAATTTCAGCCCCACCTTGCACAAGGTCTTCCCACCAGTCTAGGAAGTCCTCGCACTCCTGTACGTCTTCGGTGGCAGCGTGAGCCCTCCAGAAGATAGCAATAAGAATACGGAGTATAGCGTAATCCTGCTGGGGAGAGTCACCTGCCAAGCACTTAATATCCTCAAGTTCTTTAAACACTTCTGTAAGTGAAAGACAGCGGTTTGACCCATCAGCCATAAGGCATTGAACCCAGGGCTTGTCCACCAGGTTAAAGCTCAGTTCAGTTGCCGTTGAACTCATGGTTCTCCTTTCTATAGGTCGGTTTATTTAGGAGCTCTAAACCGAGTTCCTGACTGTACCGCAGCCGAAAACCGGCTAACTCAGTTTCAAAATTTTCATCAAGAGTTACTTGTAGAAGCCCCTTAAGCAAAGGCGATTTCTGCCAAGCTAAATCGGTTGCCTGTTCTAACTGATCTAACACTTCATCGAGTAGCCAAGACCGTGACAGCTGGTAGGGCAACCGCACCGTACACTGAGCTAAAAGATAGGCTGTATCTGCATCAGGGGTGAGCCCCACCGGCAAAGCCGGGGACTCGCCGTCTTCAACCAGCCAAGGTAAGGGAGCATAATACCCATCGCCTACCTTCTGTACGAGCACTACTTCAAGGGTGGGCTCAGTATCACGTACTTGAGCAGCGCCTTCCTCATCCGATAGATCGCCACTCTGAGCAGCCCATACTTCTGAGAATTCACGGACGCTCCGTGACAGCTCCGCTCTGAAGCTTTCAGATTTCTTCCGTGCAGTTTCTAACTCGCTATCAAGCTGTTGCCGGGCCCGCTGATAAGTGTCCTCCCAAGCTGGTAAGACATGAGAGCTGGAATAGACAGCCTCGACCAGAGAAGGAATCTCACTAGGAACTTTGAGGACTCTCTCCACGCCCACATGAAGTGAAAGCTCACTGCATGTAGGTAGCAAGAGAGCTGCCTGATAGACAGCATCCACACCAGGTGCAAAGACCGGGCTAGAGTCTTCTGTTGGGAGTTCCTGCATACCCCGTACATACAGACGAGGCTCTTGAGCCCATTGCGGTCTATCTTCAGGCAAACGTTGGTGACGGTGCAGTCGTCCTAGTCTCTGCAGGATTAAATCAATTGGCGCAATATCTGTCACCATACAGTCAAAGTCTAAATCCAAAGATTGTTCGACCACCTGGGTTGCCACCACAATTCTGCGGTCAGGACGTCCCTGTCCTAGTGAAGCTCCGGGACCCAGCTCCTGTACCAGGTGGCTCTCCCTTTGAACACGTTCCACTGCCATATAGCGAGAGTGCAATAGATAGGCATCATCCCCTACCTGCTGTTGGGCGAGCTGATAGGCAGCCTGAGCCCGGTCAACAGTGTTACAGATGACTAACAAACACCCTCCGCCCTCACGTACCTGCCCCATCAGCTGTTCGAGCGAAGCGTCATCATCAGCCATGGGTTCCACCGTGTAGGTAGTACTACGAGAGCTCGCCTCAACCTCGTACACGTCAATTGAATTAGCTGCCACCGCAGTAATGACGGGGTAAGCAATGCCGGCCGAAGGAACAGCCTCAGCTGAAGTTCGTTTCCCTCTCAGCCCGGACTGGTACGCCACAGCTAATTTAGCTTTGGTTTCGTGGGGCAGAGTTGCCGAGAGCAGAACGACCGGAGCGCCGTAACTTCCCAGCCAGCGCAGGGCGGTCTCCATATAGTGATTCATATAAGCGCCGTAGGAGTGGACCTCATCAATGACTACGACTTTTCCTGCAAGACCGAGGTGGCGTAGCATCAGATGTTTACTCTGCAGAGCCATCATGAGGACCTGATCCACGGTAGCCACAACCAGACTTGAGAGAATCCCCTGCTTACGGCCTCTGAACCACTGGTGAGCAATAACCTGGGAATGATTGTGAGCAGAATGTTGATCCTCATCATCGAGGTTATAACGGGCGTATCGCCCCATAGAAGTGTAGAAAGGGTTAAGCTGATTCTTCGAGTGCCCCAGATACATCGAGATCACCGGTGAATTATGCGACTGCTCTGCCCACCTTTTTATACGGGTAAAAAGGGCATCAGTAGTTGCCATAGTGGGAGCCCCAAAAAAGATGCCGCTACAACCATTGAGATGAGCTAGTTTTTCAGCAGCTACCAAAGCGGCTTCTGTTTTCCCCTCCCCCATAGGAGCTTCAATAATAAGCATAGAGGGCGGGTTCTCTAAGTTAAGTACTTCAATAACAGCTTCCTGCACTGGCCTGGGTGAGCTAGTTGCATCCCACAAAAATTTAGCAGCATAAATTTCTCCAGGTGTTCGGTAGGAAAAATCTTCAGACTTCCAGCTTGGGGGGAGCCTGAGCTTGGAAGTAGCAGACTCAAAACGCGCACGCTGGTCACCTGGTGCAAAGAGACCCAACGGGAAATAATTAGCGTTGGATGCAATCCAGTCCGCCATAATGACCACGCCTGCCAGAATCATTTTGGCGTTGTCTTTAAGCTTGGTTCGCTGACTTAGAAGCTTGATAATTGCCGGTTCAGCCTGAGTGAGCTCAAGAATTTTGCTCAGAAGTTCGTTATGAACTATCGCCCACCCATCCGACAGATTATCAACTTCGCGCTTTGCATTTTTGCGATGGTCACCACCTGCGGGGAGACCATGGTGGGCCCCTAAAATTTGACCTAGATGGGATAACGTGCGGTAGCTGCTCTGACCAAATTTTTCATCGAAGAACTGAGCCAAAATAATGTAGCTCGCTGCAGAGTGTGGGGACCACTGATCTGAAGGTACTGCGGAAGGCAAGCTCAACCCCGTTGCACGTATCTGGTCAGCCAGGAAACTGTAGCGAGATGATTCGTTGAGCTGACTTGCGAAAGAGTGACTAGCTTTGCCTACGTCGTGGGATCCGCACAGGAAAGCTACAAATCGCTGGCAATCTTCATTGGATAAACCAAGCTGTCTCTGAATAAAGCTACGGTGATTTTCTGAAAGGTAGTGGCTCCACAGGTAGGCTCCGGCCTGGGCAGAATCCATCATGTGCTGGGGCAGGTTAAGCCAGTCAGTGCTCTGGTCGTCAGATCGGTCAGTCTTGGCCCAGAGACTAGCGGCTTGCGGACTCCAGCTAGGGAAATCACCTGTAAAAAGTTGCTTCATCGTCAACCTTCTCTACTTGGAAGATTCCTTCAAATACTTAAGTCGTCTAGTTCAGATTAACAACCCCACCCTAAACTGTCAACTAGTAATTATAAAAATATATGCAATTAAAATCCCCCTCAGCCAAAGCTGAGGGGGACTAGCCTCATACAGATGAGGAACGACTATCTAGTTATAACTACTAGGGCTCATCTCCAAACTTCTTTGAAGATCAGTCTCACGAAGCCCTCATCCTATTTCACCAGCTTTTTCGTGAAGGTGCTACCTACTGGAGCAACTGCAGACAGCCCTGTTCCTTGCCTCTACCCCTCCAGAAAAGACCAGTTAAACCAGAAATGACCACCTACTAGGCGGTCATTTCTGACTTAGATGGTACCTAGTGCCTAGGCCAGCACCTGCCGCTTTGACGAAATCACGCCGGTCACGAACCCGGCCAGGTGCAGGCCGCCGTGGAAGCGGGCGTGCTCAATCTTCACGCACCGGTCCATCACCACGTTCAGCCCGGCGTCCTCACCCAGACGCGCAGCCTCCTCATTCCAGGAGCCCAACTGCATCCACACCGTCTTCGCGCCCACCTCGATGGCCTCCTGAACCACACCAGGCAGGTCCTCGTTGCGGCGGAAAATCTCCACCAGGTCAGGGGCCTCAGGCAGATCAGCCAGCGACGCATACACCTTCTGCCCCAGCACCTCCTTACCCTTAGCCGCCAAAATCGGGTTCACAAAATACAGGGTGTAGGGGCTCGACGACTGCAAATACGTCGCCACAAAATACGAAGACCGCGAAATCTTGTCAGACATACCCACAATCGCAATGGACTTCGTCTCGTGCAAAATCTTCAGTCGCTCCGGCGCGCTGGGGCCTTCCCAGGTACGAATCTCAGTCACGGCTTAGGCCTCCTTCTTGGGTGCAGGAATTTCGCAGGCGGGCGCGGACGCCGGTGCGGACGTCCCAGCCCCCTCACGCGCTGCGCGCTCGGCAGCGTGGGCGGCTGCGTCCGCCTCCAGTGCCTCCTTCTGGGCAGCTGCCTCAGCTTCGGCAGCTTCGCGGCGGGCCACCAGCTCGTCCGCACTGGCGGTACCGACGACCTCACCGGCATGGTTGCGGCCAGAAGCAATGGTCAGGGCCTGGTCCAGGTCCCAGATAATGTCGACGGCATCTTCCAGGCCCACCGAAATACGAATCAGGTCTTCGCCCACGCCACCGGCTGCCAGCTGTTCAGCAGTCAGCTGCTGGTGGGTAGTTGAGGCGGGGTGCAGAATCAGGGTGCGGGCATCGCCAATGTTAGCCAGGTGCGATGCCAGCTGCAGGTTCTTGATGAACTCGGCACCCACGTCGCGTCCGCCCGCCTTCTCGGTGCCGGCAACGCCGAAGGAGAAGACCGACCCAACACCCAGCGGCAGCAGCTTCTGCGCCCGCTCGTAGTGGGGGTGCTCCGGCAGGCCGGCGTAGTTAACGTAGGAGATGCGGGCGTCCTCGTTTAGCCAGGCGACGACATCCTTGGCATTGGCCAGGTGGGCGTCCATGCGCTGGGGCAGGGTCTCAACACCCTGCAACAGATTGAAAGCTGCCTGGGCTGAGAGGGAGGGGCCGAAGTCACGCAGCTGCTCCGAACGCAGCTTGGTGAGGAAGCCGTACTCACCGAAGTTACCCCACCAGGAGATATTGTTGTACGAGGGAATCGGCTCGGTCATGGTGGGGAACTTGCCGTTGCCCCAGTTAAAACGACCCGACTCGACCACCACGCCACCCAGAGTGGTACCGTGACCGCCCAGGAACTTGGTAACGGAGTGAATCACGATGTCAGCGCCGTGTTCGATGGGGCGAACCAGGTAGGGGGTAGACAGGGTAGCGTCGACGACCAGGGGAATGTCGTTCTCGTGGGCAACGCGAGCCAGACCCTCAAGGTCAGCAACCTGGCCCGAGGGGTTAGCCACGATTTCAGTGTAGATAGCCTTGGTTTCGGGGCGGATTGCGGCGGCAAAATCGGCCGGGTCGGTACCGTCCACAAAGGTAGTGTTAATGCCGAAACGACGCAGGGAAACATCCAGCTGGGTGATAGTGCCGCCGTAGAGGTTAGACGAAGCAACAATATGATCACCACTCTGGCACAGCGCCGCAAAAGTAATGAACTCAGCAGCCATACCCGAGGCAGTCGCTACCGCACCAATACCGCCTTCCAGCGAAGCAATGCGCTCTTCCAGAGCCGCCACGGTCGGGTTGCCCAGACGAGAATAAATGTTGCCGTACTTCTGCAGGGCAAAAAGGTTGGCGGCGTCATCCGCGTCCTTAAAAACAAAGGAGGTGGACTGGTAAATCGGAACCGCGCGAGCGCCGTGCTCAGCGTCGGGGGTGCCGCCCGCGTGCAGGGCGCGGGTGCGGAAGCCAAAAGTATGCTCAGCCATGGACTCTCCTGATCGATAGGCCTAGTTCTCTACCCTCCATAGTCGCCCATGCCCGCGCGGCGGCGGTAACTTATTTCACGGTGTGAACAGGTTACGCAGCATTACTATAACGTGACCAAAACCCCCAGCCTCTCTACAAGCTAGCTCATAGCAAAACACAGGGTTCTACGAGAGAATAGAGAAAGTTTTGTCACCGGGCCGTTGCCCACATTTATACAGAAGAAAGGGCACTCGTGCTCCAGAACATTATCGACTGGGTTATCTCAATCATGGAGGCCATCGGCTCACCCGGTGTTGGCCTGGCTGTTTTCCTTGAAAACGTCTTCCCGCCGATTCCCTCCGAGGTTATTCTGCCCCTGGCTGGCTTCACCGCCTCGCAGGGCTCCATGAACGTGGTCGCCGCCTTCATCTGGGCGACCATTGGCTCCTTGGCTGGCGCCTACTTCCTCTACTACCTGGGTGCCGCTATCGGCGCCAACCGCCTACGCAAGATCGCAGCCTGGATGTGGCTGGTCAAGGTTGAGGACGTCGACGCCGCTCTGGCCTGGTTCGACAAGTACGGCAAGGCCTCCATCCTAATCGGCCGCGTTATCCCCGGTATTCGTTCGCTGATTTCGATTCCCGCCGGTATCGACCGCATGAACCCGCTGACCTTCGGCTTCTACACCCTCATCGGCTCATCCGTCTGGAACGCCCTGCTCATCTACTGCGGCTGGATTCTCGGCGAAAACTGGGCCGCCGTTGAAGGCATCATCAACCAGTACTCCAAGGTTGTATACGCCCTAGTAGCCCTGGCTCTCGTGGCTGCCTTCCTCTGGCTGCTGCGCCGCGCCCGCCAGGAAAAGCGCGACGTAGCCTAGCGGCGGGCGTCCGCACGGCTTAAGCTGAGCCCCGCGCCAGCACCTACTCCCCTTTGAGGGGTAGGGCGTCCTACAGGCAGCAGCCCCGCTACTTCCACAGACGATTGCGGGCGTGCACCACCGACGGGCGAATCTGAATCCAGTCGCCGCAGGGCAGGCGCAGAGCCTTCTCACACCCAGACAGGGCAGTAATAATCGACTCGCAGCGCTGGTTGAACTCGGAGACATGCCCCTTATCCACAATCTGCCCGGGGAAGTGCCGATGCATCTTCGACACAGAATCCGACGACTCCTGCAACCCGTGCCCGGTATGCCCCGGGATATGTTTAACCAGCACCCGGCGCTCCCGAATGGCCTCGGTCAGCCGCTCCATCTCGTCCAGAACCTGCTGGTTCTGCACACCCTCGGTAGCCCAGGTGTTATACACCCAGCGGTTGTGCGCCAGGCGCAGCACAAAGGTCAGCGCCCCCAGCGAATCGGTGTGAATAATCAGCTGGCGACCACCGTGATAGAAGATATTAAAAGCAGCCAACATGGCCGAGAGCTCCCCGGTCATAATGTTCGTTGCATCGTAGTGGGCATGGAAGAAGAAGCCGTCTTCGCTCACCCCGCCGATGCCCATGCGTCCGCCCTTTAAATACTTCTTATTGTTCGTTGACCTGTACGAACAGTCGGTAAAGACGCTGTACTCCACCAGCTTCTCAACCGGCAGCTGGGCGGTGTTCTTCTCAAACTCGTGGTGGGCCAGGCGCGAAGCCTCGTCCATGAAGTGGGGCATGAGCTCCCCCGCGGGGGTGCCGATCAGCTTCACGTGAATCTCCCCCAGCGAGTGCGACTCGTAGGGGTTCATCACCTTATCAATAGAGCGGTACTCCAGAAAGTCGCGGAAGGCCGTGAACTTGCGGAAGAGCAGCTTCAGGTAGTGCTTATCGGCGGTCACGGTGATGAGGTTGGTCTTGTAACCCTCGGGGATAGCCTCCATCGCGGCCAAAATGGCGCGCCCGAGCATGTCGGTGTGCACGGTGTCGCAGGGGTCCATGAGGCTGTGGGTCAGGGATTCGGCGATAGGCTCACTCTCAATCACCTCACGCTCGCCGTTTTCACGCGAGATAAGGGCGAAGGACGTCAGCCCCACATGGCAGTCACCGGCGGCTCGCACCTGGTCCATGACCACCACAATCACTGCCACGCCCTGCTCGGTGAACCCTGCCGGGTAAGAGCTGGTGTAGTCCGGCGGTTCCCAGGTCAGCTCACATTTTTTGATATGTGCAGGCGTAATTTCCACATTATTCATCTCCTAAGGGGTGTCTATAGTTGTTTTGCTTACTCTTTAAAGCTATACCAACTCAGCGTCGTTTTGCCAACAGGTGAGGGGCATCGGGGCCCTCTTCACTCTCTCGGTGAACGCCCACCAGCTTCGCGGAGCGTCCACCCCGCACGTAAGCACTGCGCGAGTCTGGTAAGCACTCGCGGAGCGGACGAGCGGACGGACGCCGAAACAGCCCGGCAGGAGACAAACCGGGCAGGGCTACAGAACCCCACATACAGGGACGCCCGCCCCGGCTTACGTAAGCCGGGGCGGGCGTCCTTTGAAGTAGTACTCACCCTATCCAAGATTTATAGAGTACGGCTAATCTAGGCTTGATTAACCTACGGGCTTGAGCAATCCGACGAGTGAAAATAGGTCTTTGGGATCCTCAGGATCAGCAATAAGTTCAATGTAATCCTGCAAATCGCTATCTTTAGTCCAGTCACGCACACACCGCAAGGCAGAGAAATCAGCAATTGCGAAACCAACTGAATCAAACAAAGTAATTTCTTCATCTGATGTGCGGCCTGGCTCAACTCCAGTGAGAACTTTCCAGAATTCAACTACAGGGAAGTCGTCCTCCACCTGCTGAACCTCACCCTCAACACGAGTCTGAGGCGGGAATTCTACAAATACAGTAGAATCACGGACAATTTGCTCTTCCAGCTCTGTCTTGCCGGGGCAGTCACCGCCAACCGCGTTCAGATGCACTCCTGGAGCTACCTGATCTCGCGTCAAAATTTTATTTTGTGCCTTATCCGCTGTACACGTAGTGATGATATCGGCTCCCTCCACAGCTTCATCGACCGAAGAAGCAACATGGATTCTAAACCCTAGAGGCTCCATGTTACGGCGGAACTTCTCCATAGCAGCAGGATCCGTATCGAAGATCCTCAAATCCTCAATTCCCATTGCAGCACGGAACCCTAGTGCCTGGAATTCCGACTGCGACCCGCTGCCAATCATCGCCATAGTATGAGAGTCGGGTCGTGCAAGTTTTCTTGCCACCATAGCTGAGGTAGCTGCCGTCCGCAAAGCAGTTAGCAATGTCATTTCTGCGATAAATGTAGGGTAGCCATTATCGACATCAGCTAACATGCCGTATGCGGTGACAGTCTGAAAGCCTCGGGCTGGGTTGGAAGGGTGTCCATTGACATACTTAAACGAGTACTCTTCACCATCAGAAGTCGGCATCAGTTCGATGACGCCAAACGGTGTATGGCTAGCCACACGGGCAATTTTGTCGAACTTCTCCCATCTCGTGAAGTCACGTTCGATGTAGCCAATCATGGTATCGATAATCTTTTCAACACTCTCACGCTGAATCCAGCGTGCCATATTAGTGACGTTAACAAACTGAACCATACAGTGCTCTCTTCATTGAGGATGGACTAGATACAAACCTGTGACAAGCACAACAGTACAAGGGGTTACTGTGACCTAAAAGTAAAAAATTGATCTATTTTCTACCCAAGAAGAGCAAATTGCGTACACAGAACTAACATTATGACTATGAGACCTTTGAGTGACCTAGAATCTAAACTCATCGCTGAGCTACGTATCAATGGACGAGCTTCTATATCTCGCCTTGCTGAAACCCTTGGTGTGACGCGGGCTACCGTTACGAAGAAGATGGATGCTCTCGAGAGTGAGGGCATCATTGTTGGCTACACCGTACGAACCACAACAGATAGTCACCCCGGTGAAGTACACGCTATTTCCATGGTTGCACTGGAACGCAAAAATGCCACCCAAGCCATCGCAGACTTACGCGGGATCCCCGAGGTTATGGCGTTACATACTACTAACGGCAGCTGGGACTTGGTTCTCGAAGTGACCTGCAGAAACCTAGCCGACTTCGATAGAGTCCTGCATCATATACGTTCTGTAACCGGAGTCGTAAATACTGAGTCTAGTCTGCTCCTTCGCACCATTAGTCGGCTGTAGAAGAAGGGCGCCCACACCGCATCGCGGCATGGGCGCCCTTCTTTCATATGTGAGACTCTGAGTTAGTCGTCTGAGGTAAGATCTCTGTGGATTTTCACGCTACCTTGTGTGCGTTGCAGATAAGCGTCGGTTCCCGGGCGATGAGCAACAATAGGGAAGTTACCGGTGTAGCCTTCTCGTACACGAGCAATCTCGTTAACCCGGTTACGTACAGCGAACCAACCTCCTACTAGCACAGGAACCAGTAGAATAAAGGAACCAAGAGTCCAGGTGCCCACCGGGTAATCTACGGCCATCAGCACAATCACAGCTGCCAAGAAGGCAAGGACCAACCAGTCGCTAACGGGCGACAGAGGAGCGCGGTATTCAGGGCGCTGGTATTTACCTTGCTTAGCTAGTTTGACGAATTTCATGTGCGAAAGAGTAATTGCAGCCCAACCCGCCATTGTTCCTAGAGCGCCCATATTCAGCACAATCTCAAAGGCCTGCTCTGGGACAACAAAGTTAAGGAATACGCCAGCAACCGCCACTCCTGCGGTGAGCACAATACCGCCAAAAGGTACACCGCTCTTAGTCAGTTTGCCCGCAAACAATGGAGCTGACCCTGCTTGAGACATGAAGTACATAATACGACCAGTTGAGTAGAGACCGGCATTCAGTGATGAAAGTGCCGCTGTAATAACCACTAACTGCATGATAGGGGCAGCATACTCAACACCAATCGACCCAAAGAAAGTTACGAATGGGGATTCACCAGCTGAGTAGGCGGTGTAGGGAAGCAGTAGACACAGTAGAAGCACAGAGCCAACGTAGAACACTGCAATACGCAGAATCACGGTGTTGATGGCTCGGGGAATGATTTTGCGAGCGTCCTTAGTCTCACCTGATGTAGTGCCCACCAGCTCAATACCTGCATAGGCAAAGACAACACCTTGAACCACAATCAAAGCAGGCAGTACCCCGTTAGGTATTAGACCTCCGTTATCGGTAATGAGTGAGAATCCGGTAACGCTACCTGTCGGAGTACCAAAAATCACCATATAGATACCCACCAGCATAAAAATTACAAGCGCGGCAATCTTGATTAGCGAGAACCAGAACTCCATCTCGCCAAAGACCTTCACCGAAACTAAGTTGAAGCAGAGTACAAAGCAGACCACGATGAGGGCCATGATCCACTGATCCACTCCCGCAATAAAGGAGCTGTATTGACCGAACCATTTGATATAAATGGCGATGGCAGTTGCATCCGCTACGGCAGTCATTGCCCAGTTGAGCCAGTACAACCACCCAGATACATAAGCGGCTTTCTCCCCGTAGAATTCGCGGGAGTACGAAACGAAGGAGCCTGATGAAGGTCGGTGAACAATCAGTTCACCCAGAGCACGCAAAATAAGATAGCCGAAAAAGCCACAAATTGCATAAAGAATAAATAGTGAGGGGCCAGCAGTTTCTAGTCGTGAGCCTGCGCCCAAGAAAAGACCTGTACCAATCGCGCTACCCATAGCAATCATTTGAAGCTGGCGGCGACCTAGGCCTTTGTGCAAGCCATCATCTTCGTGAGCGAAAGGATCTTCGGTCACGACTGAAGGTGTCTGTTGCGACATGACATCCCTTATCTGTGTAGTGAGGATTTCAAGTCACAGGTTTATCAATATGTAGGTTACACCACAAGCCTGCCAAAGGGAAACAGTCCAAGAAGAAAGCTTCAGCGGCTACCGGGGGGACCGCCCTCATACAGCGCCCGCGCAGGCTCATGTGAGCACTGCCCAAGTCTGGTAAGCACTCGCAAGGCAGACGGACCAGAGGAAGGCACCCCATAAGATAGCCTAGGCAGAAACTAGACCGAAGCATAAGGATGCCTCCATCTCATACCGCTTACCAGCCAGGTACTACCGCATGTCGCAAAAGTCTTGCTGGGGTTCCTGAGAATCCGTTTTACTAAGGATGTCAGCTCTAGTTATTCTCCCGATGGAAAGGGAAACCATGAAGTTCACGCTTACTCTTGATCGAAAATTCCAAGAAACCTGTGTTGATGTCACGGCCCCGGAACTCACTGCTGAGGTAGAAGAATTACAGAGCTATCTAACGAGCAAATCCCTAGTTCCCCTTCTGGCCTATACAAAGGGCGGCGCTGTGCCGTTGGAGTTAAAGCAAACTCTCCGGTTCTATACCTCAGATAAAAATGTCTATGCGCACACGATTCAGGGTGTATTGAACGTCAAGCTCCGTATGAAAGAGCTCGAAACCAGGTTGCCTACCAGCTTTATCAGAATCAATCAGGGCGAACTCATCAATATTCACTGGGTCGAACGCTTCGACGTTTCGTTCTCCACCACTATCGGCGTAGTGCTAAAAGACGGTACCCGATGTTTTGTTTCTAGACGTTCGCTAGCCAGAGTCAAACGGGCTCTCGGCCTTTAATCCACAGGAGAAAAAAATGATTCGCAAAATCGCTATTGGTGCTCTCATCGGGTTTGCAATTGGTTGCACTATGGAGCTTTTACTTTCAGCTTTCGCCGGCAACTCCTATATCCCGGGAGTTACTAGTTACCTCAATCAATTCGATAACCAGAATATCGCTGTGCTCATACAACGCCTTATCTATTCCGGGCTAGGCACCATTCAGTATTGTGCAGCGGCGGGCCTCTATAAAAGGGAAAGCTGGCCGTTGCCTCTCACATCCCTGGTGCACGCCCTTATTGTGCTTACCAGTGTCTTACTCGCTGGTGCTTATCTGCACTGGTTTCCATTGACTCTCTCTGCTTTTGCGGGGTTTTTGCTTCAGGCGCTGGTGATATATGCCCTAGTTTGGGTCGTATCCTTCGGCATAGCGGTGAGCGAAACTCGCAAAGTTAACGCCGCTTTAGGTAAAGCAAACGCTTAAACACAAGGACGCCCTGCCCCGGCTTACGTAAGCCGGGGCAGGGCGTCCTTACCCGAGGTTAAAGGAGCGCGGTTTACTCGGGGACGATGCGCACGGCGCCCTTGTCGGCACTGGTGACCATGGAGGCGTAGGCGCGCAGGGCGCTGGAGACCTGGCGTTCGCGGGGCTTAGTGGGCTTCCAGGGGGCAGGGCCCTTCTTGGCGCGACGCTCGGCCAGCACCTCGTCGGAGACGTTCACACGCAGGATGCGGTTGTGAACATCGATCTCAATCTCATCCCCGTGCTCAATCAGGCCCACGGCGCCACCGGCGGCAGCCTCGGGGGAAATGTGGCCGATGGAGATACCGGAGGTGCCGCCCGAGAAGCGTCCGTCGGTAATCAGGGCACACTTCTTACCCAGGCCCAGGCCCTTGAGATAGGAGGTGGGGTAGAGCATTTCCTGCATGCCGGGGCCGCCCTTGGGGCCCTCGTACTGGATGACGACGATGTCGCCCTCCTTCACGTTCTTCGACAGGATCTCGAAGACGGCCTCGTCCTGGGACTCCACCACGAAGGCCTTGCCGACGAAGTGGAAGAGCTCCTCATCGATACCGGCGCTCTTGATGATGGCACCGTCCTCGGCGATGTTGCCGTAGAGAACGGCCAGGCCACCGTCCTTGGTGTAGGCGTGCTCAACGGCGCGGATGCAGCCGTTTTCGGCGTCGGTTTCGTGACTCTCGTACTTGTTGGCGGCAGAGAAGGCCTGGGTGGTGCGGACGCCGCCGGGTGCAGCCAGGAAGAGCTCCTTGGCGGTGTCGGTGGCGGCGCCGGAGCGGATGTCCCAGTCAGACAGCCACTGTTCCAGGGAGCCGGAGTGCACAGAGTGGACATCGCGGTTCAGCAGACCGGCGCGGTCCAGCTCGCCGAGCAGGGCAGGAATACCGCCTGCGCGGTGCACGTGCTCGATGTGGTACTTGGTGGAGTTGGGGGCTACCTTGGCCAGGCAGGGCACCTTGCGGGAAATTGCGTCGATGTCGCGCAGTGTGAAGTCAACGCCGGCTTCGTGGGCAATCGCCAGAATATGTAGCACGGTGTTGGTGGAGCCGCCCATGGCAACGTCCAGGGCCATGGCGTTCTCGAAGGCGTCCTTGGTGGCGATGGAGCGGGGCAGCACGCTCTCGTCGTCCTGCTCATAGTAGCGCTTGGCCAGCTCAACAATCTTAGTGCCCGCTTCGAGGAAGAGCTGCTTACGGGCAACCTGGGTGGCCAGGGTGGTGCCGTTGCCGGGCAGGGCCAGGCCAATTGCCTCGTTGAGGCAGTTCATGGAGTTAGCGGTGAACATACCGGCGCAGGAGCCACAGGTGGGGCAGGCGTTCTTCTCGACCTGGGCCAGGGCGTCGTCGCTGACGCTGTCGTCCACGGCCGTGACCATGGCGTCCACCAGGTCGAGGCGGTGCTCAACAACGCCCTCAATACCTTCGCCGGATTCCATAGGGCCGCCGGAGACGAAAATGACGGGGATGTTCAGGCGCATCGCCGCCAGGAGCATACCGGGGGTGATCTTGTCGCAGTTCGAGATACAGACCAGGGCATCAGCGCGGTGGGCGTTGACCATGTACTCCACGGAGTCGGCGATCAGGTCGCGGGAGGGCAGGGAGTAGAGCATGCCGTCGTGGCCCATGGCGATACCGTCGTCCACGGCGATGGTGTTGAACTCCTTGGCTACACCGCCGGCTTCGCGGATAGCCCCGGCGACCAGCTCACCCATGTTTTTGAGGTGCACGTGGCCGGGCACGAACTGGGTGAAGGAGTTGGCGATGGCGATGATGGGCTTGCCGAAGTCGTCGTCGCCCATGCCGGTGGCGCGCCAGAGGGCGCGGGCGCCAGCCATGTTTCTACCGTGGGTGGATGTACGCGAGCGCAGTTCAGGCATCGATAGCTCCCAAGAAAGTTTGTGGTTGGAGGTTTGGGTATTAGTCTACGCCTGTCGGTGCGGTAGTCCACAGAGTGGAAAGCGGGGTTCTCATATAGTGAAGATAGGGGCGAACAGTCCCGTCCCCTTTGGGTGAGGCAGGAGCTCATGACGGGAGTATGACGCGCAGCCGTCACTGTAGTTCATTTTTGAAATGTGCCGTCTTAGACCGAAAAGAGTTTGGGGGCTTACCGGGTGCGGGTGTTAGCTGGAGTCAAGACCGCTGACGCAGGCAGCCTCTACAACCGTAGGACCAACCCAGGAGCACATAATGCCCATCAACACCGACCGTATCCTGACCACCCACGTCGGCTCCCTGCCCCGCAGCGAGCGCCTAATTCGCGCTAACGCCGTCCGCCGCGACGGTAGCATCGACGAGGCAGACTTCCAGAAGATTCTGACCGAAGAAACCCAGGCGGTCGTTGACCGCCAGGTAGAAATCGGCATCGACATTGTGAATGACGGTGAGTACGGGCATGCCATGAGTCAGGCCGTGGATTACGGCGCCTGGTGGCACTACTCCTTTGCCCGCACCGGTGGCCTAAAGCTGCTGACCGAGGGCAACCCCGCCAACGAGGTACACCGTTCTGAGCCGGGCAAGCTCAAGTACACCAGCTTTGCTGACCGCCGCGACTGGACCCGTTTTCAGGACTTCTACACCGCGGAGCTCGACCTGGGCAACGACCCCGACCGCAGTTTCCCTGTTACCGTTGCCCCGCTGACCTACCAGGGTCAGGACGAGGTGGGGCGGGACGTCCGCAACCTGGCGGCTGCCACCGAGGACAAGGGGGTACACAGTGCTTTTGTTGCCGCCCTGTCACCCGGGTCAGCGGCCCGCGTGGGTAACCTCTACTACCCCACCGATAAGGAGCACATCTACGCCTGGGCCGACGTGCTGAAGGAGGAGTACAAGGCCATCACCGATGCCGGCTTTACCCTGCAAATCGACGACCCTTCGGTGGCTGAGGGCTGGGACCAGATTAACCCCGAGCCCAGCGTCAGCGACTACCTTGACTTTATTCAGGTGGCAGTTGATGCCCTTAACTACGCACTTGAGGATATCCCGACCGAGCAGACCCGCTTCCACCTGTGCTGGGGTTCCTGGCACGGGCCGCACAGCACCGACCTGGAGTTCAAGCACCTGGCCGATACCCTGCTGTCAATTGACGCCGCCGGCTACACCTTTGAGGCTGCCAACGCTCGCCACGCCTATGAGTGGAAGGTCTGGGAGAACCTGGAGCTGCCCGAGGGCAAGTACGTGATTCCCGGCGTCGTGTCGCACTCGACCAACCTGATTGAGCACCCCGAGCTGGTGGCCCAGCGCATTGAGCAGTTTGCTCAGGTGGTGGGCAAGGAGAACGTGGTGGCGTCAACCGACTGCGGTCTGGGCGGACGCCTACACCCCGACCTTGCCTGGGCCAAGCTGGAGTCGCTGGCCACAGGCGCCCGCATCGCCAGCGAGCGCCTGTTCGGCTAGCCGCCTGGCGCCTACCGGTTCTTGAAGTATTCGGTGACCTGGCGGTCAGCGACTACGGGGCTAAGGCCTGTGTAGCCCTGGCGTTCTGCGGCGATCCGGCGGATATTGGTGCGGCAGGCGAACCAGCCCAGCACCATGAGCGGGATAATCACAATGAGGGACGCCAGGGTGTAGGTGCCCACGGGGTAGTCGAAGCCGATGAGTACCAGCACGCCTGCGAGGAAGGCCAGTATGATCCAGTCGGTGACGGGTGCCCCGGGCATGCGGTAGGCGGGGCGGGTGTATACGCCCTGCTTAACCAGTTTGAGGAACTTGATATGGCACAGGGCGATGGTGGCCCAGGCGGCGATAATGCCGATGGAGGCCAGGTTGAGCACGATCTCGAAGGCCTGTGAGGGCACAAAGTAGTTGAGGACGACGCCAATCAGGGCTACCCGCTGCGGTCATGAGAATACCGCCGTAGGGTACGCCGCTCTTGGTCATGCGTAGGGCAAAGCGGGGGTGCGGAGCCCGCTGCTGCCATGGAGTGCAGGATGCGGCCGGTGGAGTAGAGACCCGCGTTGAGCGATGACATGGCGGCGGTGATAACGACCAGTTCCATGATGGGCGCGGCGTAGTCTACGCCGACAGAGCCAAAGAAGGTGACCGTCGGCCGAATAAGCGGTGTGGGGTAGCAGCAGGGTAAGCAGTACCACGGAGCCCACGTAGAAGAGGGCGATTCGCCAGATGACGGTGTTGATGGCCTTGGGAATCACCTTGCGGGCATCCTTGGTTTCGCCCGAGGTGGTACCCACGAGCTCAATGGAAGCGTAGGCGAAGATGACGCCCTGCATAATCACCAGGGTGGGCATGATGCCGTAGGGGAAGATACCGCCGTTGTCAGAGATTAGGCTGAAACCCACTTCGCTGCCGGTGGGGGTGCCGAAGATGACGAAGAAGGTACCGACCACCAGGAAGATAACCAGGGCGGCAACCTTGATGAGGGCGAACCAGAATTCCATTTCGCCAAAGACCTTGACCGAAATAAGGTTGAGGGCCACCACGGTGACGAGCACGAGCAGGGCGATCTGCCACTACTGGATACCGGCAATGAAGGTGCTGTACTGGCCGAATCACTTGACGTAGATGGCAATAGCGGTGGCAGATCAAGCACGAAGCAGGTCATTCTTTTCGTGTGAACAGGTTTATAGTAGTGATTTTTTGGCGCTCTTGTAGAGCGTAGCCCCGGCAGGGGTAGGATGGCGTGAAAAAGCGGTTGCGTTCTCACTATTCGGGCAGGCGGACGCCGGTGGGCTGTTTTCCGGGTGCGGCAGGTGCGTTTCGCACCACATCTTTTGGTTGAGGTGCTCTCGCTAACCGGTGTTTTCGCAGGCCAGAGAGCGCCCCGATTGCTTAAAACCTGCACGTGAGCGGCCTGACCAGCGTGTGACACACATTTACATGTGTGTCTCTCGCAAACACCCCATGCGAGTCCTAGACTATAGGGAAACACAATCACCGTGTGAAACTCTCACTCCATCTCGCACCTGTTACATAGGGGAACCAAATGGGAAAGTTTGAACGCATCTACCACGACCTGGCTCGTGACATTGATGAAGGCAAGTACGGCGTGGGCGACCTGCTGCCCAGCGAAAAGAAGCTGACCGAAAAGTACAACGTCTCTCGTGAGACCGCCCGCAAGGCTCTGGCTATTTTGACCGACCGCGGCTACATTCAGCGCATCATGGGTAAGGGCTCCCTGGTTATCGACCACAAGCGTTACTCGATCCCCGTGTCTTCTCTGGTGAGCTACAAGGAGTTTGCCGAGTCAGCCAGTCGCGACACCCAGACCGAACTGGTTGAACTGGAAGACACCCTGCTACCCCACGTACCCTTCCAGGCCCTGACCGACGGTTCAGTTGAGCAGGTTCCCGTCACCCACATCATGCGTGTGCGCCACATGGACGGTGCCCCCGCCATCATCGACCACGACTACATCATCAAGAGCGTGGTTCCCGAGATTCCCCGCGAGGTCGCCGAGGACTCCCTCTACCACTACTTCGAGGGCGAGCTGGGCCTGAGCATCGTGTCATCAGCCAAGCAGATCACTATCGAACAGGCAACCCCCAACGATGCCAAGTACCTAAACCTGCACGCTGGCGAATACGTTGCAGTGACCACCTCAATCACCGTACTTGAGGACGGCACCGCCTTCCAGTACACCATCTCCCGCCACCGCGCCGATAAGTTCCGTTACCTGGACTTCGCGCACCGCCGCCAGGAAATTCCGGTTTCTGAATAAAGTTCCAAATCGGCTGTAATACAGACTGAAGAACCTGTTAGACAGGTAAGGTTAAGGAGCGTACCCCGCTTTGATGGGGTGCGCTTCTTTTCTTTTACCCCGACCCCCACCCACCACCGGGCGCACCTACCCCAGCACCGGTGTCCTACCCTTTGGAGCACACCATGAGCTTTCACGATAAGGTCATCTACCAGGTCTACCCCAAGTCCTTCTACGATTCGAGCGGCAACGGCATAGGCGACCTGCGGGGCATCATCGAGAAGGTCCCCTACATTGCCTCACTGGGCGTGGATATGGTCTGGTTCAACCCCTTCTTTGTCTCACCGCAGAACGATAACGGCTACGACATCGCCAACTACTACGAGGTCGACCCAGAGATGGGCACCATGGAGGACGCCGAAGAGCTGATTGCTGCCTTGGGGCGAGAGGGCATTGGGGTTATGTTCGATATGGTGCTCAACCACGTCTCTACCGAGCACGAGTGGTTCCAGCGGGCACTGGCCGGGGAGAAAGAGTACCAGGACTTCTTCTACCTGCGCCCGGCGCAGGCGGACGGCTCCCTGCCGACCAACTGGGAGTCCAAGTTTGGCGGCCCCTGCTGGTCACAGTTTGGCGATACCGGCCTCTACTACATGCACCTCTACGACGTGACCCAGGCAGACCTCAACTGGCACAACCCCAAGGTACGCGAAGAGCTCTTCAAGGTGGTCAATTTCTGGAAGGACAAGGGCGTTCGCGGCTTCCGCTTCGATGTGCTCAACGTGATTGGCAAGGCCGAGGATCTGCGGGACGCCGCCCCCGGCGAAAACGACAAGCTAATCTACACCGACACCGACCGCGTGCACCCATGGGTGCAGGAGCTGCACCGGGCCACCTTTGGCGATACCAAGGGCATCGTGACCGTGGGCGAGATGTCGTCCACCACCATCGACAGCAGCGTGCGCTACACCAACCCGGCCAATGAAGAGCTGGACATGGTCTTCTCTTTCCACCATCTCAAGGTGGACTACAACGGGTCCGAGAAGTGGTCTGACGTGCCCTTTGACTTCATGGCGCTCAAGGGCCTGCTGACCGACTGGGCAGTCGGCATCCAAGCAGGGGGCGGCTGGCAGGCGTCCTTCTGGAACAACCACGACCAGCCGCGCGCTATCAACCGCTTTGGCGATGTTGAGCGCTACCACGCTGAGTCCGCCACCATGCTCGCTGCCGCCGTACACCTGACCCGCGGCACCCCCTACATCTACCAGGGCGAAGAAATCGGCATGGTTGACCCGGTCTACTCGTCGATGGCTGACTACGTGGACGTTGAATCCCACAACGCCTTTGATATTCTGCGGGAGCGCGGCGTGGGCGAGGACGAAGCCTTCCGTATTGTCACTAAGAAGTCCCGCGACAACTCCCGCACCCCTATGCAGTGGGACGCCTCTGAGTTCGCCGGCTTCTCTCAGGTGAAGCCCTGGCTGATGCCCACCTCGCAGGCCGAGATTAACGTTGAGCGCGAAGAGGCGGAGGGCGTCATTCTGCCCTTCTACCGGGAGCTGGTGCGCCTGCGCCACGAGATGCCCCTGATTGCTGAGGGGTCCTATGAGCCTTTTGCCCGGGAGCACGAGAGCGTCTACGGTTTTGTGCGCGAGCACGAGGGCCAGCGCCTGCTGGTGCTCTGCAATTTCTACGGCAAGGACGCCGCCGTGCAGCTGCCCGCGGAGTTCGCGGCGGGGTCAGTGCTCCTGTGTAATTACAAGAATGAGCCCGTGCTGGCGGACGCCGCTGACGCGGGCGCCATTACCCTGCGACCCTATGAGGCGATAGCGGTGCTGGCTGGCTAGCGACGACCAAGATAAAACGCCCCCACCGACGCTACCCGCACACCGGGCTCAGAGCAGATGGGGGCGTTTACCGCTACTTCTTAGAAAATATGGGCGAACCTCTGGTGGAAGTCCTCACCGGTCGTGTATGACTTCTGAGTACCCTGGCGGGTCACTGAGTCACCGGCATAGTAGTTTGCCAAACGCAGGGACTCTGCAATATCGCCATTCTTCACCCAGTAATGGCTGAAGCACCCAATAAATGCATCCCCCGCGCCGGTGGTATCAACGGCATCAACGGCATTCCCTTCAATGAGCTTCTCGCCCTCTGCAGAAACCCACAGAACTCCGCGTGCACCGAGGGTAACAATCACGTTCTTGATACCAGAATCAAGCAGTACACCAGCAGCATTAGAAATATCGTCAAGCGTATCAACGGGCATACCCGATAGCAGAGACAGTTCGGTCTCGTTAGGGACGATGAACTCTACTGAGCGAGCCCGTTCCAGTGAAAGCTCAGGGGCAGCCGGAGCGGGGTTAAGCAAGACGGGAATGCCCAGCTCCTTCCCCAGATCAACCGCCGCATAAACAGTCTCAAGGTTGATTTCAAGCTGCAACACTATCAGTTTGCATCGGGCGATATCCTCACGAGCTGCCTGAAGATCTTCAGGGGTCAACAGAGCGTTGGCACCCTTGACGATGATGATGGAGTTACGAGACTGCTGATCAACAAAAATCGGTGCAACCCCGCTGGTTGCGTCCGTCCGCAGAATGTACTTATCGCTCATGCCGTTGGCTTTGAAGTTGGCGATGGTGTTATCTGCAAAAAGATCATTACCCACGCGGGTCACCATGAGCACTTCGGAGCCTAAGCGGGAAGCTGCAACAGCCTGGTTAGCGCCCTTACCGCCACACCCCAGTTGGAAATCTGGTGCTTCAATGGTCTCACCTTCCTGGGGCATACGGGTGATGTAGGAAATCAGGTCAACATTGTTTGAACCGATGACTGCGATATCCATGGGTATTACTCCTTCGCCTGGGTCTGCGTTTCTGCTGCTGAAAGCAAACCAGTTTCTACTTCAAAGATGCGTTCTTCACCGGGAGAGAGGTGAATGAGGGTTCCCGCAGCGTCTGCCGCCAGATAGCCTTCAGGTCGAGACGTTCCCGGCAAGACGAAAGCCGCAACCGTCTGGTCAGGGTTATGCAAAATCCACCGTGTAGCAACGGGGAACTGATCCGTTGAGAACCTGGTAATAAAGGCAGTGCCGTCCGGGTGTGTGAGGGTGAACTGAGCGTCCTTGACCTGCTGGTCAAGAGCGTCAGCGAAGTACACAATCTCAGGGTCAAACGCTTCTGCACCCACCAGGGAGTCAGCATCATGCTCCCCTGAAAGAATGCTGTCATTGATCTTTTCCCACGCAGGAGTGGGGGTGACGTGAGCGGGTACGGTGCGGCGTAGCTGAAAGGAGTCTGCGGCGAGATTATCGCTCATCGTACCGCCGGGGACGAAAGCGTAGTTCATGTGGCACATGTACTGCAGGGGCATGGGTGCGTAGGCTGAAAGGTTCTTGACCTTCAGGCCAATGGTCAGCAAGCCGGATGACGCGGTGACGGTTACGGAGGGCGAGGCCAGGTAATGGTGACCAAAGCCCATGACGTATTCGCGGTGCGACCGCACCGTGAGTGCCCCATGATCTTCTATGATAAGTTCTGCTGAGTCCATCGGTGCGCAGGGAAATTCACCGTGGAGGGGGTGAGTATCCTCGGGTGCGGGGCATCCAGCGGCGAGTAGACCCGAGTGGAAGGCAAAACAACCGTAGGTCTCAACAATTGTTGAGGCAGGCTGAGGCTGGTTGAACATGTTCTTCATGCGTAGGCTGGTCCCATCGAACTCGGCGTCCCAGATAATCTGCCCCATGAAGGGGAGCACTTCAACGAAACCACGAGAGTTTGCCAGGGTGAGTGATTGTACTCCGGAGGGATAGGTCAACGCGCTGACGGCAAATTCATCGTTCTGAAGAACCGTTGTTTTCTCGCTGGTGAAGAGGCTGTGATGGAGAGGAATAATCGTGCTCATTGTTATGCCTTCTTAGACTGACGGTAAAGGCCCCAGAAGTAGAGAGCCATAACCAAGAAGCAGAGAATGTTGATTGAGAAACTGATAGACATTGATCCAGTGAGGTCTGAAATCAGACCCTGGACAACGGGGATGACGGCACCGCCGATGATAGCCATGACGATGATAGCTCCGCCAGTTTCGGTAAAGCGCTTATCTTCAATGGTATCCAGGGTGCGCACATAAATTGTTGCCCATCCGGGGCCAAGCAAACCGGAAGCCAAAACCGCTGCCCACACTGCGGTGATGTTGGGGACGAAAACGACATAGGTTAGCGCTCCAACACCGATGAGGGAGTAAATAATTAGGACGAGGTCTTCATTCATTTTGGTGATGAGGAAGTTCGCGATGAACTTACCGATAAAGAAGGCCACGTAGGCAGCAAGCAGGTAGTTGGTAGCGGCACGCTCGTTGAGGGAATCATCAAGGGTGAGCGCCAGTCGGATGGTGAAAGACCACAGGGCAGTCTGCAGGCCGACGTACATGAACTGAGCGAAGATACCTGCGAGGAAGTCTTTCTTCTGTAAGAGATAGCGCAGGGTTTCACCTAAACCAGCTGATTTTTCGTGGTTGCTAGCATCAAGCGGTTTGCTGGAAGGGTACTGAGTAATCGCGATAAGCAGTAACAGCACGATAAGGACACAGATAATCCAGCGATAAGGTTCTAGTGTGCGTTGCAGAAGCTGCTCGGTGAGTTGCTGGGCTGCTACCGGATCTAAACCTTTAAGTTGGTCTTCTAATGAAGCTCCTTCTGTGAAGATAAGATACTTACCCATAAGGGCACCAGCAAAGAAACCTATAGGGGTGAAAGTCTGAGAAATATTCAGACGCAGAGTTGCTGTTTTCTTTGGGCCAATCATGGAGGAGTAGGTGTTAGCAGAAGTCTCCAAGAAAGACAGACCGATAGCAACAGCGAAAAGAGAGGCAAGGAAGACGGAGTAAGTCGCTGCTTGTGAAGCAGGGAAAAACAGTAGGCAACCAAGAATGTAAATCGTGAGGCCGATGAGCAGTCCGGCCTTGTAGCTTAAACGACGAATAACCCGTGATGCGGGGATAGCGATGACGAAGTAGCCACCGTAGAAAGCAGATTGCACAAAAGCAGTTGCAAAGTCTGAAAGAGTAAAAATGTGCTTGAACTGGGCAATAAGAATATCGTTCAGACTAGCTGCTGCACCCCACATAGGGAAGCAGATAGAAAGCAGGACGTACTGGAAAATTGGGGTGCGGTCCAGGTATCCGTTGCGCAGCTGCCGTGCGGAGTCTTTAATAATTCCCCAAGAGGTGTTGGATACGCCGCGTTCTTCAACATGGGTAGGGTTTTCAACGTTCATCTTAGCTGTCCCCTCCCCGGTAGAGTGAGGGCTTCCTAGAGGGGAAAGAAGGAATCAAGGTGATGTGGAAAATAAAGGGTGACACCATCGTCATAACAACTCCTTTGTCAGTTCTGATGAGACAAATATAAGTTGCCCTGCACCCCGCACCACGGGATTATCATTACATATGTTCCATTTTTATAGCATTTATACCGCGATGGAACATTTGTAACCTTTTGCGTGGAGGTTACATCTTAAGTAGCTGCTGTGCAGTCTGGACATCCGTCACCAGCCTATTCGCGTAACCGTAGGTTACCGCCACGTGGACGGCACGAATTTTTTCAGGCCCGCCCGCAACAAGGATTTTCTGTTCCGTATGACGCATATCAGGTAAAGAGATACCCAAGGTGCGGTTATTGAGCTCTGGAACGCACACCTGCCCCTTTTCGTTCAGGTAACGTGAGCAGATATCTCCCACCGATACCTGACGTAGATGCTCCTTTTCAGAGGGTGAGAGCAGCGGCGAACTGAAGAGGATTGAGCCCTGGTCAGTGGCTCCTACGCTATACACGGCAATGCGGCTTTCTGCGCCCAAACGCAAGACCTCGCTCACCCAAACATCACGTGACCGGCTCATTTTATCGCCAAACGTCGAGAACACAGCGGGTTCATCCATACTGTAAAGTTCAGCCGATAATGCTTCAGCAAACCGCTGGTACGTGTGAGCAATGTGCTGGCTGGCTGTACCATCCATAGCCTCACCCCGTAACTGAACAATCCTCACCCCGCTCACCTGTTGTGGAGTTAGCGCTTGAGCCATCTCAGCAATGGTGTGCGACCACGCTACACCGATGATATCCCCTTCTCGAACGAGCTCCTTAAGAAGCTGGGCTGCCGACCGCCCTAAAGCATGCCTCAAGTCCATCGGTCCGCGCCCTGCCACAGGGGCAAGCCTCACACCCAGAAGGCTATACTTCTTTCGTAGTTGCTCCGCCATTATCTGGTTATTATCACGTGGGTCAATCACAGTTGTCCGAATGAAACCGCGGTCTTTGGCATGGGTAAGCAACTTAGAAACCGTGGGACGGGCAATATGCAGATGCTGAGCAACTTCCTGCTGAGAAAGACCCCGCTCATGGTAGAGCCTCGCCACTTCCAAAGCGGATATGTCTCGGCGCGTCAGCCTATAGATGTCACGTTTCATACCGTCATTGTACGGGCATCACCGAGAACGAAGCGAAGCGAACCTCATCGTTTTACCTTATCCAGCTGGGTTTTTCTGAGCACCAAAGAACTCAACCATAATGGGGAGTATGACACAAAAGGTATTTTTTGGCTTCGATGTAGGAACCTCAAGCACCAAGGCAGTTCTCATAGATACGAACGGTCAGCTTCTTAACACCGCAACAACAGAACACACCGTTACCCGCGGCGAACACGGCCTCGTTGAGATGCCGATGTTCGTATGGTGGCAAGAATTTAAAGACCTGTACCGCGCGCTCATAGGTGGTCAAGACTTCGAAGTTATCGGAATCGGGCTCTCAGGCATGGGACCGTGCGTTGGCATGACCAGTCTCGAAGGCATCCCGATAGCTCCATCAGCTCTCTACGGTGTGGACTGGCGGGCAACAGACGAAATCCAGAAACTAACTACCCGCTATGGCGAGGACTACCTACTACACACCTATGATTCGGCGCTGACTTCACAAGCCGGTGGCCCTAAAATAGCGTGGTTCCAGCAACGGTATACAGCAGATTTTGAGCGCGGCGTCCGGTTTTTTATGCCGCATTCATGGGTGATATGGCATCTAACCGGGGAGTATACACTTGACCGGCATTCTGCATCTCAGATGACGCCCCTATATAGGCCTGAAACCGGTGAATGGGATGATTCAATGGTGAGCGAGATAGGTGGAAAGAACCTTGAGATGCCCTGTCTGGGTTGGTCAAACGAGATTGCAGGGGAAACTCGTCCGAACCCCGAAATTCCTGAGCTAAAAGGTGGAATTCCGGTAATTTTTGGAACCATTGATGCTTGGGCAGAACAAGAGTCTGTAGGGGCAACCGAAAATCACCACCTCTTTCTTATGTACGGGACGACCTTATTTCTCATCGCAAACACAGATCGCCGCGCACGCCATCTTTCGATGTGGGGAACAGCCGGAACGCGTAAAGGAACCCATCACCTTGCCGGTGGTCTTGCTACCTCGGGAGCGTTAACGAGTTGGCTCCGAGACCTGACGGAGGCGACCGATTTTGCTCAGCTGATTGCTGAGGCTGAAGGTACACCCGCAGGCGCCCATGGTCTGCTTGCTTTACCGTATTTCGCAGGCGAGCGAACCCCTATTCAAGATGCAGACGCTCGCGGAACACTTATCGGGCTCACGCTGGATCATACACGCGGGCATATTTATCGGGCTCTGCTTGAATCTACCGCTTTTGCCGTCCGCCATAATATTGAGACGATGGAAGCTGCCGGCGCCAATATTCAGGGTATTACCTGTGCTGGTGGAGGAGTTAAATCTGACTTCTGGCCACAAATTATTTCTGACGTGACCGGCCGCGAACAGGTGATACGAAAGTACACCATCGGTGCTTCTTTGGGCGACGCTTTTATGGTTGCTCAAACGCTAGGAGTAGCGTCTGACATTAATGAATGGAACCCCATTAATCATATGATTCACCCGCGAGAAGTGCCAATTTATAACCAGCTCTACCCGGATTACCGCCAGCTTTATGTCTCCACGAAAGATATTCAGCATAGGCTATCTAGGCTCCAGGGCTAGATAGAGCCCTTGCCCCAGAACCTAATGTCCCCTTCAGCTGCTCCACGACCTCGAGCAGGGCGTCCATATCGCCGCTGAGGGCAAGGTTGGGGCGGGACTCGCTGCTGGCGACCGCCGCGTTGTAGTAGAGCCCGTCCCCCATCAGTAAGATAGCGCGCGCCACCGCGTCCGAGGGCACCTCGGCCCGAATCATCTCAAACCAGCGGCCCTGGATCCTGTCATAGACCCCGGCTACCTTCTCGGCGGCGTCCTGACACAGGCGCGACGCGGCCACAAACACCCGGTCAAAAGGGGTGTCCTGGTACATGGACGTGCGCACATAGTAGGCACAGGCCCCGGCAGGATCATCCGCCATAGCCTTGAAATCCCGCTCGGCGAGCGCCCAGGCCCGCACCAACAGCCCGTCAACTAGGGCGGTTTTATCGGGGAAGTGGTAGAGTAGGCCCCCCTTTGACACCCCGGCGCGGGAGGCAATAGCGTTCATGGACGCCGCCCGCTCCCCCTCTTCAATGAGCAGGGCTTCGTAGGCGTCGAGGATTTTTTCGCGAGAACTCATGTGTTCTATCCTACCGGGCTGGCACTTGAAAACAAAACCGTCCAGACGGTACAGTAATCTATGTTGAACTAAAGCTACCGATGCAACACCCGCACCCAGCGGACACCCAATCCCAGGTAGCCGTCCTCACGAAAGAGCAGACATGCACCCCACAACCGGCCAAATGAGAGCCGTCACCGAACCCACCGCAGCACCCTACTCCCGCCGCTGGGCGGCCCTAGCCGTCCTTATGCTGCCGGTGCTCTTGGTCTCTGTCGACAACACAGTGCTCTCCTTTGCCCTGCCCGAAATCTCAGCCCGGCTCTCCCCCAGCGGCACCCAACTGCTCTGGATCAACGACGTCTACCCGCTGATTCTCTCGGGCCTGCTCATTCCTGCAGGTAGCATGGGTGACCGCTTTGGTCGCCGCACCATGCTCCTGTTAGGAGGCTTCGGCTTTACCGTCATCTCGGCAGCCGCGGCCTTCGCCCCCACCGCCGCCTGGCTCATTGCCGCCCGCGCCGGCATGGGTATCTTCGGGGCCATGCTCATGCCCGCGACACTCTCGATTATCCGCAACATGTTCTCTGACGCCACCGAACGCCGCACCGCCATCGCCATCTGGGCATCCGGATTCGCTGGCGGTGCCGCCCTGGGCCCTATCGTCGGCGGCTTCCTGCTGGAGCACTTCTACTGGGGTTCGGTCTTTCTCATGGCAGTGCCCGTGTTGCTACCCATGCTCCTGCTGGGCTTCTGGCTGATTCCCAACTCCAAGGACCCTGCCCCCGGCACCATCGACTTCGTCAGCATCGCCCTGATTATGGCGACCATGGCCCCCTTCGTCTACGCCATCAAGCACTTCGCCCACGATGGCTTCGACCTGCTCACCATCGCCCTGCTGCTGGTCGCCCTCGTCTGCGGCATTGCTTTCACCCGCCGCCAGCTGGCGCGCACCAACCCCATGCTGGACATGCGCCTCTTCACCAACAAGCAGTTCACCGGCGCGGTGCTCACCAACCTCATGGCGATCTTCTCACTGGTTGGCTTCCTCTACTTCGTCTCCCAGCATCTGCAGCTGGTAAGCAGCCACTCCCCCTTTAGCGCGGCCCTGGTGCTGCTGCCCGGCCTGGTACTGACCGTCATTGCGGGCCTGGTCGTGGTGTACCTGGTCAAAATCATCAAGCCCTGGATCGTGATTGCTGGCGCCCTACTCATGAACGCGGCAGCCTTCACCCTGGTTTTCTTCACCGCCGATTCCGGCTCGGACACCGGTATTCTGGTCGCCTTTGCCCTGCTCGGTGTGGGCATTGGCTTCGCTGAAACCCTGACCAACGACATTATCCTGTCCGCTGTTCCCCCGCACAAGGCGGGTGCGGCGTCCGCTATCTCCGAGACCGCCTACGAGACCGGCTCGGTCATGGGCACCGCGATTCTGGGGTCGATTCTGAACGCGGCCTATGTTGCCCACCTGGTGGTGCCCGAGGGGGTTAGTGCAGCGGACGCGGACGCCGCCCGCGAGACCCTGGGCGGGGCGGCAGAAACCGCCGAACGCATCGGCGGGGAAACCGGCGCTGCCCTGCTGACTTCGGCCCAGCACGCCTTCGACTCCGGCGTGGTCTACACCTCTGCCATTGGCGTAGTGCTCATGCTGATTTGCACCGTGATGGTGGTGCGCACCCTGCGCGGGGTGAAGATGTAGAAGAGGACCGTTAAAGCCATTCTTTCTTTTTAAAAACCACCCACAGCCCAAAGGACACCGCAACCATGAGCAGCAGGGACGCCGGGTAGCCAAAGGTCCAGTGCAGCTTGGGCATCACGTCGAAGTTCATGCCGTAAATTGAGCCAATCACGGTAGGGGCCACCAGAATCGCAGCCCAGGCCGAGATTCTCTTCGTATCATCGTTCTGCCGTTCCGCCACGATAGTGGAGTTCACCGCCAGGGCGTTCTCGAGGGAGGAGCGCAGATCGTCTACCCGGTCAGCCACGCTGATGACGTGGTCTTTCACGTCGCGGAAGTGGGGGAGCAGCTCAAGCTGGTGCTCATTGCCGGTCTCAGCCTGAATACGAATACGCCCCATGAGCAGGTCCAGCATCTGCCCCACTGGCTTGACCGCCCGTTTGAAGTCACTGACCTCGTTCAGCAGGCTGTAGATACGCTGCGATATCTCGCTGGCTTCGGAGTTATCGGCGAAGAGGGCGTCCTCGATTTCGTCACCGTCGTTTTCTAGACCCTCAATAACGGGGAAGTAGCCGTCCACGAGCATATCGAGCACCCGGTGCAAGAAAGCCAGTGGGTAGGCCTGCATGGTGGGGCTCTCCAGCGCGCTCGAGAAGACCGCGCCCATGGTGCGCTGGGTGGTGTCGACAGAGCGCAGGGCATCTTTGACAAGCCAAATCACGAAGTTCTCGCCCACGAACATGTGGGTTTCACCGAAACGGATTTCTTCGGTGTCATCGAGGTAGATCGCCGGGCGGAGCACCAGGTAGTAGGTGCTGCCGTAGCGATCGAGCTTGGAGCGCTGGTGGCCCTGCTCGGAGTCTTCAACAGCGAGGGGGTGCAGGTTGAAGAGGCCGGTGAGGGTGGTGAGGTCGCCGCGGGAAGGGTCAACCAGGCCGATATAGGCGCAGTCGGTGCCGGGAGTGAAGGCCCGGGCAAGGTCGGCGAGGGAGTCGTAGCCGGTGACGGCCCCGGTGGTGTGGTTGAGCGTGTTGAGTAAGGTCATGGTGTCTATCGTAGTCCTTCTACAGAAAAGACCATATTAAATCAGAAAAACCCACCTAGTTAGTGGGTTTTTCTGGTTTAGATGGTACCTACCCGGCGCAGGAAGAGGGGCGCGGACGTCCGCCCTACTTCTCGTCCTCGATCAGGTCGCGCACAACGATGGTCTGCTCGCGGCCGGGGCCAACACCAATCGCCGAGATACGGCAGCCGGAAATCTCTTCCAGCTTCTCAAGGTACTTACGGGCATTCTCGGGCAGCTCATCAAGGGTCTTAGCCTCGGTGATGTCTTCGGTCCAGCCGTCGAAGTACTCGTAGATAGGCTTAGCGTGGTGGAAGTCCGACTGGGTCATGGGCATCTCATCGTGGCGAACACCGTCTACATCGTAGGCGACGCAGACAGGAATCTTCTCAAGCCCGGTGAGCACATCCAGCTTGGTGATGAAGAGGTCGGTGAAGCCATTGATGCGCACAGCCTGGCGGGCCAGAACCGCGTCGTACCAGCCGCAGCGGCGGGGGCGGCCAGTATTCACGCCGAACTCGCCACCGGTGGTGCGCAGGAATTCGCCCATGTCGTCGAAGAGTTCAGTGGGGAAGGGGCCAGCACCCACGCGGGTGGTGTAGGCCTTCTGAATACCGATGACGCGGGAGATGCGGGTGGGGCCAACGCCGGAACCAACGGAGGCACCGCCTGCGGTAGGGTTAGATGAGGTGACGAAGGGGTAGGTGCCGTGGTCTACGTCGAGGAAGGTAGCCTGGCCGCCTTCCATGAGCAGGGTCTTGCCCTCGTCCAGGGCCTTGTTGAGCAGCTGGGTTGATTCAACAATCATGGGTGCCAGGCGGTCGGCGAAGCTCATGAAGTACTCAACGATTTCTTCGACCTCGACGTGGCGGCGGTTGTAGACCTTGACCAGTAGTTCGTTCTTCTGACGCAGGGCGCCTTCAACCTTCTGGCGCAGGATGGACTCGTCGAGGATGTCCTGCACGCGAATGCCCAGGCGGCCTACCTTGTCCATGTAGGTGGGGCCGATGCCGCGGCCGGTGGTGCCGATGGCGCGCTTGCCGAGGAAGCGTTCGGTGACCTTGTCCATGGTCTGGTGGTAGGGCGCTACCAGGTGGGCGTTAGCTGAAATTTTGAGCTTGGAAGTGTCTGCGCCGCGGGCTTCGAGGCCGTCGATTTCTTCGAAGAGGGCTTCGGGGTTAACGACGACGCCGTTGCCGATGACGGGTACAGCGTTTTCTGAGAGGATGCCGGCGGGAAGGAGCTTGAGCTCGAACTTCTGGCCGTTGACGACGACGGTGTGGCCTGCGTTGTTACCGCCGTTGGGCTTGACGACGTAATCGACGCGGCCGCCGAGCAGGTCGGTTGCTTTGCCTTTACCTTCGTCGCCCCACTGGGCACCTACAATCACAATTGCTGGCATAAGTCTTACTCCTGAATAGGATGGTCACCTGCCGGGTTTCACGGCGGTGGGGTGGGGCTGCGCGGCCTGAATGGCCTATGCGGGCAGCGCGGACGCAGGGCACACCATTCTTAAGGATAGCAAGGGTGGTTTGTGTTTGGGTGAGTGTTCCAGGTTTTGCGCTGCTGGCGGTAGAGGGTAGGCCGACGCCGGTGGCAGGTTCCCGGGAATCACCGAGAAATAATCCGACATCTAGCCAGTGGGCACCCAGTTCGTCTTTAAGCTGGAAAGTATGAGCGAAGACCCATACACACCTAACACACCGTCTTCTCAGCCCAATCAGCCCGGAGTACCCTCATCGCCTGCTGGGGCTTACGCCGCACCGGGCCAGCAGCCCTACTACGACCCCTACGCCGCGCCTCAGCAGCCTAACAGCAAAAAGCCTAAGAATGTGCTCGGCCTGGTGGCCCTAGGCTTGGGCGTCCTCGGCTTTATCCTGGGTTGCATCCCCGCGGTTGTGTTACTCGGCTGGCTCTTACTGTTTGCAGCTTTTGTAACCGGCATTGTTGGCCTTTTCCAGAAGAACAAGGAAAAAGTCACCTCGATTATCGCCATTGCACTCTCGGTAATCGGGTCAGTGATTTCAGGTATCGTCCTGTTTTTCTTTGCCCTCAACACCATCGCCAACGATTCTGAGCTCCAGCAGAGTCTACAAGAGCTTGAGTCAGCGGTAGCTAGCCCGTCGGCAACTGCTCCCACAGGTTCTACAGCCCCTGCTAGCTCTGCAGCCCCAACCACAACTACCCCGGCTACAACTGCCCCTGCCGCTTCGAGCGCGCCGTCTACCGAAGCATCCCAGCAGACTAATTCTGCTAGTAGTGATGTCCCACGCGATTACAGCAATGCCCTTTCAACCGCAAACCGCTACCTTAGCATCATGGATTTCTCGTACGCAGGTCTCTACGAGCAACTCACCAGTGAATACGGTGAAAAGTTCTCACCTGAAGCAGCCCAGTATGCAATGGATAATCTCAACGCTGACTGGAATGCTGAAGCCCTGGGAAGCGCACAGAACTACATCGATATCATGCCTTTCTCATACGCGGGTCTCTATGACCAGTTAACTAGTGAATACGGCGAACAGTTCACACCTGAGCAGGCTCAATATGCAGTAGATAATGTTAAGGCAGATTGGAATGCTGAGGCTCTAGAGTCAGCCCGTAATTACCTAGATACTATGGATATGAGCACAGACCGTCTCTACGATCAACTCATTAGCGAATACGGTGAAAAATTCACCCCCGAGCAGGCCCAGTACGCCATCGATAATCTCTAAAGACGAGAAAAATATAAAAGCCCGTCTTGCCCCCGCTCTTTGAACTAGCCCCCGAAAGTTGGACTGGTTTAATCCTAGACCGTCAGGGCTGCCAAAGCCTGGCTCCGATACCCCATCGGAGCCAGGCCCTTTAATCGCTCCTGAAGCCTACCGTTGTTATACCAATAGATATAGTCATCAACCGCCTGAC